>CAZUZB010000032.1:20536-24427 GCA_964624695.1 uncultured Anaerolineales bacterium | reverse complement strand
CGCGCCGATTTCGGCGCGCGGGTTTGTGGGCAACGCGCTGCCATGCTATACTCTGCACCCGGGCACTGTGCCCCAGATCACATGGGAGGGTACAGATGACCCGGTTTCTCTTTTTCACCGGCGGCGTTGTCTCGGGCTTGGGCAAGGGCGTCGCCGCCGCCTCGGTGGGGCGCATCCTCAAAGCGCGCGGGCTGAGCGTCTCCGTCCAGAAACTCGACCCCTACCTCAACGTCGATCCTGGCACCATGTCGCCCTATCAGCATGGTGAGGTGTTTGTCCTGGAGGATGGCACCGAGACCGATCTCGATCTGGGGCACTATGAGCGGTTTGTCGATATCGCCCTGACCGAGGACTCGAGCATCACCACGGGGCGGATCTATTCCGAGGTGTTTGCTCGCGAGCGGCGGGGTGATTTTCTCGGCGGCACCGTGCAGGTGATTCCCCACATCACCGACGAGATCAAGCGGCGGATCCGCTTGGTGGCCGAAAAGAGCGGCGCTGATCTGGTCATCGTCGAGATCGGCGGCACCGTGGGCGATATCGAGAGCCAGCCGTTCCTCGAGGCGATCCGTCAGATGCGCAAGGATGAGGGCCAGGCGAACACCTGCTATGTGCATCTCACCCTTCTCCCCATGATCAAGTCCACCAATGAGCTCAAGACCAAGCCCAGCCAGCACAGCATCCGCGAGTTGCGTTCCATCGGCGTCCACCCCGATGTGGTGCTCTGCCGCGCTGACTATCCCATCGATGCGGAGCATCTGGACAAGATCTCGTTGTTTGGCGACGTCGACCGCGAGGCCGTCATCCCCCTGGAGACCGCAGAGACCATCTACGAAGTGCCCTTGGTGCTGGAGGACTATGGCCTGGGCCGCTACTTGGAGCGCAGGCTGCAACTGGGAGAACGCGAGCCCGACCTCGCCGCCTGGCGCGAGATGGTGCAACGGATGAAGCATCCCAAAGGAGAGGTGCGCATCGCCCTGGTAGGCAAGTACGTGGGCCTTCACGATGCCTACTATTCGGTCCAGGAGGCGCTACAACACGCGGCGGGCTACCACGAGCGTGGCCTCGAGCTGGATTGGGTCGACGCCGAAGGGCTCGAGAGAGGCGAGGGTTGGGATCGTCTGCAGGCGGCCGATGGCATCATTGTGCCTGGCGGGTTCGGCGAGCGCGGTGTCGAGGGCAAGGTGCTGGCGGCCCGCTATGCGCGCGAGAATCAGGTGCCCTACCTGGGCCTATGTTTGGGCTTGCAGGTGATGGTGATCGATTTCGCCAGGCACGTCCTGGGGGATACGCGCTGCAACAGCTCCGAGTTCGACGAGGCGTGTGCCCATCCTGTGGTGGATCTGATGCCCGAGCAGCGCGGCATAGTGGACAAGGGAGCCACCATGCGGCTGGGCACGTACCCGTGCGACTTGGCGGAGGGCACCTTGGCTCAGCGGGTCTATGGCACAAGCGAGGTGTCAGAGCGCCATCGGCATCGTTTTGAGATCAACAACGATTATCGTGACCGCCTGGCAGAGGCCGGCATGGTGTGGAGCGGCCAGTCGCCCGACGGCCATCTGGTCGAGATCGGGGAGCTGCGCGATCATCCCTTTATGATCGGAAGCCAGTTTCACCCCGAGTTCAAGTCGCGCCCGAACAACCCCCATCCGCTATTTCGCGAGTTTGTGGCCGAGGCCGCTCGCCGTCACGGCTAAGCCAGCCTGTCATCCAGGGGGTGTGCGTCTAGAGGCTGGTCTGGTCGCTGGGGAGGCTGAGGATCTCGGTGATGGCGCGAGATAGCTCGCTCGCCAGCTCGTTCACAGGAGTCTCGGCATCCCAGAGGGCGTCGATGCGCTGGTTCCACGCGACAAAGCAGGCGCTGGTTGCCAGGTTCCATGGCAGCGGCTGGGTGGTGAGGGCCGCGCAGCGCTCTCCCAGCGGCGCGCAGGCAGGCATATAGTCGAGCACGCGTGGGTCGTGCCAGGCGGTCAGCCGCGCTCCCGGTGGGCCGTATCCACCCAAGAGCATCTGTACCCCCATCTCGCGGGTGGTCATGAACTTGATCCACTGCAGCGCCAGCTCTGGTGCCTGGCAGGACGGAGTCATGCAGTAAGCTACACCGACCACCTCTCCGCTCGGCGCAACGGCCTCCGCCTCCCCATAGGATCCCATCAACCCGGCCACCGTGCTCTCGGGTAGCCGATCGGTGCGTTTGAGCAGCCACAGTTTGGCGAACGAGGTCCGCAGGATCGCCAGCTCGCCACGAGAATAGAGTGTCTCGGGCGGGTGGGCAGCATGACCGAGCGGTGGGGCCAGGCCCTGGCGACGAACGGTCGCGGCCCACTCTAGCGCGCGTTCGCTCGGTGACGTCTGGAGGGTGCTCTGTGTGCCCCATTGGTTGAGCCACCGGGCCCCAAAGGCCCCCAACAGACTCCAGGCGGCAGGCATGCTCACGTCATCGAGATACGCCCATCCCGCAGCCAGATCGTCTAGCTGGCTCAGCTCGGAGATATCCTCGCGGAGGGCGCCGTTCTCCAGCGCCTGTTCAGGGTCCACCTTTTCGCTGTTGACCAGGATCAGGCAGTCTCCTGGATGCGCCACCAGGGGGACGCCATAGAGGCTTCCCTTGTGTGAGGCCTGATCTAGCGCGGCAGCAAAGACCCCCTGGAGGTCATATCCCTCGTCCTCGATCAGGTCATCGAGGGGCGCGATGATCTGATCATCGGCCCACCGGCGGATGGGCGTGCCCAGCGGCGCCTCCACCAGGTCGCCGAGATCCCCAGCGGCTGCCAGCGCGGCGAGTCGCTGGGCGAACTGCGGCCACGGCGTGACGCTGCGCCAAGTCAACCGCGTGCGGGGGAACAACTCCTGGAAGGTGGGGGCCATGCGCTGGGCAAAGGCATGCCAACCGTGGCGCATACCGTCGATGGTGATGGACGTGGGCGGCTCGGGGGCTGGCGTGGTAGGGGTTGCGACGGCTGCTGGCTCTTGTGGGTCGGCCTCAGGGGTGGCGGCCACGATCACCGTCTGTTGCACGATCTGGGTCACCACCTTGATGACCTCTTTTTCGATGATCTTGGGAATCTCGATCTGGCGGGTGCGGCAGCCTGTCAGACCAGGGACGAGGGCGCCAGCGATCAGGGCCACACCCGCTCGGAGGAAGTTCCTCCGAGCGACCCTTGGCGCTGCCCCGTTGGCGGCTGTTTCCACCTGCCCCAATTCCGCTCTCACCCTGCCATCCTTTGCTGCGTGTGGCCATTATACCATGGCTCTGGGCTGTGGCGAGCGGGTTGACGGCTAGGGGGGCGCATGGTAGAAGGATGCCAGTCTGTGACGACGAAAGGCGAGGGAGACCATGAAGCAAGCTTTGATCGTATGGGGTGGCTGGGAAGGGCATGAGCCCAAGCAGGTCGCTGACATCCTGGCGGGTGCGTTGCGTGGGCAGGGGTTCAACGTGACCGTGCGCGATACACTCGATGCCTTTGCCGAGCTGCCCCTGGAAGAGTTCGACCTGTTGGTGCCCGAGTGGACCATGGGCAGCATCACCCGGGAACAGCTTCAGCCGATGCTGGAAGCGGTCCAGGGGGGCGTGGGCATCGCGGGGGTGCATGGCGGGATGGGCGACTCGTTCCGCCAGGAGACAGAGTACCAGTTCATGGTAGGTGGTCAGTGGGTGGCGCATCCTGGAGGCGATGGCGTCGAGTACATGGTGCGGATCGTGGATCACGATCACGTCATCACCAAAGGGCTACACGATTTCAGCGTGAGCTCCGAGCAGTACTATATGCATGTGGACCCAGCCAACCACGTGCTGGCCGTCACCGATTTTGGCGGCGTGGCTGTCCCCGTCGCCTGGACCAAGACCTATGGCAAAGGTCGGGTGTTCTATTGCTCGTTGGGGCATGTGGC
>CAZUZB010000032.1:16828-20436 GCA_964624695.1 uncultured Anaerolineales bacterium | reverse complement strand
CCGCCCTTGGAGAGATCCAAGGCGCGGGCCCGTTGTGCGTCCGAGATGGTGTGAAAGCTGGCCGCGATGGCGGGGATGAACCGCAAGGCCATGGCCAGCGCCAGCCCAAACGGATAGGGTAGCCCCAGGGCCACCAAGCCACGGACCAGCGTGGATTGGCTGGTGGTGAATAGCCACACCGAAATGACCAGCGCCAGCGCCGCGATGCGCAGGGCAGTGGCCAGCGCGTTGGCAACGGCGGCCACCGAGACCCCCCATCCCCAGAGCGTCACGAGATTGGGCCCCTGGTGGGGCCCGATCAGGCTGCCCAACAAGACGATGAGAACCATGGTGGGTGCGGTGAGCTGCCAGATGGCCTTGATGCGTGCCCAGGGGATGCGCGCCGATAGCAAAGCCAGGTGCACCAGCACCAACATCGCAGCGATGAGCGCCACGCTGTGCATGGCGAGCAGCATGGCCACGCCGCAGGCCGCCATCACCAGCTTGGTGCGGGGGTCCAGCCGATGAAGCCAGGATCGGCCTGGGCAATAGAGGTCGACCGAGAGGGTCATGGCAGCCGCCTCAACTGCGCCAGGATGGCCTTTGCCGCCTCCTGGACCGTGGTCGCATCCTTGGGCAGCCCCAGGTGGGAGAGGCTCTGGCATAGGTGGGTGATCTGTGGCGGCTCGAGATCGGCCCGCTGGAGGATCTCGGGCTGCGCCAACACGGGGCGCGTTTGGTCGTGCAAGAGCACGCGCCCCTGGGCCATGATGACCATCTCTTGGGCATAGCGCGCTGCCAGGGCAATGTCGTGGGTCACCAGCACGATGGTGCATCCCCGGCGGTGGATGTCCTGGATCCGCTGGAGCAAGCCCTCGGCAGAGGCGGCGTCCAGGCCGACGGTGGGCTCATCCAGCACCAAGATGGAGGGCTGCATGGCCAGCACCGCGGCCAAGGCCACCAGTCTACGCTGACCATAGCTCAGGAGCGCGGGGGGGTGCTCGGCATAGGGGACCAAGTCGAACCAGGCCAACGCCTCCTCGGTCCTGGCGTGGATCACCTTGTCGGGCTCGCCCAGGTTGCGCGGGCCAAAGGAGATCTCCTCACGGCAGGTGGCGCAAAAGATCTGGTGGTCTGGGTTCTGGAACACAAAACCCACATGGCGGGCCAGTTCGGCGACCGATGCCTGGCGAGTGTCCAGGCCGTTCACCATCACGGCGCCGCTGGTTGGCTTGAGCAGGCCGTTCAGGTGCTTGACCAGGGTGGTCTTGCCCGCGCCGTTCTGCCCGCAGATGGCGACCCAGGTCCCCTGGCGCAGGGAGAGGGTCACGTCGTGGACGGCGGGATGCAGCGGCTCGTAACTGTGGGAGAGGCCGCGAATCTCGATCGCATTGTGGCTCATACGGGGCGCCCTTGCAGCAGTAGCTGCCCCAGGTCATCGCGCGCTTGGGGGAGCGTGGTCCACGCGTACGCGGTGCCCAGTTCGCGGTTGAGGGCGGCTGCGAGCTCTGTAACGGAAGGCCGTCCCACGCCCGTCTTGGCGATGATCTCGGTGTGAGCAAAGGCGTCGGCGGGAGGGGCATCCAGCACGATGCAGCCGTCATCCAGGATGGCGATGCGGTCAGCCGTCTCGGCGGCGATCTCGGCGTTGGTGGTGGCGAGCAGGACGGCGATCTCGCGCTCGGCGCGGAGTTGGCGGATGGCGGTGGCGACCTGGCGGCGGCCGGCGGGGTCCAATCCCGCAAAGGGCTCGTCGAGAATCAGCAGGCGCGGCAGCATGGCCAGGTTGGCGGCGATGGCGACCCGCTGCATCTGCCCGCCCGAGAGTTGCGAGGGGGGCCGGTGACATAGCTCCTCGATGCCGACCAGGCGCAGGGCCCAGGCGGCCCGCTCTGCAATCTCGGCCCGATCGATCCCCAGGTTGCCTGGCCCAAAGGCGACCTCTTCCTCCACCGTGGGCATGATCAACTGGGATTCGGCATCTTGGTAGACGAGAGCCACCTCGCGGGCCAGCCGTGCCGTGGGCACCTGGCGGGGATCATGGCCCAGGACGGAGATATCGCCCGTGAGGCGCCCGCCGGTGCTCTGCGGGACCACGCCGTTGAGGCACATGCAGAGGGTGGATTTGCCTGCGCCGGTGCGACCCATCAACGCTACGAATTCGCCGGCCTCTATGCGCAGGCTGACGTCACGCAGGACGGTGGGGCTAGGCAGCCCGGGGGCCAGCGGGGGGTAGGCGTAGGCGACGTGCGAAAGCTCGACAACGGGCAAGATGCACTCCTATCGCCCCGAGGCGCGGCGTGCGTCTCAGGGGGCTGCGCGAGCGAGGTGCGCTGCGCTACGGCTGGGAGTCTTCGTGGTCGGCCCCAGGCCGCCAGCGAGCGATGGGCGGATAGGCGCGACGCACGGCCAGGTAGAGCGGAATGCCGACCAGTCCTCCCGCCACGGTCTGCAACAGGTTCGGGATGATCTCGGCCAGTGCGGGGCCCAGCCCCAGAAGGGGTATCTCCCCCAAAAAGTAGATGCCGATCATGGCAATAGCACCGACGGCCCACCCGATCAGCAGGGCGGGCATGGTGCCCTTGCGGCCGATCAGGCCGGCCAGTAGCCCTTGTAGGCCGTGGGCGAACAGAGTGATGGGCGCGAATTGGGCATAACCCCCGAGCAGATCAGCCAAGCCCGCCCCGATGCCGCCTGCTGCGAATCCGAGGGCGGGACCGAAAGCAAACCCCGCAAAATACGTGGCTACGTCCGAAAAGTTGACATAACCCTGTGTTGCCGGCACGGGCACGCGGACGAACATGGTGAACACCGCGGTGAGGGCGATGAGCACGGCCGCCAGCGCGATGGTACGCACCTCGAGTTTACGCATGATCGCTGACCTCCTTATGGTGATTGAGGGTATGGGAGGCGTCACTGGCCTCGCCGGCTTTGGCCTGTTCCCAGAGCACGTCCATCTCGGCGAGGGACATATCCTCGAGCAGGCGCCCCGCCGCCGCGGCGCCCTGCTCGATGTGCTGAAAGCGAGCCGCAAAACGCTGGTTGGCGTGGCGCAGCGCCGTCTCAGGATCGATCTCCATCCAGCGGGCGGCGTTCACCAGGCTGAACAGGAGATCGCCGAATTCGTCGAGACGCGCGTCAGCGTCCTCGGCGCGTTGGATCTCGCCAGCCTCCTCTGCCACCTTGGCCAGTACCGGCTCGGGCGCATCCCAGTCGAACCCGACGCGGGCCGCCCTCCGCTGGAGCTCCAGAGCTTGCGCCAGGGCTGGCAATCCCTTGGGTATCCCATCGAACAGGGATCGTGCTGGGTCGTCCCGCTCGTCGCGCTTGATCTGCTCCCAGTTGCGCAGCACCTCTTGGCTGTCGTTGGCCTGCGCATCGCCGAACACGTGCGGATGGCGACGCTCCATCTTGGCGATGATGCCCTGCAGCACGTCGACCGCTTTAAAGGTCTCTTCTTCGGTGGCGATCTGGGCGTGGAGGACGATCTGCAGCAAGAGGTCTCCCAACTCTTCGCAGAGCTTGGTTGGGTCGTCGGCATCGAGGGCCGCGAGCACCTCGTAGGTCTCCTCCAGTAGGTTGCTCTCCAGGGTTTGGTGGGTCTGTTCGCGATCCCAGGGGCAGCCGCC
>CAZUZB010000032.1:12354-16728 GCA_964624695.1 uncultured Anaerolineales bacterium | reverse complement strand
CGGCAGATGCTCGACGGTGGGGTGGTGACGGGTCCGGAGGTAGACCTCCTCCGCGCAGCAAAGAGCATCCCAGGCCTCTCGGGTGAGCATGCGCTCATCACCAGGCCCCAGCCCGATGATGGTGATACCTGCGTTGCCGTCTGCCTTGTGTTGCGTGTTGGCCCTCATGCTCGGATCATCCAGTCTCGGCTACGGAGCCGAGTTGAAGCAGTACCCGATGCCGCGCACCGTGGAGATATAGCGCGGCCGCGCGGGATCCCGCTCGATCTTTTGGCGGATGCGCCAGACAAAGAGCTTGGGATAGTCGGTCTCACCGACGTACTCGGCGCCCCACACGTGCTCCAAAAGCTCTTCGTGGGTGATCACGCGGTCGGCGTGGCTGACCAGGTAGAACAGCACACGTAGCTCGGTGGGCGTCAGCCCCACCAGCTCGCCAGAAAGGCGGACCTCCCACTTGTCACCGTCGATCACCAGGTCGTCGTCGGCATAGAGCTGCGAGGGTTCCTTGGGTTGCTGATAGCGACTGCGCCGCAGGACGGCTTCGGTGCGAGCCTCGAGCTCTCGCATGCTGAACGGTTTGGCGACATAGTCGTCAGCGCCCAACCGCAGGCCGGTGATGCGGTCGCTCTCGTTGCCCCTGGCGGTGAGCATGACGATGGGCACGTTTGAGACCTCGCGGATTCGTCGGCAGGTCTCCCAACCGTCCATCTCGGGCATCATCACGTCGAGGATAACGAGATCGGGGGCGTGCTCGTGGAGCGCCCGAAGGCCCTCGCGCCCATCATACGCGCACACGATGCGGTACCCATGGCTGGAGAGATAGAGCTCCAGCGCCGTCGTGAGGCGCCGATCGTCGTCGATTACCAGGATGGTGCGTACATCGGGCACGGCGACTCCCCAAAGATGCCTCATACGTCCTTACCAGTATAGCACATTCGGCACTGATCCCAAGCAGCGGCGTGCATCGTCTGTGGGGATGGTTCGGTATGATGTGCGCTTGGCATTGACATCTTGCCACGCAGTTCCTATAATCGCTGCAGTGATCAAGGGCCCTAAGGAGGCGTTCCGATGGCGTCTGACTCTGGAATGCGTTCCAGCTATCGTGGGGGTGGGGGAGGGCAGGAGCTCTTTCCCAAGTGGATGTGGATTGTGGTGCCGATCCTGGTCATCCTGGTGCTGGCGGGCATCTGGGCTTTGTTGGTAGGCGATAATGGCGACACCTCGCCCGAAGCCACAGCTCAGCCGACCCAGGCCGCGGCCGTGGCGACCACCGAGCCCGCCCGCGAGCAGTTGCCCACCGTGGAAGCCTCTGACGAGACAGTCCTGCCGGCGCTGGATACGACGGCCACACCCACGCGCGAGGTTCTGCCGCTCAAGACTCATACGCCCACCCCGGCCCAGGTGGCGGCGACGCCCACCGCGGCCGAAAGCGAGGCCGGCGTAGGCTTGGCCGTGGGCGATACGGTCAAAGTGGTGAACACGGGTGGTGCGGGCCTGAACATGCGTGCTGGCGCGGGCACGGGCCACGCCAAGGTCAAGACCCTAGCTGAGGGCGCTTCGGTCGAGATCATCGGCGGGCCTGAGGAGGCCAACAACTATACCTGGTGGCAGGTCCGTGATAGCGCAGGCGCCACAGGGTGGGTTGTGCAAAACTTTCTCCAGAAATAAGCTCGGTCGCGCATCGACGTCTCTGCATGCTGCCCGGCATGGGGTTCTGCCTCGTGCCGGGCGCTCTGATCTTTGACACGCTCGAATTCGGGCGCTAGAATCGCGCCGTGACTGGAGGAGCTGGAGGGACGATGCCGCGTCAGATGCCACAATCCGCGGGCGATAGGGGAACGGCGTGGCGGCTGCTGGTCGAGCTGATCCTGCCAGTGCTCTTGGTGGGCGGGGCTGCGTTGGGGTGGGTCCTCCTATTTCGGCCACGGCAGGCGCCGGCGATCGTAACGCCCACCTCGGCTCGCGTGGCGATGACCCGCGCCGTGCCGACCCAGGCGCCCACCTTGTGGGGAACCGTGGCCGCCGAGAGTGAAACGACGTACCGTGGTACAGCATTGCCTACCTTTACGCCCACTGCTCCGGGCGTCACCACGCCGACGGCCGGCCTCGATATGAACCCCGGTGGGCTCAAGATCGGGGAGAGCGTCAAGGTGTCGGGCACGGGAGGCTCGGGCCTGAACATGCGTACCGAGGCCACATCGTCCTCGTCGAATATCCGTACCTTGCGCGAGGGGTCGGTGGTGGAGCTGCTCGACGGCCCGCTACAGGGCGGCCAGCACATCTGGTGGAAGGTCCGTGACGATAACGGCAACACCGGATGGGTGGTTGGCCAGTACCTCGTTCCCCAATAGCTCGGGTGTTTCGCCACGGGCTCGCGATCTGATGACCGCATCCTCACCGCTCCGTCTCGTCTGAGCAGTGTCCCACGGGGAGGCATCCAATGGGCCAAGACGTTGCTGCGCGCATGGAGGAGCTGCGTCGGCTGGTCAGCTACCACAACTATCGTTACCACACACTGGGCCAGCCGGTCATCAGCGATGCCGAGTATGATGCCCTTTTGCGGCGGCTGCGCGATCTCGAGGCCGAACACCCAGCGTTGGTGACGCCAGACTCTCCCACCCAGCGGGTGGGCGGCGAGCCGCTGCCCGAGTTCGCCAAGGTGGAACACCCTTATCCCATGACCAGCCTGGCCGACGCCTTTTCGCGGGAGGAGGTGGAGGCCTGGCGGCAGCGTGCCCTGCGGCTCCTCCCCGAAGGCACCGCGCTGGCCTATGTCATCGAGCCCAAGATCGATGGCCTGGCCGTGGCCTTGACGTATGAGCGCGGCACGCTGGTGCGAGGGGCCACCCGAGGCGATGGCCGGGTCGGCGAAGATATCACCAGTAACGTGCGCACCATTCGCAACGTGCCGCTGCGGATTCCGGTGATGGGCTCCGAACTGCCGCCCGATCTGATCGAGGTGCGCGGGGAGGTGTACATCCCCCGGGATCTGTTTGCTCAGATGAACGAGCAACGGGTGGCTCAGGGGCTGGAGCCGTTCGCCAACCCACGGAACACTGCTGCCGGGTCGCTTCGGCAGCTGGACCCCCGCATGACCGCCGAGCGCCCTCTCCGCTTTTTCGCCTATGCCATTGGCTATGTCGACGGTGAGACGATCGCCAGCCAGTGGGAGGCGCTGGCCTATCTCCGGCGGCTCGGGTTTGCGGTGAACGACGACATTGTGCCGACGGCGGATTTTGGCGAGGTGCTGGAGCGATGCGAGCGCTGGCTGGAGCAGCGGGGTGATCTCAACTATGACGCCGATGGCGTGGTGATCAAGATCGACGATCGGGCTCTCCAGGAGCAGCTCGGCATCGTGGGCAATGCCCCGCGTTGGGCGGTGGCGTACAAGGCGCCGCTGGGCGAAGCCACGACCAGGCTGCTGGATATCCAGGTCAACGTCGGGCGCACGGGCGTGCTGACGCCCTATGCCGTGCTAGAGCCGGTAGCGCTGGGGGGCGTCACTATTCGGCAGGCGACGTTGCACAACTTTCAGGATCTGGCGCGCAAGGACCTGCGCATTGGCGATACGGTGGTGATTCGCCGGGCGGGGGAGGTGATTCCGCAGGTCGTCAAGCCCGTGGTCGAGATGCGCACCGGCGACGAGGTGCCCTTTGAGGTGCCGGAACGCTGCCCTGTCTGCGGGGAGCTGGTCTCCCAGGATCCCGAGAGGGTTGCGGTGAACTGCGTCAACGCCGCGTGCCCCGCCCAACTGGTGCGTCACGTGGAGCATTGGGTATCGCGCGGCGCCATGAACATCGAGGGCCTAGGTAGCAGGCTGGCCGAGCAGTTGGTCAAGGTAGGGCTGATCGGCGACGTGGCGGACCTCTATGCCTTGCGGGTGGAGGATCTCACGCCGCTGGAGGGCTTTGCGGAAAAGCGCGCCCAAAACCTGGTGGATGCGATTCAGGAAAGCCGCGATCGCCCGCTATGGCGTATCATCGCGGCCTTGGGCATTCCTGGCGTGGGCGCACGGGTGGCCCAGCTTTTCACCGAGCGGTATCCTTCGGTTGCCAAGCTGATGGCGGCTACGCAAGAGGAGCTAGAGGCGATTCCTGGCGTGGGACCGCATATCGCCGAGATGGTGCTGGACTATTTCGGGAGGCCGCGCCATCAGGATCTGGTGCATAAGCTGGAGGAGCGCGGGGTCAAGCTGTGGCAGGAGATCGAGGCGGAGGCGCCGTCCGAGCGCCCGCTGGAGGGGCTGACCTTTGTCATCACGGGGACGTTGGAGGGGCTCACCCGCGACGAGGCCAAGCAGCTGGTGGAGGCGCACGGCGGCCAGGTGACCGGCTCGGTCTCGGGAAAGACCTCCTACCTGGTTGTGGGGGAGAA
>CAZUZB010000032.1:5398-12254 GCA_964624695.1 uncultured Anaerolineales bacterium | reverse complement strand
AGCCTCTACACGCATCAGGCTGCGGCGCTGGCCGAGGTGCACACCGGCCACGATGTCGCCCTGGCCACACCCACGGCGTCGGGCAAGTCGCTGGCCTATCTGCTTCCCACGCTGGCGGCGCTCGAGCGCGACCCCGCCGCGACGGCCTTGTACCTTTTTCCTACCAAGGCGCTGGCGCGCGATCAGTTGGCCGCGCTGAACGCCCTGGCCGAGGCGGCCGGCTTGGGCCAGCCGGCCCAGGCCTACGATGGCGATACTTCCAGCAACCGACGGTCGGCGGCCCGCGAATCGGCGCGGGTGCTGATCACCAATCCGGAGATGCTCCATCTGAGCATCCTGCCGAGGCACCCCCGCTGGCGCCGCTTCTGGGCCGGGTTGCGCTATGTGGTGGTGGACGAAGCGCATCAGTACCGCGGAGTCTTTGGCAGCCACGTCGCCAACGTGCTGCGGCGGCTGCGGCGCGTGTGTGGCTTTTATGGGGCGACGCCGCAGACGATCTGCTGCTCGGCGACCATCGGCAACCCGCAAGGGCTGGCCGAGCTGCTGACGGGACGCGATGTCTGCGTGGTAGCCGCCGATGGCGCGCCTTCGGCGCAACGCACGCTGGTATTGGTGAATCCGCCGCTGGTGGACCCGACCATGGGGGTGCGCCAACCTGCGGAGGAGGCCGCACTGCCGATCTTGAAGGAACTGCTGGCGCGGGGTGTGCAGACCATCGTGTTCATGCGGTCGCGATTGGGGGTGGAGCTGTTCACGGCGAGGCTCCGCCAGGAGCTGGCTGGTGTCTGCGAGCCCGGTCGAATCGCCGGCTACCGTGGCGGCTATCGCCCTGTGGAGCGGCGGGCCATCGAACGCGCGCTGGCGAGTGGCGAGCTGCGCTGCGTGGTGGCGACGTCCGCTCTGGAGCTGGGCGTCGATATCGGGGGGATGTCAGCGGCGGTACTGATCGGGTACCCCGGCACCATCGCCTCCACCTGGCAACGGGCCGGGCGCGCGGGTCGCCGTGAGGGGGCCAGCGCTATCTTTGTGGTGGCCGGCGATTCGCCGATGGATCAATATGTCATCACCCATCCCGAATTTCTGTTGGGCCGTTCGCCCGAGCGGGCGCTGCTGAACCCGGACAACCTCTCAGTGCTCCTGTCTCATGTGCGTTGCGCGGCCTACGAGCTGCCATTTGCCGAGGGTGAGCGCTTTGGCGGCGAGGATCTTGACACCATGCTGGCGTTCCTGGAGGAACAGCGCCAGTGCCGGCGCTCGGCGCGCGGCTGGCTTTGGGTGGGGCCGGACTATCCGGCCGGGCGCGTGGCGTTGCGCACCGCTGATGCTGACACGGTGACGCTCTATGACCTGGAGGCGGCCCAGCAGCGAACCGTTGGTACGTTGGACGGCATGGGAGCCGCCTTGATGGCACACCCGGGGGCCGTGTATTGGCACGGGGCGGAGCAGTACCTGGTCGACGAGGCAGAGGCCGGCTCTGCGCGCATCGGGGTGCGGCGCGCCTCGCTACCCTACTATACGCGGGCGACCGTCGACACCAGGGTGGCGGTGCTGCGCCAGTGGGTGGAGCGGAGCGAGCCGGGGGCACGCGTGGTGGAGGGCGAGGTGCGGGTCACCACACGGGTGACGGGCTACCGGCGGATATCGCTGGAATCGGGCCAGGTGATCGAGCGGCTTGCGCTAGAGCTGCCGGAACGAAACCTGGACACCGATGCTGCCTGGATGGTGGTAAACGGCGCACTGTTGGACGAGCTCGCTCGTCAGGATGACTATCGCGCGCCAGTGGCCAGCCGCGGCAGCAGTTGGCCCCGCCAACGTGACCTGGCGCGGGAGCGCGATGGGTACCGGTGTCGTCTCTGTGGAGCGGTCGAGGAGGCGGGGCGGCCGCATCATGTCCACCATCTAGACTCATTCCGCAGCTTTGGGGCCGGGGCTGGGCAGGACGATCGTCAGGTGGCAGCCAACGCTCTGGAGAACCTCGTGACCTTGTGTGCCGCTTGCCATGCTCGGGTGGAGCGCGCGGCCGCCACCAAGGGCACTTTGGCGGCCCTCGCCTACGGGCTGGGGTACCTGCTGCCGGTGCACCTCATGTGTGATCCACAGGATCTGGGCACTTTTGTGGATGCCGAGGGCTCCACAGCGGGCGGCGCGACCATCATGATATACGAGCGCGTCGCCGGCGGGATCGGCTTGAGCGCCGCGGCAGCGGAGCTATTGCCCGGCTTGCTGGCTGACGTGGCTGAGCAGGTGGAGCGATGTGCCTGCTCGGTGGGGTGTCCTGCCTGCATTGGCGCCGACGCTGCCGAGGATGACCGGGCCAAGAGGCGGGCCATTGTGCTGGCCCGGGCGATCTTCCAGGGCAAGGTTGAGGAGCCTCCTGACCCAATCCTCGCCGCAAAGGGTCTTGATGCACAGGGCGAGGAACCGGTGTAGAATGCACGCGAATGTGATCGGTTCGCCACGCCCCGGGCGATGGCGGCAGCGTCGGAGGCAGACGGCGCGATGAACGATCTCCGACAGCGCCTGCAGGAGCTGGCTAGGCGGGAGGCCCTGCGCCAGCCGCCCGAGCCGGCTCGTTCTGCCATGCCGTTGGAAGAGGCCATTGCTGGCCGCTGGCAAGAGACGCCAGGCGGCCGCTGCTATGTGACAGAGCGACGCTTTGGCGGTTCGTACGAGCATGGCGGTCGGCGGGTGGACGGATTCCTGACGTGGCCGTCCGATATCTGGGCCCCGTTCGTGGCCGGCCCTGACGGTCGGCCGTTTGATCCTGCTGGGGCGCTGTTTATCGATGCAGAGACAACCGGCTTGGGGGGCGGCGGGGGCACCTATGCCTTTCTGGTGGGCGTCGGCTGTTTTGAAGATGGCGTGTTCGTCTTGCGGCAGTTTTTTATGGCAGACTATGAGGATGAGCCCTCCCTGCTCGACCTCTTGGGCGATGCCTTGGGCGCTAGTGGCGGCCTGGTGAGCTTTAACGGGCGTGCCTTTGATTGGCCGCTGCTGGCGTCTCGGTTCGTGATGGCGCGCCGGAGGCCGATTGGCGACGAACTGCCGCATCTGGATCTGTTGCTGCTGTGCCGTCGCCTCTGGCGAAGAATGTTGCCATCCTGTTCCCTCTCATCGCTGGAGGAGCATGTGCTCGGCCTGGAGCGCTCATTCGAGGACATCGCCGGGCATCTGATTCCCGATATCTACCGTCAGTATGTGGAGGATGGCGACGCTGCCCCTTTGGATGGGGTGTTCTACCACAATCTGGTCGATGTCCTGTCACTGGTCTCGCTGGCGCAGGTTGCCGCCGAGATCGCCTGTGAGGGCCTCGAGAGGGCCAACGATCCCCTGTGCGATCCCTATGCGTTAGGGCGGATCTATGAGGGAACGGGTCGGATCGAGGCCGCGGCGCGGGCCTATCGGCAAGCCTGGGATGGCGAGAGCGGCTCTGCGAGCGCCTGGGAGGCGGGTTGGCGCGAATCGCTTTTGCTGAGGCGAAGCGGCCAGTTCGATGAGGCCGTGGAGCGATGGAAAAGGCTGCGGGATGGGCCGCGGCTGGATCCCTATCTAGAGTTGGCCAAGCATTACGAGCATCGTCGCAAGGACATTGCCGAGGCCCGCCGTTGGACCATGGCGGCGTTGGCTTGGCTGGACGAGCATGGTGAGCGGTTGGAGCGGTGGAAACGACAGCGCCTGAGCCAAGAGCTTGGGCATCGCTTGGGGAGGCTCGATGGAAAACTGGCCCGAGATGCAACCAGAGGCCAAGCGACCGGCAACTAGCGCCATCGAGGGGTGCCAGGCCGGGCCAAGCCTTCGCTCGTTGGAGATCATTGACCAGCTCTTGCGTTATGTCGGTGCATCCGAGCGGGCGGAGGAGGTGCTGCAGCACGCCGTGACCATCGCGCGCGGGCATACGGGCGCGGCGTGGGGCATGGCCTACCTGCAAGATGGGCGCAGTGAGGGGCCGTCGCTAACCATCGTACAGGGCGATGGCGAGGTCACAGCGGGCATGCAAGCGATGGTCGGTGGCTCACACCCGGCCGAGGGAAAGCGCTGGGTGTTTGCCTATTGCCGGGCCGGGGATGACGATGCTAGCCAACCTTGCTGCCCGCGCACGGGACTGGCCGCTTGGTTGGTGGTCCCGCTGGTGGCCAACGAGGCCGACATGGGCGTGCTCGTGCTGGGGTGGGATGCGGAGCCTCCCGAGTCCGTTGATGCAGGCTTGTGGGGGGTCGTCGGCAAGATCGTAGGCCTGGGTGTGGAGAACGCCAGGCTCTATCAGGAGATGCAGAACCGGTTGCGCCAGAGCTCGGCGTTGTACGAGGTCAGCAAGGCGCTCAGCTCGACGCTGAACCTGGATGACCTCTTGAGCCTGATTGTGCGCTTGGCGACCGACAACATCCCCAAGGCGGGCGATGGAGTGCTGCACCTGATGGATGAACGTTCGGGGCGCTTGCATCCGCGGGCGCACACCTGGTCGGTAGAGGACAGTCGCCCAGATTATCGTGGGCGCACCGATATGCGCTCTGGCAAGGGGATCGCAGGCACGGCCCTGGAGATGGGCGAGGTGGTGAACGTCCCTGACGTAAGCCTGGACGAGCGCTATATCAAGGGCGGGACTCGTGCCGTGGCGTCGATGCTGGTGGCGCCGTTGCGGTTGGGCGACCGCTCCATTGGTACGCTGAGTGTCGACTCTACGCAACGGAACGCCTTTACCCAGCAGGACGAGTATCTGCTGATGACACTGGCGACGCAGGCGGCTGTGGCGATCGACAATGCTCGTCTGGTCCAAGACCTGCAGCAGAGCCTGGACGATCTCGAGAGCGCTCAGGAGGCGCTGGTCCAATCGGAAAAGCTCTCGGCGATCGGCCAGCTCATCGCTGGTGTGGCACACGAGCTCAACAACCCTCTCACGGCGGTGATGGGCTATGCGCAACTGCTACAGGCCAGCTCGGCGGATGAGCAGATGCGTCATGACCTGGATCGGATCTCGATCCAGGCGCAGCGCGCCGCCAAGATCGTCCAGAATCTGCTGACGTTCGCCCGCCAACACAAGGCCGATCGACAACGGGTGGCCATCAACGACATCGTGGAGCGGGTCATCGATCTGCGGGCGTACCAACTGCAGGTGGACAATGTGCGGGTCGTTCTGGATCTGGACGAGGATCCTTTGGAGACGGTGGCCGATGGGAACCAACTCCAGCAGGTGATGCTGAATCTGCTCAACAATGCCCATGATGCGATCCGCTCGGTGCGTGACAAGGGCGAGATTCGGATCAGCACCCGCCACAAAGGGCACACGATCCTGATCTCTTGCGCGGATGACGGTCCCGGCTTGGCGCCCGAGGTCAGGCGACACCTGTTCGAGCCGTTCTATACCACCAAAGACGTGGGCCAGGGGACTGGCCTGGGGCTATCGATCTGCTATGGCATCATCAGCGAGCACCGCGGCAAGATCTGGGCAGAGAGCACAGAGGGTGGCGGCACCGTGTTCCATGTGGAGCTGCCCGTGGTGCAAGAGCCCGTCGGAGTTGGCCGCCAAGCGTCGGCCGAGATGGTGGCGCCCAGTCCGGGCCGTCGGGTGTTGGTGGTGGAGGACGAGCGCGACGTGGCCCAGCTTTTGCGGCGGGTGCTGGTGGCCGATGGGCACACGGTGATTTTGGCCGAGGACGGCAACGAAGCGGTCGAGCACTTGCAGGCTCTGGGCGAGGATGGCCTCGATCTGGTGATCAGCGATATCAAAATGCCCGGGTTGGGCGGTCCGGCACTCTACAAACGGCTCAAGCGCGATTACCCCAGCCTGGTGAAGCGAATGGTGATCATCACCGGCGACATGATGAACGCCGCCACCCGTGGGTTCTTGCGAGAGACGGGGCTGCCCTACCTGACCAAGCCTTTTGGGCTGGACGATCTCAAGTTCAAGATGACCGAGTTGCTGCGAGAGTAGTGCGCTGATTGGCGGGCGATCCCATCAGGGCGCCTGAAAGAGACGAAAACAGCCGTACCGCTCGAATCCCTCGGCCACCAGGGCCGTTTCGAGTTTGGCGTTCTGCGCTTCCTCGCGGATCAGCATGCCCGCTTGGGCCAGTCCCCAACGCTTGACGCGCTCCACCAGCCCCCGGGCGACCAGCGCCCCCAGCGGCGCTGTCTCGGCGCCGAGCTCCTCGATCCAGAGGCTGGGGCCGCTCAGCGTGTGCACCGATGCCACCCGCGCGCGAGCACGCACGTAGCCATTCTGGTCCACAAGCTCGTAGGGATAGGTGGCGCCGGCCTCAGGCGCCGGATCTGCGCTCCACAGATCCGCTTCGCTGGTAGCCCGGCTGATGTGGCCATCGCGCCAGCCCGCTGGCAGGTAGGGCACAGGATGAGACCCCTGCGGTGCGTAGACCAGCAACTGATAGCGCTCGACGCTGGGCGCTAGCCCGGCCCGCTCAAAGGCTCGCTCCGACGCGGTGTTCCCGGCCCGCACCGCCGCCCGCAACCGGGCGATCCCCTCATTCCGAGCGCCTTGTATCGCTGCGTTCACCAAACCCGTGCCGACGCCGCGCCCGCGCCACTCGGGCAGGACGGCCAGCAGGTCGATCTCGAGGCGCTGACCGGAGTTCGCGCCCAGCAGAAAACAGCTACAGAAGCCGATAGCCTGGCCGCTCGATCCTTGGGCGAGATAGAGCCGGTGCTCTGGACGCATGAACAATGCCATCGCCCGGCTGGGCGAGAGGGCGCTCTCGCCAAAGCAGGCGTCCTCGATGGCCAAGATGGCGCACGTCTGCGCCTGTGTGGGGCTGCTCCGTCCTACGGTATAGTGCATGACTGAAGGATAGCATCGGTGGGGGGGCGGTCAACTTGGTCTGGGATGGGGGAGGCGCTATACTCG
>CAZUZB010000032.1:2420-5298 GCA_964624695.1 uncultured Anaerolineales bacterium | reverse complement strand
ATGCTGGCGCAGGCCCGCGCCAAGGCCGAGGAGCAGGGGATTTCGGTCCGCTGGATTCAGCAGGACATGCGTCACCTCGATCTCGATAGCCGCGCCTCCTTGGTGACCTGCCTATATGATAGCCTCAACTATATGCTGACCGGCGACGACCTCCTCCACGCCTTCCGCAGCGCCTACCGATGCCTGGATCCCGATGGCTGGTATCTGTTCGACATGAACACCGCCTACTGCTTTGAGAGCTTGTGGGATGGCGATGCTTATGTGCATGATTCGTCCGACCTGACGGTGCTGATCTCGGGGGCCTATGACGAGCGCAAGCAACGGGTACACGCCAGAGTGACCTGGTTCGAGCGCCAGGGTGATCTGTGGGCCAAGGGCGCTGAGGAACACGTGGAGCAGGCTTATCCCCCCGAGCAGGTCGCCACCTATCTGCAGGACGCAGGGTTCGCGGTAGAGGGCTGCTATGATTGCTTTACGCTGCGCGAGCCCGATGAGGAGAGCGTCCGCATCTTTTGGGTGGCACACAAGGGCTGAGCGACGGGACTCTCTCCGTGACCCGCGGGCAGGGCTAGTTGACGTGCGGTGGGGTCCATGGTAGAATCGCATTACGAAACTTTGCAAAGAGAAACGAAAATAAACGAAAGCGACACCATGGGACGTCGCCCGTCACGCCAAGAGCGCCTCGAGAACATTCTGCAGCAGCTTCAGGAAACCGGCTATGTGTCGGTGGCGGATCTGGGCGAGACGTTCGGCGTTTCGGCCGTGACCGTGCGGTCGGACCTGGACATGCTCGAAGGGCAGGGAAGGCTCTTGAGGACGCATGGGGGGGCCGTGCCCATCCACTTTGGGGAGGGCGCCCTGTCGTTCTCGGTGCGGCAGCGCGAGCAGGTCCAGGCCAAGATGGAGATCGGGCGCGCGGCGGCGGCTCTGGTCAACGATGGCGAGGCCATCGTGCTGGATGCCAGCACGACGGCGTGGCACATTGCGCGGGCGTTGCTGTCACGGCGAGACCTTACCGTCGTGACGACGGGGCTGTATGTGGCGCTAGAGCTCCTGAGGGCGCCGGCGATCACCGTCCTGATGCCTGGCGGGCGTGTGTGGCGCGAGGCGGCCTCGATCGTTGGCCTCACCGATACGCGGGTGCTGGACGCCGGCAACCTGCAGCGGGGTTTTTTCGGCGGGCGGGGCCTCACCCTGGCGGAGGGGCTGACCGACGCCAACGCCGAGGAGGTGGAGCTCAAGCGGCAATTGGCCAGCGCGGTGCGCGAGGTCAACGCCATTGTAGATGGCAGCAAGCTGGGAAAGGTGGCCTTTGCCACCTGCGCGCCAGCGGAGCGCATCGACCGGGTGATCACCGACAAGTCGGCACCAAAGGAGATCGTGAGCGAGTTACGATCACATGGGATCAAAGTGATTATTGCCTAGGGTATGGTGGGGCGCATGCGCCCTTGTGGGTTGATGGCATGGATGGAACCAATGGGAGGTATGTGAGCATGGGTTGGCAGAAAGCATACGAGTCTTTGGCGGAAGAGCTTACGGGGCGCGGCGTGGATGTGGCGGCCGTCAAGGCGGCGCTCAAGGCGCAAAAGATCGAGACCCCCTCTTGGGGCTATGCGGATTCGGGCACGCGGTTCAAGGTGTTCACCCAGTCCGGCGCGGCGCAGACCACCGAGCAAAAGCTCCAGGATGCGGCCCAGGTTCACAAGTATACGGGCATCGCCCCTTCCGTGGCGTTGCACATCCCGTGGGACAAGGTGGATGACTATGATGCACTGCGCGAGTATGCCGAGGGCCTCGGCCTGACGCTGGGCGCCATCAACCCGAACCTGTTCCAGGATGATGCCTACAAGTTGGGAAGCCTATGCCACCCCAGCCCCAAGGTGCGGCGCCAGGCCCTCGACCACTGCCTCGAGTGCGTCGAGATCGCCAAAGCTACGGGATCGGACATCATCAGCCTCTGGCTGGCCGATGGCACCAACTACCCCGGGCAGGATAGCTTCCGTGGCCGCAAGCGGCGGTTGCTGGAGGCCCTGGAAGAGCTGTACGCGGCCATGCCCGAGCCGATGCGCCTCCTGATCGAGTACAAGTTCTTTGAGCCTGCGTTCTACCACACCGATTTGGGTGACTGGGGCACGGCGCTCATGTTTGCCTACAAGCTGGGCGAGCGCGCGCAGGTGTTGGTGGACCTGGGACATCATCCTCTCGGCACCAACATCGAGCAGATCGTGGCTTATCTGATCGACGAGAATCGCCTGGGGGGTTTCCATTTCAACAATAAAAAGTTCGCCGATGACGACCTGACGGTTGGCTCTATCAACCCATACGAGTTGTTCCTCATCTTTAACGAGCTGATCGATGGCGAGCTGGACCCGTCCGTGGACATGGACGTGGCCTACATGATCGACCAGAGCCACAACGTCAAGCCCAAGATCGAGGCCATGATCCAGTCGGTGGTCAACTGCCAGGTAGCTTACGCCAGGGCGCTGTTGATCGACCGCGAGGCTCTGCGGAACGCGCGCCTCACCGGCGACATTGTCTTGGCTGAGGAGACGATGCTGAACGCTTTCCGCACCGACGTGCGCCCGTTGCTGGCCTCTGTTCGCAGCGAGATGGGCCTGGATGTGGATCCGCTCAAGGCCTACCGGGCCAGCGGCTACTATGAGAAGGTGGTGGCTGAACGCGGGCAGGCCAGCGGCTCCTCCGGCTATCCGGAGGCGTAAGCGATGGGCAACGCGCGCAGTGTTCTGGAGGAACTGGTACGTCTTTCGCGGCTTCTGGGTGAGCCCGAGCGGGATCTGGTGATCTTGGGCGAGGGCAACACCTCGGCGCTCAACGACGATGGGACGTTCTGGGTCAAGGGCAGCGGCACGCAGTTGGC
>CAZUZB010000032.1:0-2320 GCA_964624695.1 uncultured Anaerolineales bacterium | reverse complement strand
GCCGTGGGGCTGTGCTTTTCGGACGTCAAGGTGATAAAGTCAGGCCCGGAGCACCCGCGCATTTTCGGCCGCGACATGGAGAACGAGCCGGTCGTCCTGGGGCACGAGGTCGCGTTGACCGTGATCCAGGTAGGCGAGAACCTGCGCGACCAGTACCAGCCTGGCGATCGGTTCATCATGCAGGCCGACATCTATTACCAAGGCGTCGGCATGGCGTATGGGTACGAGCTACAGGGCGGGCTCTCGCAGTACAATGTGATCGGCAAAGAGATCCTGGCTGGCGATGATGGCTGCTATCTCATTCCGGTGCGCCCCGAGACCGGCTATGCCCAGGCGGCGTTGACCGAGCCTTGGGCTTGTGTCACAGCCTCGTACGATGTGGTCTATCGCGCCGGCTGGAAGCCCGGCGGCGTGGCGTTGATCGTCCAGGGGCCCGCGGCCAAGGACGCCTACAGCCTGGGCACCCCTTACGCGGGCGGGCAACCGCCGGCCACGGTGATCACCCTGGGCGTGGATGGCGCGCTGGCGGAAGAGCTGCGGAGTCGCGCCGCGGCCGACGGGTTCGAGCTGGTCGAGCTGGGCGCCCCCAGCCCAGAGACGATCGACGAGGCGCTGGCGGCCGCCGGCAAGGGCGGCCTGGACGACATCGTCTTCCTGGGCGCGGACGCTGCCCTGTATGAGCTGATCGAGCCCAAGGCCGCGGTGGGCTGTGTGCTGAACCTGGTGGGCGCCGAGGGGTTGACGAGCGAGGCGCAGGTCGACGTGGGGCGCATCCACTATGACGGGCTCTTGCTGGTGGGCACCACTAGCGCCGACCTGTCACTGGCGTACGAGCCGATCCGGACCGAACTGGTGCCCGGCGGCACGGCCGCCTTTTTGGGGGCGGCTGGGCCTATGGGGCAGATGCACGTCCAGCGAGCGCTGGAATCAGAGGGGCCTCCCAAGCTGTTGGTGGCCACCGACCTCTTGCAGGAGCGCTTGGAGGTCATCCGCGAAAAGTTCTCGGACCTGATCGAGCAGAAAAAGGATGTCACCGAGCTGTCGCTCAAGGTGCCCGGCGACACGGCGCCGGATGCGTTCAACGCGCAGTTGTACGACATGACGGGCGGCCGAGGGTTCGACGACGTAGCGGTGATGGCCCCGAGCCCCCGGGTGGTGGCTGGCGCCGTCGCGCTACTGGCCGAGGGCGGGGCAATGAATATCTTTGCTGGGCTGACCCGCGGCACCCGTGCGCCGATCGATCTGCGCGTGGTCGTCGAGCGCGGCATCCGTTTCCGTGGCACCAGCGGCTCGGCCATCAGCGACCTCCGCAGCATGCTGGAATACACCGAAGGACAGCGGCTCAACACCAACCTGTCGGTGGATGCAATCACCGGCTTGTGCGACGCGCGCAAGGGCATCGAAGGTGTGATGAGCCAGGCGTTCGAGGGCAAGTGTGTGGTCTACCCCTCGATCCTCGAGTTTCCGCTCACCAAGCTGGCTGATCTCAAGACCGCCCTGCCCAGCGTCTATGCCAAGCTAGGACCCAACGAGAGCTGGACGGTCGAGGCCGAGACCGAGTTTCTGAAGGAGATGCTTCCATGAGCGATTGTCGCGTGTTGGCGGGCAAGGTCGCCCTGGTGACCGGAGCCGGCCAGGGACTGGGAGCAGCCTTGGCACACCGCCTGGGGCGCGAGGGCGCCGACGTGGTGGTGGCCGACATCAAGGACGACCAGGCACAGGCCGTGGCTGAAGAGATCGTGGCCGAGCACGGCGTGCGGGCCATGGCGGTGCATGCTGACGTGACCGACGTCGCCCAGTGCGAAGCGGCGGTCGCTCAGGCGGCCGAGGCCATGGGGCGAATCGACATCCTGGTCTCCAACGCGGGGGTTCTGTTCAGCGGTCCCGTCGACGAGATCGATCCGGGGCGCTGGCGGCTGACCATCGAGGTGAACCTCGTGGGCTATTTCAACATGGCGCGCGCGGTCACCCCGGTGATGAAGCGTCAGCAGAGCGGCGTGATCATTCAGATCAACAGCAAATCGGGCAAAAAGGGCAGCTACAAGAACTCGGCCTATGCCGCCAGCAAGTTCGGTGGCATCGGCCTCACCCAGAGCCTGGCGCTGGAGCTGGCCGAGGAAGGCGTCCGCGTCAACGCCATCTGCCCCGGTAACCTGCTGGACTCGCCTCTGTGGGTGGATAGCCTGTTCAAGCAGTACGCCCGTAACCAGGGCATCACCGAAGAAGAGGTCCGCCAAAAGTATATCGATCAGGTGCCCATGAAGCGTGGTTGCACCTATGACGACGTGGCGAATGTGATGGTCTTTTTGGCGAGCGACGC
>CAZUZB010000031.1:21850-24726 GCA_964624695.1 uncultured Anaerolineales bacterium | reverse complement strand
GGGCTGCGGCCCTCGGCCGAGCTGCGGCTGCACCTCGAGATCTACCGCCAGCGCGCCGACGTTCGGGCCGTCGTCCATGCCCATCCGCCTATCACCACCGCCTTTACGGTCGCGGGGAGATCGCTGGCGGCTCCCGTGCTGCCCGAGTCGTTGGTCTATACGGGGGTCATCGAGACGACGGCTTATGCCACACCCACCTCCGCCCAGGGGCCAGAGGTGGTCCGCGAGCTGATCCGCGACCATGACGCCCTGGTGCTGGATCGCCACGGCGCCGTAACGGTGGGGCAGAGCGCCATGGATGCCTTTGGCAAGATGGCCAAGGTGGAGAACACCGCCTTGGTGGTGCTGCTGGCCCATCTGCTCGGCCGCGTCAAGGAGCTGCCAGAAGACGAGGTAGCGCTGCTGGCGCAAAAGCGGCGCGAGCATTTGGCGGCTACCGTGGCGCACGCCGAAAAGGCACTGGCGCGCGAGGCGGCCGCCGTTGCGCCAGAGCCCGACGAGCCGCCGCTGGCCGAGCTGGTGGCGACGGTAACGACCGAGGTGTTGAGGCGGTTAGGGCACGTGTGACCGAGCCAGCGGCGGAGCGATCGCGGGTCTATCGGACCGAGGCCATCGTTCTCCATCAGCAGGACTATGGCGAGGCGGACCGCATCCTGCGCCTGCTTACGCCGCAAGGCCGCCTCGACGTGATCGCCAAAGGGGTGCGACGGGCCACCAGCCGCAAGGCAGGGCATATCGGCCTCTTTGCGCGGGTGCAGCTCATGTTGGCGCGGGGCAAGAGCCTGGACGTGGTCACCCAGGCCGAGGCGCTGGAGACCTATGTCGCCTTGGGGCGCGACTTGAGGCGCTTTTCGCACGCCTGTTACGTCGGCGAGCTGGCGGCGGCCTTTTCCCAGCACCAAGAAGAGTGCCGCTCGCTCTACAGCCTGCTGGCCGACACGCTGGCAAGGCTCTGCCAGACGCCCGACCTGGAGCTGTGGACCCGCCGCTTTGAGGTGCGGCTACTGGCTGTCTCTGGATTCTGGCTCGAACTCTACCGCTGTGTGATCTGCGGCGCCCAGATCGAGCCACGGCCCAACGCCTGGTCCGCCGATGAGGGCGGCATCATCTGCCCACGCTGTGCCCTGGAGCGGGAGCGCCTGCCCACCATGTCGCTGAGTGCGCAAAAGGTGCTACGTTTTCTGGCGCGCCGGCCGGATGCGGACGTCGCCAAGTTACGGCTGACCGTAGCGACTAGCGCCGAGGTGAGAGCGCTGCTGCGTGGGTATCTGAGACAGACCCTTGAGCGCGAGCTCAACAGCGCCGGCTTTATGGATCGACTGGAGCAGGATCTACGGGACCTCGCTTCGGCGCCCAGCCAAGCTGACGATACACAACCGGATACTGCATCGAGCTGATTCACGTCACGGATACGACGCCAAGGCAGGGGGATGCATGGACTTTCAAACGGTGATCATGCGGCTCAACGAGTTCTGGGCCGACCATGGCTGCATCGTGTGGCAGCCGTACAATGTGCAGGTGGGCGCGGGAACGCTCAACCCCGCCACAGCGCTGCGCGTCTTGGGGCCCGAGCCATGGAACGTGGCCTACCCCGAGCCGTCGGTGCGGCCTGCCGATGGGCGATATGGCCAGAACCCCAACCGCTGGCAACAGTTCTACCAGTACCAGGTCATCCTCAAGCCCGACCCGGGCAATCCGCAGGAGCTCTACCTGCAGAGCCTGACGGCGCTGGGCATCGATGTATCGCAACACGACGTCCGCTTTGTGGAGGACAACTGGGAATCCCCCGCCTTGGGCGCCTGGGGGCTGGGCTGGGAGGTCTGGCTCGACGGCCAAGAGATCAGCCAGTACACCTATTTCCAGCAGGCAGGCGGCTTGGATCTCGATCCCGTCTCCGTGGAGATCACTTACGGGCTGGAGCGGATCGTCATGGTGCTCCAGGGCGTGCGCGCCATTCCCGATATCCAGTGGCGGGATGAGCTGACCTATGGCGACATCCACCTGCGCGGCGAGGTGGAGCATTGCACCTACAACTTTGAGGTCGCCGACGTGGACGGCGTCCGGCGCATGTTCGACCTGTGCGAAGCCGAGGCGCAGCGGGCCCTGGAGGCGGGGCTGGTCATGCCTGCCCACGACTATGTCCTCAAGTGCTCGCACCTGTTCAACGTCCTGGATGCTCGCGGTGCCGTAGGTGTTACCGAGCGGGCACGCTTTTTCGTGCGGATGCGTGACCTGGCCCGCCGGGTGGCCCAGGCCTATGTGCAGCAGCGCGAGGAGATGGGGCATCCGCTCACCAAGCTGGCGGCTGCGGGGGCGGGCGCGAAAGCCGTGCCGTCGGCGCAAGCCGCCGCGCCACCCACCACGCCAGAGACGTTGCTGCTCGAGATCGGCTGCGAGGAGCTGCCGGTAGCCGACCTGGCGGCTGCCTGCGCCCAGCTAGAGGCGCACCTGGCCAAGGCGCTGCAAGAGGCGCGGCTGGATCATGGCGAGCTGCGCGTGCTTGGGACGCCCCGCCGTGTCGTGGCCCTGGTGGAGCGCTTGGCGCCAGCGCAGGAGGACCGAGAGGTCACCTTCCGCGGGCCGGCGGCGCAGATCGCCTACGATGCGGACGGAGCTCCCACCAAGGCCGCCCAGGGTTTTGCCAGGTCGCGCGGTGTGGAGGTGTCCGAGCTGCAGGTGCGCACCATCGATGGCAAAGACTATACCGTGGCGGTTGTCCTGGAGCAAGGGCTGCCCGCCAGCGAGATCCTGCCAGCGCTCCTGGCCGAGGCGGTGGCTTCGCTGCGGTTCGGCAAGAGCATGCGCTGGAACGACAGCGGCGTGGCCTTTTCGCGGCCGCTGCGCTGGCTGGTCGCGCTCCTGGGTGATCGTGTGGT
>CAZUZB010000031.1:8329-21750 GCA_964624695.1 uncultured Anaerolineales bacterium | reverse complement strand
GAGGTGGCCGACCTGGTCGAGCACCCGTTGCCCCTCCGTGGCGCGTTCGATCGCGCCTATCTGCGGCTTCCCGGCCAGGTGCTCTTGGCGGTGATGAAAAAGCATCAACGCTACTTGCCGGTGATGCGCGACGGCGAGCTGCTGCCCTACTTTGTGGCGGTGGCCAACGGGCGCCAACTCGATGTCGCTGCCGTGCGGCATGGCAACGAAGAGGTGCTGCGGGCGCGATACGCGGACGCAGGCTTTTTCTACGATGCGGATACGCGCCAAGCCCTGGGTAGCTATACCGAAAAGCTGGCCACCCTGACTTTTGAGGAGCATCTCGGCTCGGTGCTGGACAAGGTGCGGCGGATCGAGCGGCTGGCGCCGCGCATCAGTGTAGCGTTGGGGCTCTCTGAGGCCGACCAACAGGCGGTGGCCCGCGCCGCCGGCCTTTGCAAGAGCGACCTGGCCACCAACATGGTGGTGGAGCATACGTCGCTGCAAGGCGTCATGGGCGCGCACTATGCGCGGCTCACGGGCGAGCCTGAGGCCGTGGCGCAGGCCATCGAGGAGCACTATTTGCCGCGCTATGCCGGCGATCGGCTCCCCGAGAGCCTGCTGGGGGTTGCCGTTGGCCTGGCGGATCGTATCGATAGCCTGGTGGGCCTGTTCGCTGCCGGGGTGCGCCCCACTGGGGCCGCCGATCCCTGGGGCCTCAGGCGGATGGGGCTGGCCATACATCAGGTGCTGGTCTCATGTGAACTGGATCTCGATCTAGGCCCGCTCCTGGTCGCTGCTGCGGAAGAGCTGCCCATGGACGTGCCACCGGGCACGCTAGGGGAGCTTGAGGCCTTTCTGGCCACGCGCCTCGAGGGGGTTCTGCGCGACATGGGCATCGGCTACGACGTGGCCGCCGCCGTGCTGGCGGAGCAGGCCTCGGCGCCGTATCGGGCGTATGCCGCCGCGCAGAGGTTGGCCGCATGGACGCAGCGCGATGGCTGGGACGTGGTCCTGGATAACTATGCCCGCTGTGTGCGCATCGTGCGTGACCAGGAGCGTGCCTACCAGGTGGACGAAGCCAGCTTTGTGGAGCCGGCCGAAGGGGAGCTCTACCGAGCGTGCCTGGCGGCCGAGGGGATCATCCGCCAAGCGCCGGATGTCGATACCCTGATGGCACAGCTCGCCGCGTTGCAGCCGGTGATCGCGCGGTACTTTGATGAGGTGCTGGTGATGGCCGAGGATCGCGTGCTGCGCGAGACCCGGCTGGGGCTCTTGCAGCGGATTGCGGCCTTGCCCACGGGCATCGTCGACCTCTCGCGGCTAGAGGGGTTCTAGCGAATCCCCGGGGCGGCGCAGACACGCGCCGCCCCATTCCCTGGGTTAGCCTCGGATCTGGGCGCCAAAGGGGACCAGCGCCAGCTTGAGCAGCTTGATATGCTGCTTGGCAAATGGCAGCCCGATGATGGTGACGGCAAACACCAGCGCCAGCACCAGATGGATCACGGCCACCTCGATGCCGCCAAAGACCCACCAGAGGACGTTGAACAGGATATTGGGGATCGTACCGGCCGAGTTGTGCGTGTCCACCTCCTTGCCAAAGGGGGCCGCGCCGAGCAGCGCCAGCTTGAGCAACTGGACGCCGAACGGGATGCCCACGATGGTGAGGCACAAGACCAGACCGCCGACGAGATAGCAGAAAAAGACCAGCACGCCCCCCAGAATGAACCAGATCAGGTTCAGCAAAAGAAACATGGTTTGCCTCCTCATTTTGTGATCACACTCACTACGCAACCCAGAAGGCGAGGTTGCTGGCGCGGATCGGCACAAACTTGCTCATTGGCCTTGCGGCCACTATAATGGCTCCGAAATACAAACCTAGCGGATGCATGGGAGGATGATAACGATGGCGCAGAAATGGGTCTACCTGTTCTCTGAGGGGAACAGGGACATGCGGGACCTTCTTGGCGGCAAGGGTGCCGGCCTGGCAGAGATGACCAACGCCGGGTTGCCGGTTCCGCCCGGCTTTACCATCACCACCGAGGCGTGCCTGGCCTACTTTGATGGGGGCGAGCAGTTCCCGCAGGGTATGTGGGACCAGGTGGTCGAGGCTTTCAAGACCGTGGAAGAGCAGACGGGCAAGGTCTTTGGTGACAAGGATAACCCTCTGCTCGTCTCGGTGCGTTCGGGCTCGCGGCTTTCCATGCCCGGCATGATGGATACCGTCCTGAACGTTGGCCTCAACCCCGAGACGCTACAGGGCCTGGCCAAGCTGTCGGGCAATGAGCGCTTTGCCTATGACTCGTACCGTCGCTTGATCTCTGCCTATGGCCGCATCGTCAAGGATATTCCGGGAAACCTGTTCGAGGGGGTGCTGGACCGTTACAAGGAGCAGACTGAGGGCGGCCGTGATACCGATCTGACCGTCGAGATGCTCAAGGAAATCGTCCAGGAATACAAGGCCATCTATCGCGAGCGCTTGGGCGTCGAGTTCCCCGATGATGTGTGGGAGCAGCTCCGTCAGGCGGTGGAGGCGGTGTTCGGCTCCTGGTTCGGTCCCAATGCCACCACCTATCGTCGCATCAACAAGCTCCCCGATACCTGGGGCACAGCCGTCAACGTGTGCACCATGGTGTTCGGCAATATGGGTGATGACTCGGGCACGGGCGTGGCCTTCACCCGCAACCCCAACGACGGAGACAACCGTCTCTATGGCGAATACCTTCCTAACGCACAAGGCGAGGACGTGGTGGCTGGCATCCGCACGCCGCTCACCATCCAAGAGCTGGCCAACGCCAACCCTGCCATCTACCAGCAGTTCGTCGAGGTTGCCGAGAACCTAGAGCGCCACTACCACGAGATGCAGGATCTCGAGTTCACCATCGAGCGGGGCAAGCTGTGGATGCTCCAGACCAGGACGGGCAAGCGGACCGCCCGTGCGGCTATCAAGATCGCGGTGGATCAGGCCCAGGAGGGGCTGATCACCAAGGAGGAGGCGGTCGATCGCGTCACGCCCGAGCAGGTGGATGTGATGCTGCATCCCCACTTTGATCCTGATGCCAAGCGCATGGCCATCGAGAGCGGCAATCTCATTGCCAAGGGCCTGAACGCTTCCCCCGGTGCAGCCACCGGCGTGGCCGTACTCGATTCGGAGCGGGCGATGGCTCGCGCCGAGGAGGGCGAGGACGTCATCCTCGTCCGGCCCGAGACCTCGCCGGATGACGTGGGCGGGATGCTCATGTCCAAGGGTGTGCTGACGCAGCATGGCGGCGCCACCTCTCACGCCGCGGTGGTAGCCCGCGGCAACAACCTGCCGTGTGTGGCCGGGTGTGAGGATGTCAACGTCGATCCCGAGGCGCGGCGCTTTACGGTGGATGGTCGCGTCTTGAGCGAAGGTGACGTGATCTCCATCGATGGTAGCACCGGCGAGGTGTTCGCCGGCGCTGTGCAGACGCTCGAGGTGGATTTCGCCAAGGAGCAAGAGCTGGCGACGCTCCTCGCCTGGGCCGACGAGATCAGGACGCTAGGCGTCTACACCAACGCCGACTATCCGCGTGACGCCACGCGCGCTCGTGCCTTGGGCGCCGAGGGCATCGGCCTCTGCCGCACCGAGCACATGTTCTTTGAGGAAGAGCGCCGTCCTGCGGTGGTCAGCATGATCCTGGCCCAGGACGAGGCGGAGCGCCAGCGCTATCTGGATCAGATCCTCCCCTTCCAGCGCGAGGACTTTGAGGGCATCTTTGCCGCCATGGACGGGCTGCCTGTCATCATCCGCCTGCTGGATGCTCCCATGCACGAGTTCCTGCCCAGCCGCGAAAGTTTGCTCGAAGAGGTCACGCGGTTGCGCTGCCTCGGCAACGACCCGGAAAAGCTGGAAGAGCGCGCCAAGCTGCTGGATACCGTCGTGGCGATGAGCGAGATCAACCCCATGATGGGCCTCCGCGGGTGCCGTGCGGGCTTGATCAAGACGGGCCTCACCGAGATGCAGGTACGAGCGATCTTTGAGGCGGGCTGCCGCCAGGCCAAAAAGGGCGTGGATGTGCACGTCGAGATCATGATCCCGCTGGTCTCGCACGTGAACGAGCTCAAGAACCAGCGCGAATCGCTAGAGGCGGTGGCCAAGGAGGTCATGCGCGAGGAGGGCGTGGAGCTGGACTACAAGTTCGGCACCATGATCGAGACGCCCCGCGCGGCGCTCACCGCCGGCGAGCTCGCCGAATACGCCGAGTTCTTTAGCTTTGGCACCAACGACCTGACGCAGATGAGCTTTGGCTACTCGCGCGACGACGCCGAGGGCAAATTCCTGCTCCAATACGTCGAGCGCAAGATCCTGCCCGCCAACCCGTTCCAGACGCTAGACCAGGATGGTGTGGGCCAGTTGGTGGCTGCTGCTGTCAAGAACGGCAAGAGCGTGCGACCGGATATCGAGTTGGGTATCTGTGGCGAGCACGGCGGTGATCCAGAGTCGATCGACTTTTTCCATCGCGTCGGGCTCAAGTATGTGAGCTGCTCGCCTTTCCGCGTGCCGGTGGCGCGTGTGGCGGCCGCGCAGGCGGCCATTCGCCACAAGTAGCGCTGGTTTGGGGTCTGTCATCACGTCGGAGCCACGGCCCTGGGGCCTGGCTCCGACGTGTTTTCCTGTGTACGTCACGTTGACAAGAGCCCCCGCCACCGATATGCTTGCTCCACTTGGAGAAGAGGGATGAGAGTCGTATGGCTGGTGGCGCCCCCGCGATGAGACGCGTTCCCATCGCCTTGCTTGTGTTGGTACTGACGCTCGCGGGCGTCGTCTTTCGTCTGCGGCAACAGCCGGTCACGGCGCAAAGCTCGGTCTTGAGTCTGAATCTCTCAGCGCAGTCGACGCAGGTGGACGCCGGCGGCGAGATCCTCTATACCCTGACCCTCTCCAACCGCGATGCCCGTGACGGCACATCGGTGCAGCTCGAGGCGGTACTGCCCGATGGGTTCAGCTATGTCTCGGGTTCTGCCGAGCTGGCTTATGACGGCGCCTCCGCGCCGATCTCCAACCCCACCCAGAGCGGCCAGCGTCTCCAGTGGAGCATCCCCTCGCTGCCCGGCGCGCGCGCAGGCAGCGTCTACGGGATGCACACCTTTGTCCAGGACAAGTGGGCTGACACCGGTTACCAGCTCGACCGTGTCCGCGAGCTGATGGGCCAGGGGGCCTACGTCAAGCAGCTCTGTTACCGGATCACGCCGGCGACCACGGGGCCGGATGCCGCCTGGGTCAGCTTTGTGAACGGCTGCTATGATCGCGGGCTGGTGCCCGTCATCCGGCTGGCCGGCGAATATGATGGGGGGCGCGGGTATTGGGTCAAGCCCGAGCCTCCATACAGCAACATGGCCGAGGCCTTCAAGCGGGTGGTAGCGGGGCTGCCCCGCCGCGATGGGCACCAGCTCTACATCGAGATCTGGAACGAGCCCAACCTAGATCTAGAGTGGAGTGGCAGCGCCAACCCGGTCGAGTATGGGCAGTTCCTGGTGGCCGCGGCGTCGGCCATTCGCTCTCTGGGCGACTCTCGCATCGTATTGATGAACGGTGGCCTCTCGCCGGGCGTGGCATACTCGGCCGGCGGCGGCTATGACTGGCTCGGCTTTATCGATGCCATGGCCACGGTGCCGGGCGCGCTGAACGCCTTTGATGTCTGGTCCTCGCACGTCTATCCCGGCAACCGTCCTCCGGAGCAGAACCTGCACGCGGACAATGTCAGCGGCTACCGCGAGCTCGCCATCGATAGCTACCAGCTCGAGCTGGAGCGCCTGGCCCTGCGTGGCCGAGCGGGCGTAAAGGTGCTCATTACCGAGACCGGCTATGCCCTGGGGGCCTGTGACTTTTGCGGCATCTATGGCTTGCCGCAGATTGGCGAGGCCAACCGCGCGGACTATATGGTGCGGGCCTATCAGGACTGGTGGCGCCTTTGGCCAGAGGTCCTTGGGGTCTGTCCCTATCAGCTCAAGGACCCGCATGGCCAATGGGCGGTGTGGGATTGGCTCGGCCATCAGCAGTACGATGCCGTGCGCGCCATGGGCAAATCGACGGCAACGGTCCCCCGAGAGGTGACGCTGCGATTCCGCGCCAGGGCTGGGACGACAGCCGGCACGTTCTCTAGCTCGGCAGCGGCTACCACCGCGAATCTGGGGAGCGTCTCGGGCTCGGGGCTGGCGCCAGTCACCGTGCGAGTGACACCGACGCCCACGCCGGTGCCGCCTGGTCAATGTGTCGAGCTGCTGCAGGATGGTGGCTTTGAGCAGTCTGGCTGGCAGCTTATGCAGACGGCCTACAACGCTCGCTACACCACGTCTGTCGTGCGCAGCGGCCAGCGGGCGCTGCAGACCGGGATCCTCGCCGGGACTGTTGTGGTCAGCTACTCGTCGGCGCAGCAGACGGTGCAGATACCCCAGACCAGCCAGAGCGTGCTGCTCGAGTTCTGGTACTGGCCCATGGCCGAGTCGTCCGAGTATGGGCTGCAATATGTCGCGGTCATGAACGAGCAAGGCGTGGCCGTCGAGTATCTCATGTGGCTGCGCAGCAATGCTCAGGCGTGGCAGCAGGCGCGTTACGACCTGAGTCGGTATGCCGGCCAGACCATCACCCTGCGGTTTGGCGCCTATAACGCGCAGGGCAACGTCGAAACGGGATTGCGGACCGCGTTGCTGGTGGATGACGCTTCGTTACGCGTGTGCGGCGCGGCGGCGCCCCATCAGGGCGATGCCATGCTATACGTTCCCCATCTGTCGCGCGCTGGAGGAGCAGGCGCCCAGGCGCTAACGGTGCCGGCAGGGACCGAGGTTGCGCCGCCGGCGCTGGTGCTCGACGACGACCGTGAGCGGACCCTGCGCCCGCTGGCGGATGTGGCCCTACAGAGCACTGGCGACACAGCCACCGATGTGGTCCATGACTCTGCGCGCAACCGTCTGGTCACGGCTACGGGCGACCGGGTGCTGGTGTGGGACCTGGCGCAACAGGCGCAACTCTGGTTGCGGCGCCTGCCGGCTGCGCCGTACAGGCTGGCCATTGGGCCGAACGACGGCAGCGTCTACGCCACGGTGCCCCAGCGGGGCGAGGTGCATCGTTTCTCCAGCCAAGGCCAGCTCGTTGCGGTGGCTGAGGGGCTGGGGCGTCCGACCGAGTTGCTGCTCCTGGGGGGGCGTCTCTGGGTAGCGGAGGCCGAGGCGGGCCGTCTCACCATCCTCGATGCCACGACGCTGGCGGTGGTGCATAGCTTGAGGTTGCCCGGCACGCCTGGGCCGCTGGCCTATGTGGCAAAAGCTGGTCGCGTGTACGTGACGCTGTATGAGACCGGATCGCTCTTGGCCCTTGATGCAGCCTCGCTAGAGCCGCTCGGGTTGGTGCATTTGGGCGGGGTGGGCTTGGTCTCGGACCTGGTGGCCTCAGAGACCACGGGGCGCGTCTATGCCACCCACGCCCTCTCGGCCCACTATGGTGGAGTCTCGGTGGTAGACGGCGAGGCGGCCACGGTCACCCGGACGGTCTGGGGCGACCCGGATCGTCCGATGCACGGAGCCAACGCCCTGGTCATTGATTCTGCGCGCGACCAGGTCATCTTGCGTGAGACCGATGGCGTGCGTGTGCTGCAGGGCGCCACGCTGGAAGAGATCGGCCAAGCCACGGGTGCCGGCTATGGCGCCCCCGGCGCTCTAGCGCTGGATCTGGCCAGTGGGACCGTATACCTTTCGGATGACGGTGGCCGCATCTGGACCTATGGCTTTGCGGATGTGTCCCCATGAGCGTGGTGGATGAGGTCAAGCAGCGGATCGACATCGTCGATCTGATCGGATCGCGCGTTCGTCTGCAAAAGGCCGGCCAGAACTACAAGGGTCTCTGCCCTTTTCACAGCGAAAAGACCCCCTCCTTTGTGGTCTTTCCAGAGACGCAAACATGGCACTGTTTCGGCGCCTGCAACACTGGCGGCGACGCGTACACCTTTGTGATGCAGGCGGAAGGCGTCGAGTTCGCCGATGCGCTGCGACTCTTGGCCGATCGCGCCGGCGTGATCCTCGAACCTCTGGATGAAGAGGGCCAGGCCAAGCGCGAGTTAGCGGATCGGTTGCGCGAGGTGAATACCGACGCCGCTCGCTTCTTCCAGCGCACATTGCTGGCCACTGATGCGGGCAAGCCGGCGCTCGCGTACCTGAGGCGCCGTGGCCTGACCGATGCCACCCTGCAGGCGTTCCAGATCGGCTATGCGCCCGATGACTGGCACACTTGTGAGCAGGCACTGCTTGGGGCCGGCTATGATCAGGATCTGCTGCTGGAGGCCGGCCTGCTGGTTCGCCACGAGCGTGGCAATGTGTACGACCGCTTCCGCGATCGGGTCATGTTCCCCATCCGTGATCCTCGTGGGCACGTGGTGGGATTTGCCGGGCGCGTGCTGGGCGATGGCGAGCCCAAGTACCTGAACACGCCGCAAACGCCCTTGTTTGACAAGGGGCGCCTGCTCTATGGTTTTGACCTGGCGCGCCAGGCCATCCGTGAGACGGGGACTGCCATCGTGGTTGAGGGCTATATGGATGTGATCGCCCCCTATCAGGAGGGCGTGCGTAACCTGGTGGCGGTCATGGGCACGGCTCTCACCGAGGATCATGTCGCCTTGCTGCGCCCCATCGCCGAGCGCCTCATCTTTGCGCTGGACCCCGATGCCGCCGGCATCCGCGCTACCGAACGCGGTGTGGGGGTCGCGCAAGACGCCATGCCGCGCGAGACTGTTCCGGTCCCCACTGCCTCGGGCTTGGTGCGGTACGAATCTCGCCTGAAGGCTGATATCCGTGTCTTGGCGTTGCCCGATGGCCTGGACCCAGATGAGCTGGTGTTGCGAGACCGTGAGCGGTGGGATCGTCTGGTGGCCGAGGCCAAGCCGGTGGTCGAGCACCTGATCGGATTGGCGGTGGCCGAGGCCGACATTTCCACTGCGCGTGGCAAGCGCGACGTTGTGGACAAGGTGCTTCCGGTCATCAACAACCTGGGCAGCCCGCTGGAGCGCCAGCACTACACGCAATTCCTGGCTCGGGCGATCCGCATCGATGAGCGTGCCCTGGCCGAGGAGGCTCGACGGCTTCGCGGGAGCACGCGCCAGCGCGCGGAAGGCCCGATGGACGCGACAGCGACGACGAGGGCAGGGGTGCAGGATGCGCCCATGGATCTCGAGAGCCGCGCCGTGGCCCTGTTGGTGCGCTATCCGCGGTTGGGCGCAGAGGCGCTGGAGCATGCAGGGGTGAGCGCCGAGGCGCTGGGTGAATCGTTGGGCGATGCGCGCCACCGGCTGGTCTGGCAGGCAGTGTGTGAACTGCTGCCAACACTGGAGCCCGAAGAGGACGCGCTGGAGCGCGTTCAGGCGCGTCTTGACAGCGGCGTTGCGGCTCATGTAGAATCGCTCCACTCTAGACTCCAGGGTGGCCCGCCCTTGTCCCCGGAGATGGTTCGCGAGGACCTGATCAAATCCACCATTCGCCTGCGTGAGCGATCCCTGTCACGGACGATGCGCGAGCTTCGGTTTCTGTTGGACGATGCAACAGAGTCCGGCGAGCTCGAAGGCGTGGCGCACATCAGCGGCTTGATCAATCGCGGGAGGACGGAGCTGCGGCTCTTGCACCAGCGAGCGCACGAGCTGAGCCTGATCGGTTCGAGTCGACGTTGACGCGCGTACCAGAGGGAACCATGCCAAGCGACGCCTCGCACGATAACCAGCCCCCAGCCCATTCGCCAGGGGCGCCCGCGAAAGGCGATGCCCAGCGGCAGCGCTCGGAAGATGAACCTCGGGCCAGCCGCGCCAGTGATGCCGATTACCATGCCCGCATCGATGAGCTGCTGGCCAAGGGTATCCGTCAGGAGCATCTCACCCGGAAGGATCTGCTCGACGCCATTCCCGATATCGACCAGCATCCTGAGCAGTTGCGCGCGCTGGTGGACGTTCTCACCGACATGGAGGTTCCCATCTTTGGCCTCGAGGAGGACGAGACGCCGCCCTCCCTTGGCGAGCCAGACGACGAGACGGCGGGCGAGCCGCTGGATCTCGAGGCGATCAGCGACCCGGTGCGCATGTACCTGCGCGAGATCGGGCGCGTGGAGCTGCTCACGGGCGAGGAGGAGGTGCGCCTCGCCAAGGCGATCGAGGAAGGGAATCACGCCGCGGAGGAGCTAGAAGCTCGCGAGAATGAGCTCTCCTCGCGAGAGCGTCACCGGCTGGAGCTCAAGCGCCTGCGCGGTGAGCTGGCACAGCGCCGTATGGCCGAGGCGAACCTGCGCCTGGTGGTGAGCATAGCCAAGCGCTACACGGGTCGCGGGCTATCGCTTCTGGATCTGGTGCAGGAGGGCAACCTGGGGCTGCTGCGTGGCGTGGAAAAGTTCGATTACCACAAGGGGTACAAGTTCAGTACCTATGCGACCTGGTGGATTCGCCAGGCCATCAGCCGCGCCATCGCAGACCAGGCGCGCACGATTCGCATCCCGGTGCATATGGTGGAGACCATCAACCGGGTGACGCGGGCCATGCGCAGCCTCCAGCAAGAGCTGGGCCGAGAGCCCACGCCCGAAGAGATCGCTGTGCATATGAACTTGGTCACCGATATAGAGCGGCGGGCTATCGAGGCCGCCGATCGGGATGACACGCCCCTGCCTGAGCATGTGGCTCGCAGCCTGCGGCGCGCGGCTGACAAGGTGCGCCACTATGTGCGGATTGCCCAAGAGCCCATGTCGCTCGAGATGCCGGTGGGTTCGGAGGAAAACAGCGAGCTGGGCGACTTTATCCCGGACGAATCTCTGGCGGGGCCTGTTGAAGAGACCACCAAAGAGCTGCTCAAGGAGCAGATGCACGACGTGCTCGACTCGCTCACCGAGCGTGAGCGCCAGGTGCTGACGCTGCGCTTTGGGCTGGAGGACGGCCAGCCGCGCACGCTGGAGGAGGTCGGGCAAGAGTTCGGGGTGACCCGCGAGCGCATTCGGCAGATCGAGGCCAAGGCGCTGCGCAAGCTGCGGCATCCCACCCGGAGCCGGCGTCTGCGCGACTATTTGAGCTAGGGGGCCAAGTCCGGATGCGCATTTGACCAGAGGGGCCATTCGGGCTAGAATGGCGGCCGTCTTTGGAGGTGTTCCTCGGTAGCTCAATGGTAGAGCGACCGGCTGTTAACCGGTTGGTTGTTGGTTCGAGTCCAGCCCGAGGAGCTAGATACGACAGGTCGTAGGGCAAAGCCCTCTGCACCACTACGGATAGTGGTGGGGAGGGCCTTCTGCTATGTACTGGATGGTGCGCAACCACGGTCTCTCTCGCAGGCGCTGTTCTAGATCATCCACATGAGAGCGCCTCCCCTCGAGACCGCCTCTAGCCCGTCATGACACCGGGCCTTTCCTGTCCTCTAGGGGCAGGCGCCTGAGACGTTGACACACGGAGGTCGGCCGACTAGCATCGGCATACCAGAGAACTCGAGCAGCTTGCTGAGGAGTGCGCAGATGATCATGACCAAGTTCTCGCTAGAGGGCCAGGTCGGCATCGTGACCGGCGGTGGCCAGGGCCTAGGGCAGGCATTTTGCCGCGCCTATGCCGAGGCCGGGGCCGATATTGTCGTAGCGGAGCGTAACCCGACCACGGGCCCCGTTACGGTGGAGCAGATCGAGGCGGTGGGGCGCCGCGGCCTCTTTGTCGAGACCGACGTGACCGAAAAGAGCAGTGTGGCCGCCATGGTCCAGCGTGCGCTGGCAGCTTTTGGGCGGATCGATTTTCTCATGAACAACGCCGGCATCACCAAGTGGGGCCCTGCCGAAAACGTCTCCGAGCAGGACTGGCGCCAAGTCATGGCCGTCAACCTGGACGGGCTGTTCTACTGCTGCCAGGCCGTGTTCGAGCCCATGAAGGCTGCTGGCGGCGGGCGCATCGTCAATATCGCCTCCATGTCCGGCTTGATCGTGAACGACCCACAGGCACAAGCCTCGTACAACACCAGCAAGGCGGCGGTGATCCATCTCACGCGGTCGCTGGCGTGCGAGTGGGCTCCCCATGGTATTCGGGTCAACGCCATCGCGCCCGGTTATATGGCCACGCCCATGGCCCAGCCGTTTTTCGATGATCCAGCGTACGGCGGCCGGTGGATGCAGGCGATCCCGCTAGGACGTCCTGGGCAGCCCGAGGAGCTGACGGGCGCGGCGATCTATCTGGCTGCCGAGGCGTCGAGCTATGTGACCGGCGCGGTGCTCGTCGTGGATGGTGGCTACACCGCCTGGTGATGGTTCCTGAGTGAGGAGGTTTCGTGGAGGCGCGAGCAGTGCGGTTCGTGGACGCGAACCAGGTTGATTGGGCCATCGTCGAGGTGCCCGATCCTGGCCCAGAGGATGTCGTGGTGGACGTGCGCTACTCGTGGATTAGCCCCGGCACCGAGGGTTCCTTCCTGCGGGGGGAGCGCACAGCGGGCGATACCCCGTATGTGCCGGGTGATCCCTGGCCCTTTCCCCGCGTGCCTGGCTACCAAAAAACCGGCGTGGTTCGATCGGTGGGCGAACGGGTGGAGGGCGTGGCCAAAGGGGACTGGGTGTTCGCCTCGGTCAGTCGGGTAAGCTATGGCCTCGATGCCATGGGCGGCCATGTCTCGCCAGCGGTGACGCCGCAAGACCAGATCTGGAAGCTGCCCGACGGGCTCTCTCCCGAGGATGCCAGTGGGTTGGTGTTGACGCAGGTTGGATACAACTGCGGGACGCGGGCGCCGGTAGCCGTTGGAGAGTGGGCGGTCGTGATTGGCGACGGCTTGGTGGGGCATTGGGCCGCCCAGACGCTGGCCTGGCGTGGCGCGCGGGTGATCATGCTCGGGCATCACGCTTCTCGCCTGCAACGTCTGGTGGCGCCGCGCTCCGTGGCCGTCAACACGGCCGAGGAGCCGGCCGTCACCGCGGTGCAGAGGATAGCCGGCAGGCGGGTGGCGGTGTTGGTGGATACGGTAGGCAGCGTTCCTCTGGTGGAGGCGCTTCTGCCCACGCTCCAGCATGACGGGCATATCGTGTCGGCCGGCTTTTGTGGCACGGAAGGGCGCATCGACATCCAAAAACTGCGCCTGGGCGAGATCACGTTGCACTGCCCCAGCGGATGGACCCGACAGCGCATGGATGAAACATTGGCGCTGCTGGCCGCGGGTTGGTTGGATGCCGGGTCGCTCATCACGCATCGCTTCCCCGCGGAGCGTGTGGTGGATGCATGGCAGCAGATCGTGTCGGATCGCCAAGAGACTTTGGGGGTGATACTAGCATGGACATGATGCGTTCGTTGCAGATCAAAGCGCCAGGTTTGGCCGAGCTGGTGCAGCTACCGATTCCAGAGCCGGGGCCGGGCCAGGTGGTCATCAAGGTGCTGGCAATCAATACCTGCCCGCACTGGGATCTCCACATCTTTCACGGCGAGCCCATGTTCGCCGGCACTGGGCCGATC
>CAZUZB010000031.1:0-8229 GCA_964624695.1 uncultured Anaerolineales bacterium | reverse complement strand
CTGGGATCTCCACATCTTTCACGGCGAGCCCATGTTCGCCGGCACTGGGCCGATCGAATACCCTTACTCGGCAGGCCAGCCCGGCCATGAGGCGGCCGGCGAGGTGTATGCTGTTGGCGCGGGCGTGGACGACCTGCGCGTCGGCGATCGCGTGGCCATGTGGCGCGATCAAGGGCACGGTCGTCAGGGCTGCTATGCCCAATATGCTCTGGCCGAGCGGGCTAATCTGCTCCAGGTGCCTGACCAGGTGGAGCTGGAAAAGGTCGTTTCGCTCGAGTTGGCCATGTGTGTGGCGGCCAGCATCCTCGAGCTCAAGGCCTGGGGTGGCATTCAGGGGCGCAAGACCGGTGTGGGTGGATTGGGCCCTGCCGGCCGCGTGGCGGCGCAGATGCTCAAGGCAGAGGGGGCCTCAGAGGTGGTGGCATCAGAGCCCGACGCTGCTAGGCGCCGGGCGGCATTGGATGCGGGCGATGTCGACGCCGCCTTCGATCCAACCGGCGGGGCCGAGCAGCTTCCGCCCTTGAGGCACCAGCCGGGGGCCTGGGAGACCAGCGTGGATTGTGTCGGGTTGGCGGCCTCGGTGCACTTTATGATGGATCACACCTCAGAGACCTTGGCGCTGTTCGGTGTGCAGCGAGAGGACTATGTGTACGGCGTCCGGCACGCTGGATTGCGCCTGTTCGGCTATCCTGGTCACCACATCCATGCGGCTCAGTATGCCATGGATCTGATCGCTCGTGGCTTGCTGGATCTGCGGCCACTGGCCAGCGTCACGCTGCCTCTGACGCGCTACGCGGATGGGGTTCACATGCTTGAGCGGGGTCAGGCCCTCAAGATCTGCTACCTGCCTTGGGCGTAGCGTTTGTCTTGCTTGGCTATCGCCTGTGAAGCATGTGTGTGGTTCAGTGGCGCTCCGTGCGGGCGACGAAAGCTTTGGCGGGCGTGGCTGGATATTTGAGTGACTTGATCTAGTGTGGTAGAATCATAGGAAGGCTATGGCTCCAGTTAGGCTCCGACGAGGTGACCCGATGACAAGCGGGCAAGAGCAGCGCGCTTCCGGTAGCGACTTGGGCGACGATGGCCTCGGGCAGGCCCTTTTTATGCGCCTACAGGATGATGGCTGGTCGATGGGTGGTAGGCGGCAATGTTGGCGCCCCCCAACCGACGTGTACGAGACCGATGACCATATCGTGATCAAGGTCGAGGTCGCTGGCATGCAGGAGGATGACTTTGCCATCCAGTTGCGCGGCCGTCGGCTGACCATCTCGGGCGTGCGTCGCGATCCTGGCATCAAGCGCGGGTACCAGAACATGGAGATCCGCTATGGGGCTTTTGTGTCCGAGCTGGAGCTGGGCTGGAACGTGGATCCGGATGCCGTCGCTGCCGTGTACGAACACGGTTTCTTGCATGTGCGCCTGCCCAAGGCGCAGCGGCGCGTTCCGGTACGCGTCGTGTCGGCCGGTGAGTGATGGTGGGGTGCTGAACGTATGAAGTGGGAGTTGTTGGGCGAGTCGGCAATGGACTTGCTAGGGATTGTCAAGACTAGGGGACAAGGGCTCCCAGGCATGGCTTCGCCCAGCCAGGAGGAAGGTGATCGGGAGTTGCCGCGGGAGCTGCCGATCCTGCCCCTCAAGAACACTGTCGTCTTTCCCATGACGGTGCTTCCGCTGGTGGTGCAAAAACCACGGTCGGTGCGGTTGGTGGACGACGCTGTCGTTTCCGACCGCATGGTGGCGCTCGTGGCGCTCAAGGATCCGGACGTGGAGGATCCCACCCCCGCCGACCTCTATAGCACTGGCACCGTGGCCACCATCCACCGCCTGGCGCGCTCCGCCGACGACACGCTGCACATCATTGTGCAGGGGGTCGAGCGCGTGCGCATCGGTGAGTACGTTCAAAAAGAGCCCTACATGCGGGCGCAGATCGAGCCCGCCCCCGAGCTCGTTGAGGAGGGAGTGGCGGTCGAGGCGGCCATGCGCACGGCTGCTGACGCATTCCGTCGCCTGGTGGAGCTGGCAAGCTACCTGCCGGACGAGATGGTCAGCAGCACACTCAGCAGCGATGATCCCAAACAGTTGGCCTATGTCATCGCTTCGCTGACGCGCATCGAGATGGGCACGCGGCAGGATATCTTGGAGATGGATTCCGTCGCGGAAAAGCTCAAGCGCCTCACCGAGATCGTCATGCGCGAGGTTGCCGTTCTCGAGCTGAGCAAAGAGATCCAGTCTGACGCCCAATCCACCATGGAAAAGGGCCAGCGCGAGTACTTTTTGCGAGAGCAGCTCAAGGCGATTCAGCGCGAGTTGGGAGAGGATGATGGAGAGGCTCGCGAGATCGAAGAGCTCCGCGAAAAGATCGCGTCGGCGGGGCTCCCCGAAGAGGCAAGAAAGGAGGCGATACGAGAGTTGGATCGGCTCAGCCGATTGCCCGCGGCTGCCGCCGAGTACTCGGTGATCCGCACCTATCTGGATTGGCTGATAGAGCTTCCCTGGCAGGTTGGTACCGAGGACAACCTTGATGTCAGCGAGGCCCGTCGTGTGCTAGATGAGGACCATTACGACCTCGAGGAGGTCAAGGACCGCATCGTCGAGTTCCTGGCTGTGCGCAAGTTACGGCAGGAACGAGCCGATGAGCTCTCGCACGATGACGGCGACAAGGTGGGGGATCAGATCCGACGCGAGCGAGAAGGTGTGATCCTGTGCTTTGTGGGGCCGCCCGGCGTGGGCAAGACGTCACTGGGGCGGTCCATAGCGCGAGCGATGGGACGTGAGTTCATCCGGCAGTCGTTGGGCGGTATGCATGACGAGGCCGAGATCCGCGGGCACCGCCGCACCTATATCGGCGCCATGCCCGGACGCATCCTGCAAGCCCTGCGACGGGTGGGATCGCGCAACCCCGTGTTCATGCTGGATGAGGTGGACAAGATCGGCAGCGATTTTCGGGGCGATCCAGCTTCGGCTTTGCTCGAAGTGCTGGATCCCGAGCAGAATCGCGAGTTCCGCGATCACTACATCGACGTCCCGTTCGATCTCTCGCAGGTGATGTTTGTCACCACTGCCAACGTGCTGGATACGATTCCCGCTCCGCTACGCGATCGCATGGAGATCCTCCGTCTCTCGGGCTATACCGAGGAGGAAAAGCTCTTTATCGCGCGTGGCTATCTGATCCGCCGGCAGTTGCGCGAGAACGCCCTGCGAGACGATGAAGTGACATTCACCGATGAGGCGCTGCGGCGGATTGTGCGCGAGTACACGCGCGAGGCGGGGGTCCGTGAGCTCGAGCGACAGATTGGCACCGTGTGCCGCAAGGTCGCCACGCAGGTGGCGGATGGATCGGTCGAGTCGATCCGGATCGACGGCGGCGATATGCCGGCGTATCTCGGCAAGCGCAAGTACCATTTCGAGGCGGCCAACCGGACGCAGGTGCCGGGCGTCGCTACGGGAATGGCCTGGACGCCATCTGGCGGCGACATTCTCTTTGTAGAAGCCACCAAGATGGTTGGCAAAGGCGGATTCACCATCACGGGACAGCTAGGGGACGTGATGAAAGAGTCGGCCACCGCGGCCTTGAGCTATGTTCGCTCCAAGGCCAGCGAATTGGGCATCGATCCAGAGCTGTTCGCCAAGATCGATATCCACCTGCACGTGCCCGCTGGCGCCATCCCCAAAGACGGGCCGTCCGCCGGGGTGACCATGGCAACGGCGCTGGTCTCGCTGCTCACGGGCAGGCCCGTGCGCGGCGATGTCGCCATGACGGGCGAGCTAACCCTACGCGGCCAGGTTCTGCCGGTTGGCGGGATCAAGGAAAAAGTGCTGGCCGCGCACCGCTCGGGCCTCAAGGTTGTATGCCTGCCCGAGCGTAATGACACCGACCTAGACGAACTCCCGAAAGAGGTCCGCCAGAAGATCCGATTTGTGCTCGCTAGCCGAGTCGAAGAGATCCTGGCGGCCGCTTTCGACGATAACAAGGATTCAGACAGTGGCAAGAAAACGATCGAGACGACCATCGAACACGGGAGGGATGACGTGGAAGCGGATTGATCTGCATATCCACACTCCCGGTTCTCAGGACTATGCCGAGGAGGGTGTCGGGTATCTCGACATTCTCCGCAAAGCGGAAGAAGAGGGCCTGGACGCTATCGCCTTCACCGACCACAACACCGTGGCCGGCTATGCGGCGATGCAACGCGAAATATCGGACTTGGAGCGCTGGGTGAGCTCGGGCCGATATCAGGCCAAAGACAAGGAACGCCTGGAAGAGTACCGTCGGCTCCTGGGAAAGCTTGTGGTGTTTCCCGGCATGGAGCTGACGGCCACGCTGGGATTCCATATCCTCGGGATCTTTCCGGCCGATACACCGGTGCGCGTTGTCGAGCATGTGCTGCTCGAGCTCAACGTGCCCCCCGCATCGCTGGACAAGGGGCTGACAGAGGTAGGCGCGACGGCCGATGTGCTGACCGCCTACCGCGCCATGCGCAACGCCGGCGCTCTGGTGATCGCCGCCCATGCCAACTCTACCCACGGCGTGGCCACCTTCCGTCACGGCTTTGGTGGCCAGACCAAGATCTCGTACACCCAAGATCCCAACCTCCACGCTCTCGAGGTCACCGATCTGGAGAGCAAGCAGCGGCGTACGACCGCGTCGTTCTTTGATGGCTCCAAGCCCGAGTACCCCCGACGGATGCACTGCATTCAGGGCTCCGACGCCCATCGGGTGCGCGGCATCGAGGGCGACAACCAGCAGCTGGGCGTGGGTGACCGCGCCACCGAGGTGCTGGTGCCCGAGCTGACGGTTCAGGCGCTGATCGACCTGTTCGAGAGCGACGAGTTCGATCGGACCCGCCCCTATCGCCGTGAGGCCGAACCGTACGACCACGTGCTGGCCGCGCGCAGATCCGGCCCCTCGCATGTGCAGAGTTTTCACGAGAGCATGACCCGCCGGGGCGGCCGTCAGCACGCCATCCTCCGTGACTTGGTGGCTTTTGCCAACACCAACGGCGGGACCATCTATGTGGGCGTCTCCTCCAATGCCAAGGCGCCGGTGACGGGGGTGGACAACCCCGACGCCTCACTGGCCGAGCTACGCAAAGAGATCGAGCGCCTGGTTACCCCACCGCTGGATGTCGACCTGAGCCTCCTCCGGAGTCTCGGCAAGCCGGTGATCCGCGTCCGCGTGCCCAAGGGCGACGACGTACCTTATGTGCTCGAGGGCAGCCGCATCTATATCCGGCAGGAATCCGAGACCAACCTGGCCATGCGTGACGAGATCGTGGCCCTGGTTCGGCGTGAGGCCGTGGCCCCAGCCAAGGCCCCCACTCCTCAGCCGCAGCCTCGCCCCGAGAGAAAGCCAGAGGCTCTGCCCGCCAAGGCCGCGCCTGCGCCGGCTCCACCAAAGGTTGAGGAGGCCGCGCAAGAGCGCAAGGGCAAGAGCGCTCCTGCCATCGCTGGCGTGGAGCCACCCCGCACCGGCGTAGAGATTGCCGAATCCGAGGAACGCAAGGGGATCATGCACCACACCATGCGCGATCTCCGCGACGGGCACGAGGTCAACAATGTGACCCACTCTTCCGCGCGCAGGCTGTGGCGTTACGCCATCCACCTGCACGAGGAGGGGCACTTTGCGCCGGACAAGGTTTCGTGGCAGGGTGACCTGGGCGTGTGGCACCGTTACCGCCGGTCGGGCAAGCCCCAGTACGATCTGGTGCAGCGGCTGGGTGATGGCCAGCATCGCATCTTCTACGGGGTGTCCGAGGAGGGCATCCACGGGCCCTGGCGAGACGTGGTCGGGGCCGAAGAGTCCTAGGGGGCAGGGACCATGAACCTGCAAGTGCGGCCGTTCAGCATGGCTGACTATGCGGCGGTGCGCGATCTCTGGGCCAACGCCGGCGACGGCCTGCGGCTGCGCCCGTCGGACGAGCCTGCCGAGATCGAGAAAAAGCTCTCTCGAGATCCGGACCTGTTTCTCGTGGCCGAGATCGACGGCCGGATCGTCGGCGTGATCATGGGTGCGTGGGACGGCCGGCGGGGCTGGCTCCACCATCTGGCAGTGGATGGCGAGCATCGCAGGCAAGGCGTCGCTGCGCGCCTCGTCTGCGAGGTCGAAGAGCGCCTCCGCGCCAAAGGCTGTCGCAAGGTCAACCTGCTGGTGCTGCGCGATAACCAGGCGGCACGTTCGCTCTACCGGCAGCTGGGCTATGGCGAGATGACGCCGGTGCTGCCCATGGGCAAAGAGCTGTAGCAAAGGTATGCGAGGCGCCGATACGAGGGCGCCTCCCGCCTTCTGGGGGGAGAAAGGATGGCGATCAGCCGCGTCGCCGCCGCGTTGATGCGGCCAAGCTGGTGTACCACAGCCGAGGTCCTGGAGCAGGTCGAGCTCCTGGGCGATCGGGCCGTGGCCGCAGAGGCTGAGCTGCTGGCGCTCGCCGGTGGCCTGGCGTGGTGGCCAGTTGGGTATACCGCTGGTCTGTCGAGAGACGCCTCGAACCCCTGGCAGGCGCTGGCCAAGGTCACAGTAGACTTGCCTGACTTGCGCCAGCGGTGCCTGGAGCTAGGCTCGCGGCTATTGACGGGCCTGATGGACGTTGCGGCCGCTCATCGCCTCTGGCTGGTAGCGGGGGGCATTCCGCTGCCGGCAGAGGAGGGGCTGGGCAACGCCTGTGTGCTGCTCTCGCCCGACGGCCGCTTGGCGGGGATGCAGTGGCAGACCCACCTGGACGAGCACCAGGCAGCCCTGGGCCTGACGCCGGGTGACTCGCTCGCTCCGATGGACGCTGACGGATGCCCCATGGGGCTCCTGGCTGGAGACGATCACCTGTTCCCCGAGGTGGCGCGGATTCTCTGCTTGCAGGGTGCCAGCATGCTGGTTCATCCAGGCACGGCGTCCGCCGGCGAACGTGCTGCCATGATGGCACGGCTGTGGCGAGACGTGCAAGGCAACCAGGTCTTTGGCCTGGAGGCGGGCTACTCGGGGCCAGGCCCGTTCGGGGCGGCGGTGCTCGGCCCTTGTGAGCTGACGTCCGATGGCTCGGGGATCCTGGCGCAGGTCGGCGGCGAGGAGCCGGCGATCGCGGTGGCTGATCTGGATTGGGAGCGGCTGCGCCAAGTGGTCGAGGCCTATCCGATCCATGCCTCCCTGAACCCTGCCCTTTACCAGCGCTATCTCTTGGATGCCTATCGCGAGGCCCTCCGGTGACCAAGCGAGTGGAGCTTGCCTTGGCAGACGTGGCAGGGCGCCTGATGGCGCTCCGGGCCCAGGTGCGCCAGGTGGCGCGATTCCTGGAGGACCAGCCGCCGGTGCCGCCTCCGCCACCCCCCGATGGCTCGCGGGTGCGGGTAGGCGTGGTCCAGCTCGAGGCGCGGCTCCATCGTAGCCCGCTGAGCTATGCGGAACAGATGCACGCCGCCACGGCAGAACTGGTCCGCGATGGGGCGCAGTTGGTCGTCTTTCCCGAGGATACGGGCAGCTACCCTCTCTTTGGCCTGCTGCCGGGTTTGGCCTGGTTGGTGGGGCGGGGCAAGCCGGATCAGGCCGGGGCTGCCGTGCAGAGCGCCGAGGCCCCCGTCCTTTTTCTGATGCGTCTGATGACGCGAGCGGCGCGACGGGTGCACGGGGCCGTCTTTGCCGGGCTGGCAGCCCGGATGGGTGTGCACATCCTGGCGGGCAGCACGCTGGCCATGGATGACAAGGGTCGCGTCTACAAAGAGGCGCACCTCTACGACCCGCAGGGGCACCTGGTGCTAACGCAGCGCAAGACGCACCTCTTCCCGACCGAGGCGGCCTGGGGGATGACCCCCGGCGACGAGATCGCCGTTGCGCGCACGCCGCTGGGCTGCATCGCCGCGCCGGTCTGCATGGACCATACCTATTGGGAGTCGGTGCGTATCGCCTGGCTCCGTGGGGCCGAGATCATTGTTGACCCGGCCGCTGACGCGGCCCGCTTCAATTGGGGCCTGCAGGCCCGTGGTGTCTGGTCGCGCGTGCAAGAGAGCCCAGCCTATGGGGTGCACGCGATGATGGTGGGGACGTTGCTGGGCGTCACCTTTGGGGGGCGCAGTGGCGTGTATGCGCCGTTGGCGCTGACTGCCAACGGCGACGGTGTTTTGGCCGAGGCGCGTGTGCCCGACGCTCCCGACCTGTTCTGTGCCGATCTGGATCTCGATGCGTTGCGCCCGTTGCGGCAAGAGCGGCTGGGGAGGCTGAACCCCGAGCTCTATGGGCGCTATCTGCCAA
>CAZUZB010000030.1:11759-25233 GCA_964624695.1 uncultured Anaerolineales bacterium | reverse complement strand
ACAAGGTGCGCGCGTTGACGCAGGCCTGCGAGATCGCCGGCATCACCCCGGTGGTTCTGGGGCCCGAGGGCCAGGATCGGATCGCGCCGATCTGGGAACGGGTTCGCTAGCGTTGGGTCGTTGCGCGGCGGGGAACACATTGCCCCGCTGCGCTGTCTATCAGCCTCTCAGGGAGAGGAGCCTCGCGTGATCCGCCCTCTTCTACAGGCGCTGGTGCGGCGCGTGCGCCAGAACCATGCTTTGGAGCACGCCACCATGCACATGCTTGCGGGCCGTGCTGGTGGAGGGCGCCTGGCGGGCTGCACCGTGGCCGATGGTTTTGTGCTGCTCGGGCCCGTCCGCACGGCCGATGTGCAGGACGCCGTCTCGCGGGCGCTGGTCGGTCTGCGGCGCGATCCCAGCTTGGCGGTACACCCACGTTGTGGCACCAATCTGGTAGCGCTGTATGTGCTGGCGGCGGTCCTGGTGGCGTTTGGCGCGAGACAGCGTGCACGCGGCGTCCGGGCCTGGATCTGGCGTGGCGCTGCTATCGGGAGCGCCGCGTTGCTTGCACGTCCAGCGGGGCTGTGGGCGCAGAGGCATATCACCACGACGGACCGCATGGAGCGAGTTAGCGTTGGGGCGGTGCGGCGTTTTCGCTTTGGCAGCTTGGTGATTCACCATGTGGCGACGCGGGACGCCGATTGAGGCACCATGTTCTATATCCTGCACGGCGACGAAGAGTATCTCAAGGCTGAGCGGGTGGCGGATCTCCGTGCGCGGGTGGCTGGCGACACCGTCGGCGATCTGAACATCGTCGAACTGGACGGGCGTACCATTGCCGTCGGCGAGGTGCTGAACGCCTGCTACGCCGTGCCATTCTTTGGCGAGCGGCGCCTGGTCATCGTGCAAGGGCTGCTGGAGCGCCTCTCCAAGGCGAGCCAGGGCGTCAAAGACGAGCTCGATGCGCTGGTTGCAGGTCTGTCTCGTCTGCCTGACACAGCCCGGTTGCTCCTCGTCGAGAATGCGACGTTGCCCCCTTCGCATCCCGTGGTGGCTCTGGCAGGCCAATCCGAGATCGGACACGAATTGGCCTATGCCAGGCTCGAAGGGCCCAAGCTAGAGGCGTGGGTGGCCTCTAGGGCCCAAGCCGAGGGCCCCGGCATCACTCTGGCTGCCGTTCGGATGCTCATCCGCGACACCAAGGGCGATCTGCGCCAGATCGACGGCTGGATCAAGGTCCTGGCCGCATCGGTGGGCTATGCGCGACCCATCGACGAGCAGGTGGTGCGCGAGCATGTGCCGGAGGCGCACGAGGCCGAGATCTTTGACCTGGTGGATAGCATTGGCATGCGTCAGGTTGAGCGCGCGATGGAACAGGTGCGCCTCTTGCTGGACAGGGGCCAGCACCCTTTGCAGCTCTTGACGATGATCGCGCGCCAGGCGCGGATGCTGATCATTGTGAGCGAGCAGAGCCGCCGCCGCGCGACGCCCGCCGAGATCCTCAAGCAACTGGGGCTGCGCACGACCTACACAGGCCTGCTGCGCAAGCTGCAAGCGCAGGCGGGGCGCTTTCGAATGGCCGAGTTGGAGCATCTGCAGCGCGAGATCGTCGCGCTGGACTATGGCATCAAGACGGGCCGGATCGAGCCCGAGGTCGGCTTGGAGATGCTGGTGGTGCGCGCTTGCGCCCAGATGGCGCCAACGGGCGCCTGATTCACCAGCGCAAGAGCTGCTCGCGGACCCGCTGCGCCAGCGCGATTTCTTGCTCGTCGCCGCAGCCAAGGTCGAGGTAGAGCTGACAAGGGTGCACCGCCGGGATGCCGCTGGTGGTCACGGCAGCGCCCTTGAGCACCCCGACGTCGTAAGGCTTGAAGACAAAGACATAGGTGCTGCCCTGTTCTTCACCCAGGCCCAGCGCTGAAGCGACATCATCGGGCATGCCGTCCCAGTAGAGCGCCAGGCGGTGAGGTGAAAGCTCGCCCGGTAGGTAGGCCCCAGCGGCCGACCAGAGCGTCAACGCATAGCGAGCGGCGTCATCGCCCAAGGAGCGTTGCAGCTTGGTGAGCAAGGTGCCCGTAGGCTGCGAGCTGCGGAACATGCGGAACGGGCTGCGGTGGATGTCATAGGCCTGCGCCCATCGCTCCAGAAGGCTGCCGGGGTTGAAAAGCTCCAGGCCGTCCCGTCCTTTGGTCAGCAGGCGTTCATCAGCCAGGGCCGTCGTGACCATGCTCGCCAGCCCGAGGCTGACGCCAGCCGCTTGGGCCAGTTCGCGCATCCGCCAGCGGCGGCGCGGATCCAAAAGCAGCGCGCGACACACCCGTTCGGCCTTTCCCAAAAAGGGAGAGCGTACGCCACTGGGCGCGGGCTCAGGCTCGATGCGATCGATCAGATAATAAACGCCTTCCGTCTCGATCTGCGCGCCGCCGCTCAGGTCCATCCACGCGACCCGAGCCTGCTCGCAGGCGCGGCGGCCTGCCGGGCTCATCTGGGGCGCGAGCAAGGTGGGCGTCAGATCCTTGGCGCGCGGGCGCTCTCCAGGGAAGCGCTCCAGGGCGCGCAGCACGGTCTCTTCGTCGCCGTCGCCGATGGCCAGGATGTCCAGCGCGGCCATGGTGTTGCTCCCTAGTTGGAGCTGGAGCTGGAGGCGGGCGGGCCCGATGCCGCCATTGCTGACCCGCCGCATGCTGCGAAAGGTCAGCTTGGGATGCAGCTTCTGAAACTCGTGCAGAAACCGGTTGAGAACATCTGCCTGGCGCACAGCTACCTCCGGTGCGTATTCTGCCGATAGAACCATTGCGTGACAAGTCGCTGAAAGCGATGTCTGTCTTTGGGAGGCCAAGAGATGCGGGTCGTATCGACCGACGAGATGCGCTATGCGGAAAAGGAGGCCGACCGCCAGGGCCTGAGCTATGACACCATGATGGAGAGCGCCGGCAAGGCGGTGGCCCAAGCGGTGGCTACGGAAGCGCGGTCCTTGTTGGATCGGGTGCTGATCTTGGTCGGCCCGGGCAATAACGGCGGTGACGGCTTGGTGGCGGCGCGCTACCTGAGCCAGTGGGGCTATCGCGTCACCGTGTACCTCTGGCGCCGGCCCGCGCGCAACGACGACCTGAACCGCGCGCGGTTGCGCGGGCTGCCCGTTTCGCTGGTTTCAGCAGACGAGGATGCCGGGGGGGCGTTGCTGCGCCGCCTGTTGGAGCAGCACGACATCTGGGTGGACGCGCTGCTGGGTACCGGCGTCAAGGGCCCCTTGCGAGAGCCGTTGCCGCAGCTTCTTGGCATAGCGCGCGCCGTGCGCGCCCAGCGTCGGCGGGGTGCTCGCGGTACAACCGGCTGCTCCACACGGCCATGGGTTGTGGCGGTCGATACCCCCAGCGGCATGGATTGCGACACAGGTGCGGCGGATGCCGCCGTTTTGCCCGCTGACGTGACGGTCACCTTTGCCTTTCCCAAGCTGGGGCACTACCGGCTTCCGGGCGCGGGGCTGGTTGGTGATCTGCGCGTGGTCGATATCGGCCTTCCCGATGGGCTGCTGGGGGAGGGGCTGTCGGTCATCGACGCTGCGTGGGCGGCCTCCCATCTGCCGCCTCGCCCCCTCGATGGACACAAGGGCACCTTTGGGACGGTGCTGGTCGTGGCTGGGTCGCGTCGCTACTGCGGGGCACCTCGCCTGGCGGCGTTGGCCGCAGCGAGAGTCGGCGCCGGCCTGGTCACGCTGGCCGTGCCCCAGTGCATCTATGGCATCGTGGCGGGCAGTGTGATGGAGCCTACGTTCTGGCCGCTGCCGGATGACGGCGAAGGGTTCGCTGCCACGGGGGCTGACAACCTGGATGGAGCTCTAGCCTCTGTCAACGTGATTCTGGCGGGGCCGGGTTGGGGGCAATCGGGCGAGCGCGAGGCGTTCCTCTGGGGGCTACTGGATCGCTGCGCAGCACGCTCTATCCCCATGGTGCTGGATGCCGATGCGCTGAACCTGCTATGCCGGCAAAAGGGCTGGTGGCAGCGGCTCCCGAAAGAGACTGTGCTCACGCCGCACCCCGGCGAGATGGCCCGCCTGACACAGTGCTCCGTGGGCGAGGTACAGGCGGACCGCGTCGCTGTGGCGCAGAGCGCGGCGACGCGCTGGGGATGCACGGTCCTGCTCAAAGGGGCCTATACGGTGGTGGCTGATCCAGAGAGTGAGGCGCTACTGCTCCCGTTCGCCAATCCCGCGTTGGCGAGCGGCGGGACTGGCGACGTGCTGGCGGGTGCCTTGGCGGGAATCTGGGCACAAGGCGCACCAAGACGCGCTGCCGCGGCGTGCGGGGCCTACCTGCATGGCCTCGCGGGCGAGATGGCGCGCCGACGGATAGGGGATGCCGGCCTGTTGGCCGGCGACCTCCTGGACCTGCTGCCGGTGGCGCGCGCTGCCCTCATCGATGCCAAAAGCCGCCGGTCGGCAGCGCGGCAGGACTAGACTTCGGCGCTCTCGCCTTTGAGCTCGACGGCGTCATCGGCCTGCTCTTCTAGCTGGGAGAGCAGCTCGGCCTTGCGGCGGGCTGCTGCCTTCTGGCCCTCGTCGATCGCCTCTTGCAGGCGCTTTTTCTGTTCATCCAAAAAGGCTTGACCCTTGGTGCGGAGCGTCTCTGCCTGGTGGGTGGCGTCCCCCGCGACCTCGTCGGCTTGGTGCTTGAGCTCGATGCTCTTTTGCCGGATATAGTCACGCGTCTCATCGCCGGGCGCAGGGGCATAAAGCAGGGCGATGGCAGCTCCTGCGATCGCTCCGATAAAGAACCCAGTGAAGAACCCTCCGGAGCCCTTGTCACTCATCCTAGACCTCCTTCTCTGGTCGTTCCGCTGTCGATGATCGCGGCCGCCCGTCATGGTCGAGTTTTCGACGGATGCCCACAAGTGAGCGCAACGCCTGCACGGTGCCGGTGGTATAGCTGGATACCTGCACCAATGGCTTGACCACGCTCTCGCTCATGACGTTGGCGGTCCCGCGCATGGTTCGCGCTGTATCATTCGCCGCTTTGAGCATGGGGGTGATTTCGTCGCGCAGTAGGGCCACGAGCTTGCGAATCTGGCCTAGGGTGACCAGCAGCAATATCCCGATGACGATCGATTCTACCGCCAACACAACGATGGCGATGTCGCGCACGGCTTCGAGCCCCATGTGGCTCCTCCTCAATCGGACGCTTGCGGCCTACATCTACTTAGTATATCACAGCTTGATCAGGCGCGCAACGACCATGGCGATAATGGAACTTATGGTAGGTATAACAAGATCAATAGGACCGATGGAAACGAGTTTAATCCCTAGGAACTGGGATAAAACGACTCCCAGCCCAAACCCAGCCACGCCCACCGTCCAGGTGACGAGCAGCCGTGATCCTTTCGTCACCGTCAGGCAGTGAAAGAGGCCCGCCAGCAGCGTGCCCAGAACCAGGGCGAGCACGGTGGTGGGTGTTGTCAGGGCCAGTAGCGTGTCTCGCACGCGTTATGCCTCCTCGTTGGCCAGCGCTCGCTCGATGGTGCCACCGCCCATGAGGCGCTCCCCCCGGTAAAGCACGACGGCTTGCCCCGGCGTGATATCGCGGAGCGAACGCTCGAACACCAGCCGCGCGCGCTCTCGGCCAAGGGGCCACACGGTCGCTCCCACCGCGGCGGATCGATAGCGCACCTTGGCCCGCACCCAGCTCCCTGCGGGCAGGGGACGTCCCTCGGCGTAGCGCATGGCGGACGCCTCAAGGGCCCGCTTTCCCAAAGCTGCGGCCTGGGCCACGATCAGGGTGTTGGTGGCGGCGTCCAGCCGCGCCACATAGTAGGGCTCCGGAGCGGCGATGCCCAAGCCCTTTCGCTGTCCCACGGTATAGTACGCCAGTCCGCGATGGGTTCCAAGCGTCTCCCCGTCGATCCCGCGAATAGGGCCGGGGCGGGCGCCTTCGGGCGCCCAGCGTCGTACCAGATCGCCGTACTCTCCGCCCGGCAGGAAACAGAGATCCTGGCTCTCGGCTCGATGCCTGGCTGGCAGGCCGATGGCTGCGGCGATGGCCTCCACCTCGCGCTTGAGCAGGCCACCCAATGGGAAAAGGGTGCTCTCCAAGATGCTGGGCGGCAGAGCATAGAGGACATAGGACTGGTCCTTGGAGAGGTCTCGTCCTCGCCAGAGCTGGGCACCCGATGGCCCGTGCGAGGTTCGCACGTAATGGCCGGTAGCGAACCAGGGGTAGCCCATCTCGCGGGCCGCCTGCCGCAGCAGCCCGAACTTGATGGCTGCATTGCAGCCGGGGCAGGGGTTGGGCGTCCTGCCGGCAGCATAGGCGGCGACGAACGGCGCCACGACGAGCTGACGGAACGGCTCTCGCAGGTCGACGACGTGGTGCCCAATGCCGAGGTGGGCGCAGAGCTCCTCGGCGTCTGCCAGGTCGCTGGCGTTGTCATCGTAGGGTGGATGGGCGCTGCGCCAGAGACGCATGGTGACGCCCAGGACGCGGTAGCCGCTCTGCATGAGCAAGTACGCTGCCACACTGCTATCAACGCCGCCGCTCATGGCTACGGCGACGCTCTCGCCAGGAGCGGGGTGATGGGTGATCATGGGGGAGGGATTCCCTCAGGAGCCGCGGCTGTTATCAGTGGTCGTGGGAGTGATCTCTGCATCCCCGCGGAGCCCTTGCAGCTCGCGTTCGAGCCTATCCAGGCGCTCGCCCATGAGACGACACGCCTCGGCTACGGGGTCAGGGAGGCGGTCATGCCGCAGGGCGGCATCGGGGGTTCTCTCCACATGGGGGCCACGGACGACGCGGGCGGGGATGCCCACCGCCGTAGAGTCGGCCGGCACAGGGTGGATCACCACGGCCCCCGTGCCGATACGCGCACAATCGCCGATGGTGATGGGCCCCAGGACGACTGCGTTGGTTCCCAGCACCACCTGGTTACCGATGGTGGGGTGTCGCTTGCCACGGGCGAGGGAGGTGCCTCCCAGCACCACCCCCTTGTACATGAGGACGTCATCGCCCACCTCGGCGGTCTCGCCAATGACGATGCCCATGCCGTGATCGATAAAGCAGCGCCGGCCCAGCTCGGCCCCGGGGTGGATCTCGATGCCCGTGAGAAACCGGTTGGCATGAGAGAGCATCCTTGCGCACCACTTGAGGCCAATGCCCCAAAGGGCGTGCGCGATCCTGTGCATCCAGAGCGCGTGCAAGCCCGGATAGCAGGTGAGCACCTCCCACCAGGTGCGGGCGGCTGGGTCACGTTCGAATACTGTCTGGATATCCTCTCGAATGCGCGCGAACATGGTCGGCTCCCATTGGTGATCGGTTCTGGCGTGAGATCTTGCGCCAGACGCGAGGATCGGTCGGCCTAGGCCCTGAGCTCTGGCCACAATGTCAGGTGTTCGCGATACGCCTCGGCGATCAACCTGCGTTTGAGGTCGTCGTAAGGCTGGACCTTCCAGGTGGCGTTGTCCAGGCGCTGGACGATGTCGGCCGAGTCGAGCTCCACCGTGATGGTTGGGAGGCTGCGCGCTCGGATCAGCTCCCGGACCTCGGTATCCAGGCCCCCCGCCTGTTTGCAGGAGAGGATCAACCCGGAAAGGCCCTTGCCTTGCGTGCGAAGCATGCGTTCGTGCAGCAACAGCATGGCCAGAATCACATCGTTGGCATTGACGCCTACGATGACCACGTCGCCTGGCGAGAGATACGGCTCGTAGCCAAAATCGAGGCTGATGACCTTGGCGTTCCACACCAGCGGAAGCGCTGCCGGGTCGCTCTCCCAATGCGTGTCGGTGACCGTCTCGACGGCGCCAGTCCTGGATTGAAGGAAATCGGTGACCTGTCGAAAGGTTGGGAGACGCAGCTCGGGGATCTCGGGAACAAAGCCTAGCAGCTCGGGCGGCTTGCCGTCGCGAATCAGGTGCCCGTAGAGGGATGGGAACACTGTGCGGTAGTAGGTGGAGACATAGCGGGTCACCTTGGTCATCTTGGTGGCCAGAACGTTGTTGATGATCAGCCCGTCCACATGGGTGCCCAGGTGATCCAGCGCCATCAGATAGGGGAACACCCGGTCGATGGTGCTGCCGATGCCGCCTTCGGCCACGAGAACGACATACACCGACGCGCCCATCTCGTCCAAGATGCGAATGACATCCGGGTTCGAGATGCCACCGACAGAGCCCACACCGGGTTGACCGGTACCCTCGACGAGGACGATGCGCTTGCCGCGAGCGATCCGGCGATAGGCGTCCTGGATACGTGCGACGAGCTGCTGGCGCGCTTGGGCTATATCTCCCTCGCTCGCGCCGTCGATAAAGCTCTCGCTGAGGCCCCGCTCCCACACAATGGGGCTCATGTCGCCGTAGCGCTCGCATTGGATCCCCATGAGCTGGGTGACCAGCACAGCATCCTTGTCCGCCAAGATCTCGAGATCGACGGTGCCATTCTCGGGCACCTGGACGACCTGCTGCCCCACAGGCTTCATGTAGCCGATCTCCTCGGCGCGGTACCCGCAATCGGGACCGAGCAGATTCGAGATCAGCCCGATGCAGGTAACCGTCTTGCCGATGTCGCGATCCGTGCCCAACACAAAGATGGTCGGCGGCAGGTCGGTCATGATGGGTGCCCTCCCCAGGCGTCCAGAGACCATCAACGCTCCACGTCCTCAATCCTTGCGAGAATAATAGCGCCGCAGAGTGTCACCGTCAACGCGCCGTCTTGGGTGGGGCGGTTGGGGGCGCTAGCCCGAGGCTGAGGAGGAGGGATCTGCCGCTCTGGAAGCGGCGGACTCGGAGAAACGCTGGCGGTTCACGATATAGCGCTGATGGGTGCCGCGCCCCACGACCCCCGCCGCGTCGGTGGCGATGACGTCAAAGGTGAGGCGCCGACCATCGATGCCGGTTAGCGTTGCGTGAGCCGACACGGGCTGCCCCAGCGGTGTGGCTGCCAGATGCTGAACATCCACCCGCGTGCCCACGGTGAGCCAGCCTTTGGGCAGGAAGGGGTCGACCGCGTTGAGGGATGCCAGCTCCATCAGGCCGACCAGTTGCGGGGTGGAAAGAACCTCCACCCCGCCGCTCTTCCATCGGCTGGCCAGGTGCTCGGGACTGACCACGATCTCGCAATCGCCCGTCAGTCCCACGTGCAGGTTGCTGGTCAGGTCTGTCATGAGAGATGCCTGCCTAGGCGCTGCCCAAGGCGGGCTGGGCGGCGGGCTGCCCAACGATGGCCCGCAGCTCGTCTCCGTCAATGGTCTCCTTTTCCAGAAGAGCATTAACGATCTCGTCGAGCTTGGATCGGTGCACCTGGACCAGTTCCCTGGCTCGGTCGTAGGCGCGATCTACCAGGGCCTTGATCTCGTGGTCGATGGCCGCGGCCATCTCTTCGGAATAGTCGCGCTGTTCCGAGATCTCCCGGCCCAGGAATATCAGTTCCTCTTTCTGGCCAAAGGTGCGCTGCCCGAGCGACTCTGACATGGCGTACTGCTTGATCATGGCACGGGCGATCTCGGTCACCCTGCGGAGGTCGCTGCTAGCCCCGTTGGAGATGTCGCGAAAGACCTCAGCCTCGGCTGCGCGGCCGCCCAGCGCCATGGCGATCTCGTCCTCGAGCTTGCTCTTGGTCTCCATCTCGCGGTCGTCCTCAGGGAGGCTCCAGGTGAGGCCCTTGGCCATGCCGCGGGCGATGATCGAGACCTTGTGAACCGGATCGGTGTGCTCGAGCATGGTGCCAACCAGAGCGTGCCCCGCCTCGTGATAGGCCACCAGGCGTTTTTCCTCGTCGGTCATGATGCGGCTACGGCGCTCAGGGCCAGCGATGACGCGCTCGACGGCCTCTTGCATCTCCAAGGGCCCGATGACCCGCTTGTTGCGGCGCGCTGCCAGGATGGCGGCTTCGTTGACCAGATTCTCGATATCGGCTCCGGTAAAGCCGGGTGTCTGCTTGGCGAGGGTCGTCAGATCTACGTCGGGGGCCAGCGGCTTGCCGCGCACATGCACCTGCAGGATTGCCTCGCGACCGCGCCAATCGGGCTTGTCCAGCACGACGCGCCGGTCGAACCGGCCAGGCCGCAAAAGGGCCGGATCCAAGATGTCGGGGCGGTTGGTGGCGGCGATGATGATCACCTTGGTGTCGGTGTCAAAGCCGTCCATCTCGACCAGGATCTGGTTCAGCGTCTGCTCGCGCTCATCGTGGCTGCCGCCCAGGCCGCTGCCGCGCTGCCGCCCCACGGCGTCAATCTCGTCCACGAACACGATGCAGGGGCTGTTGCGCTTGGCTTGGTCGAACAAGTCTCGGACGCGGCTGGCGCCCACGCCCACAAACATCTCGACAAACTCGGAGCCGCTGATGCTGAAAAACGGCACGCCGGCCTCGCCAGCGACGGCACGGGCCATCAACGTTTTGCCAGTGCCGGGCGCGCCCATCAGCAGCACACCCTTGGGGATGCGAGCCCCCAGGGTGGTGAATTTCTCCGGGTCTTTGAGGAATTCGACGACCTCTTGCAGCTCCTGCTTGGCTTCCTCCGCGCCAGCCACGTCCTCAAAAGTCGTGCTCGGGCGATCCCCTGTCACCATACGTGCGCGACTCTTGCCAAAGGACATGGCCTGGTTATTGCCCGACTGGGCCTGGCGCAGCATGAACACGAGAAAGACGCCGATTAGAATGAACGGGATAAAGTTCGCCAGCAAGACGCCCCAGGTCTCCATAAAGGTGGCCTTGGGCCCTTGCAGCTCGTTGATGGTCTCCATGTGCTCGGGCGTCACGCCCAGGGCGGTCATGGTCTCGCCAAAGCCGACGTTGGTCTCTTTGTGGCTGACGTATCGGTAACGATCCCCGTCGCTGTACAAGGTCAGCGAGATGGTGCCATCGTTGCTGAGGGTGAGCGTCTGGACCTTGCCCTCTTTGATGTAATCCGCTACCTTGTTGAGAGGGATCTCACGTACAGAGTCGCTGGGCGCCAGAAAAGTGTAAAAGAGGGCGATGCTAGCTGCCAGTATCAACAGATACACAAATGCGTTCTTTGGGAGTCTCGGTTGCACGGTATCCTCCGAGCCTTGGCTACGGCACTAACTAGCAGCGACTGAGAGCCATCACTGCGTTTTGCTACATGCTGAACGCCTATTCTACCATCGATTCCGCCCCGTGAAAAAACGGTCCCAGGTTTGGCTGGGCCACTAGGAGAGATACGTGCGGCTTGGCTTTTCCATTCGGGTGCTGGGTGCTCAAGGCCTCCCCTCGTTCGACGCGCGACCACACGCCGATTTGGGGGCCGCCATGGTCCTCTTGCGCGACATTCTGCACTATATGCGGCGCAAGCGTCTCAACATGTACCGGCTGCATTCCCGTCTGGCGCCACAGCCCAGGCGAAACGAATCCGTCTCTGACCAGATCGAGGCTGCCCGCCACGAGATCGCTCTTTGTGGCGAGCTGGCCCGCTCGTGGAACGTGCGGCTCTCGTTCCATCCCTACAGCGAGGTCGTGCTCAGCAGCCCCAACGAGGATCTGTTTGAGCGCTCGCTTGTCTTGCTACAGGGGCAAGCCGAACTGTTGGACGCCATGGGCCTCGGGCCAGAGGCGGTCATCGTTCTGCATGCGGGGGGTATCTATGACGGCGTCGATGCTTCGCTGGATCGCTTCTGCCAGCGCTATGAGGCGCTGCCGCCGTGGGTGCGAGACCGCCTGGTGCTCGAGAACGATGATCATCGCTACAGCTTTGAGCAGGTCTGTCGCGTCCATCGGCGCGTTGGCATCCCGTTGGTGTTTGACCAGCTTCATCACCAGGCCCATAACCCCGAGGGGATCCCCACATTGCAGGCAATGGCCCAGGCGCTACGATCCTGGCCTCGCGGGGTAATGCCCAAGATCCACTATGCTACCCCCAGATCCGAACTCAAGGGGCTGGGAGATGGCCGCCTGAAGCTCCCTTCGTGGACCGAGCACGCCGACTTTTGCGATCCCTTTGCCTTTGCGCGTTTCGCTCGCGAGATGAGGCCGGCGGGAGATTTCGACGTGATGCTGGAATCCAAAGCGCGCGATCTGGCGGTGATCAAGCTGCGCGAGGATCTTGAGCGGTGGGCACCCGATGTAGCAGCACGGTGCCGGTAGCAACGCAAACAAGAACGCCCCACCACGGCATCGTGCCGCGGTGGGGCGTCGCCGAGCGGTGACGCTACCGCGCTCCGCAAGCCTGCAAGCAGGCTTGCATGTGTCCCCTGGATTCGGCGGCAATGATGCAGCACTGCTCCAGCCCCAATCCTTTGGCGCCGCAGATCTCTAGGTTCACCGGGCCAGCATAGCCAGCCTCGTGCAGAGCACGTACATAGCGGACCAGATCGATCGAACCGCGACCGTCGGCTTGCTCCTCGGGCCTTCCAGGGAGCCCCCCCTTGCCGCGCTCTCCTGCACAGTCGCGAATGTGAACGTGCTTGACTTGGTCGATGACGGCTGCGACCGAGTCGGCTGGTTCCTCGCCCGCGCGCCAGAGGTGCGAGGGATCCATGTCGATGCCCAGATAGGGCGACTGGATATGCTGAATCATGCGCACTGTCGTGGGCGTATTCCATACCGCGTCCCCGACATGTGCCTTGATGCATAGGGTCACGCCGCACCGCTCCGCCAGGCGCACGCGATCGTCGATGATCGCCATTCGCTGGTCAAAGCTCGCCTCATCGTTGGCCTTGCCGCCAGGGCCGCAGTTGACTATGGGGCAGCCGATGGCGTTGGCTACCTGGAAGGCGAGCTCGATCATATCGCGGTCGAGCCGAGCCAGCTCTATGGCCAGGATATCGAGCGCGTACTCTTGTGCGAGATCTCTGATCGTGTCCGCCTGATCTCGCCAGCGAGTCACGTCCAGATGATCACGCGTGCTCGCGATGGCAGAGAGTTCGATGCCATCATAGCCAGCCATGGCAATGCATCTGAAAGCTGTCGCCATATCATGGCTGGCGAATAGCACCGAGTTTGCGCCGAGCTTCACCGGTTGCCTCCTGTGGAGTGACCACAGAGGTTGCTGCGGATAGTCGCTCAGCGCGCTCCGCAAGCCTGCAAGCAGGCTTGCATGTGTCCCCTGGATTCGGCGGCAATGATGCAGCACTGCTCCAGGCTGTACTCTTTGGCGCCGATGACTTCGAGGTCCACCGGCCCGGCGTAGCCGCCCTCGTGCAGCACGCGGATGTAGCGGACCAGGTCCACCGAGCCGCGTCCGTTGGCCTGCTCCTCCGGCGCACCAGGGCGGCCACCTACGCCTTTCTCTCCGGGGCAGTCACGGATGTGGATATGCTTGATTCGGGAGACAAGGGCTGGCACCGAGTCGGCTGGTTCCTCGCCGCCACGCCACAAGTGCGAGGGATCCATATCCACGCCAAAGAACGGCGACTGGACGCTCTCCATCATGCGCAACGTCGTGGCAAGGTTCCACACGCTGGCGCCTACATGAGCCTTGACGCAGAGGGTCACGCCGTATTGCTCCGCCAGGCGGGCGCGATCGTTCATGATCTCCATCTGCTGCACAAAGGTCT
>CAZUZB010000030.1:9043-11659 GCA_964624695.1 uncultured Anaerolineales bacterium | reverse complement strand
TGCTCCGCCAGGCGGGCGCGATCGTTCATGATCTCCATCTGCTGCACAAAGGTCTCTTCATCGTTGGCCTTGCCGCCAGGGCCGCAGTTCACCACGGGGCAGCCGATGGCGTTGGCGGCCTGAAAGGCCAGCTCTAGGATGTCGCGATCGAGCCGTCCCAGCTCCATGGCCAGGATCTCGAGCCCGTATGTCTCCGCCAGGCCCTTGACGGTCTCCGCCTGCTCGCGCCAGCGGGTGACGTCCAGGTGGTCGCTCATGCCTGTCAAGGCAGAGACCTCGATGCCATCATAGCCAGCCATGGCAATGTACTTGAAAGCCGTCTCCATATCGTGGCCGCCGAACAGGACCGAGTTCGCTCCGAGTTTCATGAGTCATTCCTCCTGTGGGGTGGCAACCGAAAACGAACGCTGCTCTGCCTCCAGCCTAGCGCGCGCCGCAGGCTTGCAGGCAGGCCTGGATGTGGCCCCGCGATTCCGCGGCGATGATGCAGCACTGCTCCAGGCTGTACTCTTTGGCGCCGATGATCTCCAGGTCCAAGGCCCCCTGATAGCCCATCTCGTGCAGGACGGCCACAAAGCGCACGAGGTCGATATCGCCACGGCCGCAGGTCTGCATCTCGGGGGCCATGCTGGGATAGCGCACGTTGCCCGAGTCATCGATGATGCCCTCGCCCATGGTACGACCCTTGCAGTCGCGGATATGCACATGCCGCACCCGGCTGAACACAGGCACGATCGCCTCGTGGGGATCCTCAAAGGCGCGGTGGATGTGCGATGGATCCATATCGATGCCCAAGGCGGGCGAGGTGATCATCTCCATGGCGTGCAGGGTGGTGGCGGTATCATGGATGGCGGCGCCCACATGCGCCTTGACACACAGGGTCACGCCGTAGCGCTCGGCCATATCGGCCAACCCCGCCAGCACCTCGATGCGCTCCTTGAGGCTCTCTTCGTCGCCCGCTGTCCCCCGCGATCCCGTGTTTACCACCGGGATGCCCATCGCCACGGCCGCCTGAAAGGCGGGCTCCATGATGGCGGGATCGGGGAAAGGCTGTTCCATGGCCATGAGTTCCAGGCCGTACTCGGCGGATAGCCGCTTGATCTCGGGCGCGGCCTCTTGCCAACGCTCGATCACCAGGTGCTCGCTCATGCCGGGAATGGCCGAGATCTCGATGCCGTCATAGCCGGCCATGGCCAGATACTTGAACGCCGTCTCGATGTCATACCCACCGAACAGAACCGAGTTCGCTCCCAATTTCATCGTCTGTGCGCTTTCTCCCGTAGGCCTAGTAGACCAGATCCGCGATCTTGACGACCGACTCGGTCTCGATCGACTGGATGGCCGCCGCCAGCACCTTTTGCGCCGCCAGCCCGCTGGCCCCCGAGCCGTCGATATCGTCGGGCGCAACGCCAGCGTGAACTTGCTCCACAAAGGTGTGAATGCGGTTGCGGAAGGTGTCGTCAAAGCCGGTCATGCCGCCGAACACCGGATTGGTATAGACCGATTTGACCAATTCGCCGGCTGGATAGAGCGTCAGCTCGCGCCACATGTCGTCCAGCACGAACCTGCCGCCGGTGCCCGCCACCTCGCAGCGCTCCATGGGGTGGCCGCGCTCGATATCATAGCTGCCCGTTAGCGACCCCACCACGCCGTTCACAAACCGCATATTGAACTGGGCCGTAGACCAGATTCGGCGGCCAGGGGCCTTGGTGGCAAAGCATTGCACGGCCTCCACATCCCCGCAAAAGTAGCGCATGACATCCACCGTATGCGGGTGAAGGGCCTTGATCTGAAAGTAGGGCGAGGTCTCGCGCGGGTTCTTGATCCACATGGCCATGTTCACAAACAAGAGATGGCCCAGGCGTCCCTCGTCGACCCACTGCTTGGCGAGGCGCGCTGCCGGCGTAAAGCGATGGTTGAGGTTGATGCCATAGCACAGGCCCTTTTCCTTGGCCTTGGCGACCATCTCTTCGGCCTGCCGGATATCGTTCGAGATCGGCTTTTCGCCCAAGACGTGGCAGCCTGCCTCCAGCGCCTGCATGGTCGGCAGATAGTGATCGCTGCCGTACTCGTATCCGCCTGTCGCCACGCTCACAATGTCCGGCGCCAGCGCGGATAGCATCTCCTCCACGTCGTAAAAGACCGGCACTCCGAGGGTGGCCGCAGCGCGGTCGGCGCGGTCGTGCAGTCGGTCGCACACGCCCACGAGCTGGGCGTTGGGCTCTTGCTTGTAGAGACGGGCGTGAAGGTTCCCGATGGCGCCCATCCCGATCACGGCAACTCTGAGCATGATGCACCGCTCCAGTGCAAGGCTCGCCGCAAGCCATGCGGTGGGCCTGCGTGCTAACAGAGGCGCACGCTCTCGAGCGTGCGCCTCTGTGATGATCCCTTAGGCCTGTTTCTCTTTGTCTTGTAGTCGCTGCGCCGCTGTGCGATCGCCGATATAGAGTGTATCGTAGGCTTGCTGCGACGTCTTGAAGGCGCCGATGCCCTCTTGGCCGTGCCAATCGCCCTGATGGTACATGGGATTGGGCAAGCCCGTCTCGGCCTCGCGCTTGGCGATGAAAGCCTCCATGCGCGCGCGGAGGGCCGCTACGACCTCGGGTTCCTCGTCCG
>CAZUZB010000030.1:0-8943 GCA_964624695.1 uncultured Anaerolineales bacterium | reverse complement strand
CGACCTCGGGTTCCTCGTCCGCCAGGTTGTGGTTCTCGTCGGGGTCAGAGACCAGATTGTAGAGCTCCACTGCTGGCTTAAAGTGGAAATCGGGCTCGAGGGCCACGATCAGCTTCCACTGGGGCGTCCGCCAGCCGTGCTTGCGCATCCAGGTGCACTCGGTGATATAGAATTCGCAATCCCTGGTCTGGATCTCGTCCCGCACCATGGGCATCAGGCTCTTGCCATCAAAGGTTGCATCACCCTGGGACACATCGGCCAGCTCTAGCAGGGTGGGTACCAGATCCTTGTGCTGAGTGTAGCCACCCAACCGCTTGCCTTCGGGCAGCACGCCGGGGTAGCGGATGATCAACGGCACGTGTAGGGTCACATCATAGATGCCGTGATGGTCAAAGTAGCAATCGTGGTCGTATAGCGTCTCGCCATGGTCCGCGGTGATAACCACGATGGTGTCCTCAGCCAAACCGCCATCCTCGAGGCTGCGCAGGATCATCTCGATGCAGGCGTCCATGTAGGCGATGGCGCCGTCGTACTGGGCAATCACATAGTCGGTGTCTGTGACGCCCTTGGGGATCCAGGAACGGAAATAGTCGGCAAAGGGCTCAAAGGCGTAGACGGGCTCCATGGACTTGTTGTTGGGATCGAACTCGTCCTTGTCATAGAACATGCGCTCGTAAGGATAGGGCGGCAAATAGGGCGAGTGTGGGTCCATGTGCCGCAAAAAGAGGAGCCAGGGCTGGTCCTCGGAGGCGAGCCGCTTCATCTCGGGAATGGCCACTTCATTGAGGTTGCGGGCCTTGGGCGAGCGCCCGGTTTCGTCGCCGCCCCAACCTTCGAACGCCATATAGTTCTGAAAGCCGCGTGCGGCGGGGTTCCCGGTAAAGCCGATGCACGTCGTGTTATAGCCGGCCTCACCGAGAATCTCGGCTAATGTCTTGGCTTCGGGGCGCATAGGGCCCTTGTGGCGCAATGCCACCACCTGGGTGCCAAAGCAGTCACGGCCGGTGAGCATGGAGGCATAGCCCGAGGTGGTGGGAACATGCGGGCAATAGTACCGCTCAAACAGCGTGGCTCCCTGGGCGAACCGATCCATGTGTGGCGTGGTATGGAAAGGATAGCCATAGCAGCTCATGTGCGTGGCCAGCAGCGAATCGATGCCGAAAAGCAGAATGTTGGGGGGCCTCTTGCCGTGCGACATGCCGTGCTCCTTTTGCTGTACGTTCAGGACGTCCCAGTCCTGGCTTGCCAACGTGTCAGATGAACCCTCTTGGTCATCGGACGCAGACGCGATGACTGTATGCAGAAAGGTAGTCTGCTTGAGCGGGCATGTCAAGCTCAGAAGTGGGGCGAACGTTCCACGGGGACAAGGAAAGCGAGCGCCACGAGCGCGCTCGCAGGATGCTCGATAGTACCTGGATGTTAGCGGCGCGCAAAGGCGATAAAGACGCGCGCCTCCTGGCCTGGCGGGGGCTCTGTGAATACGTGGAGTCGAAGCGGGTCGCCATCGTAGGATGCGAGGTCAACCTGTTCCTGTGCAGTCACTCCCTTGACCGCAAAGCCGACAATGGTGCTTGGCGTCGAGCCATCCAGTTGCGGGCTGGTGGTGTAGGGAACATCCATGGCAAAGTAGGCGGCTCCATCCACCGTCGCGGTCGACGTGGAGGCCAGCACTTGACCATCGACCATGGCCGAGACGGGCGTGCCCGGCGTGGCTGGGGAGCCGTTGACCACCACGTGGCCCTCGATCCGCTTGAAGCTCTGAGGAGCCTCTACCTGGTCGGTCATCACCCAGGCTTCCCACACATTGTTGCGCACAAAGCTGTAGGAGAGATAGAGGTAGCCATTCATGCCCCAGTTCGGCCCCCAGGAGTTGACCGTGAGGAACCCGCCGATGGCGTCGTCATATCCCACCACGAGCATACCGTGCCCGCCATAGAAGGTTTCGCCGCTGTCGGGGGGCTGTAGGACCGGATTCTGGGCCGAGATCCGGTAAAAGCTCTCATAGATGGGGAGCGCCACCGCGATGGGGTTGCCCCCCGCCAAGATGCGCTTGAGCATGTCCAGGTTGTCGCCATAGCTCACAAATTCGAACCCTTCCGCTCGATAAGGGTAGGCGGCAGCGCGAACGGTGTCGCTGGGCTGGGCGCAGGCGTCAGACGCGTTGTAGGGGAACATGCTGAGGGGGGCAACCCCCTGGGCCTTGACGATGTTGAACGCATCCCAAAAGCTCATGCCCGAGTTGCGGTTGGTACAATCCGAGGTGTTGCGCTGATTGTAGATATAGGCTGGGCTGAGCTGGCGGCTGGGGCTGCTGGTATCCCAGTCACGCTCGATCGCCTCGTGGTACGTGGTGTAATAGTAGCCGACCGCCCAGGCCACGCAGCTACCTTGGCTGCCCTGGTTTCCTACGGGAGGGAGGTAGGGGCTGAGATCCACCCGACTGGGCAGCACCGACATGATGCCCGCGGTTGGCTCGGGCTGGTACTCGGTCCATTCGCCTTCCGAGGGAATCAGCCCAAGGGGTATCTGCCTGTAGGGATCCTCGGCGCTGGCTGGCGCAGCGGGGACCATGACCGTCACGGCAAGGATGACGATGCAAAGTAGAAGGCGTTTCAGGTCCATGTCTACCTCGATGGTGTGCTTGCGCAGATGCCAGCCTCGACGAACTAGCATTTGGGACTGCGTATAGCGTACCATCGAGCGGGGCGCGGAGGATTAAGCGGCCGTAAAGGAGGCCCGAATTAGCTGTGAACTGCACCTTAAGGCTACGTAAGATCAACGAGGCAGACTGGGGTAAAGCCAAGGGGGCCTTGCCTAGCGCAAGGCCCCCTTGAGGCTGGTGGCAGGGGTGGTTACCAGCGGTAATGGACGGTGTACTCAAAGGTAGCCTCGCCCTCGGCCTCTACCTCGACCAGGAAACGGGCTGTGCTGGCATCCAGCAGCTCATACTCTAGCGTCGCGGCGGTGATCTCGGAATCCTGAGCACGGTACAGATGCTCGATGGCATGCACGGTGATGTCTTCGGCTTTGTGGTTGCGGATGGTGATCTCGATCGTCTCGATCACCTCGCGGTCGCCGCGTTGCTGATAAGCCGTCTGCACGCGTTCGCCCACAACATCGAATGCCTCACCGAGCAGGAGCGAGATCAGCTCGTCTTTGGGCGTGTGGTCGATGGCGTCCTCGCCCACAAACTCGGCACCGCCATCGATGTCCTCCTTAAAGACGCGCACCACACCCTTGGGCAGCGGGATGCCCAGGCCGCCCTCTTCGCTGTTCATGAACTCGATGCGAACTTGGACCGTCTTGTCGCTGGTGACGCCATAGCCCTGGCTGCTATAGAATGCGCCGTACACCGGCCGCAGCCCAGGCTGGGGCTCGTATACCAGCACCTTTTCCACGGGCACGTCCGCCACCTGAACGAACTCGATCTGTTTGGTCTGGTTGTCGCGTACGGTGACGGGACGCTCGACCTCGTAGATGTGATACTCGAAAAACTCGCGCTCCGTGACCGCGGGCACCCCAGCCGCCAGGGCCAGTTCCCGCTCGACCATCACATCCTTGACGAACTGCTGTTCCTGGACCACGTTGACTTCGCCAGCCACCAGCTTGAGCTTGGCGTCGGGATAGGTGGCGCCGCTGCGGTTGTCCACGGTGACCCAGCCGGTGATGTCCACCGCATCATCGTCGGCCGAGAGCATGGCGACATAGTTGGCGCGCCACGTGATCCCGCTGGTGAGATAGGTGACTTGCACGGGAACCGTGCCGCCAGTGGCTGCGTTCACCAACCATACCAGCGTGGGCCGCGTGATCAGGCCCTCGGGCAGCGCTGGGAAGGCAAACTGCTGCACCTGGTCGAGGCGGATCACCCGAATGCCATCCTCGGTAGCCAAAACGATGTCATCGGCGCCCGAAAGCAGCGTGCCGCTGATCTCTTGGCCCTCGGTGGTGGTCAACGTGATGGTCTGATCGACGTATTTCTGCAGGAGCTTGCGGCTGCTGACCAGGTCATACTCATAGTTCTGTTCGAGGAAAGCGATCTCTGCCGGGCCCAAGGTGCTGAGGTGCACGCTGGTGGCGTCGATCCCCGAGGGTACGTCGCTGAACCGTACCTCGTTGATGCCCGCTTCCAGTTCCAGCGGACGCAGATCCTTGACCAGGCCCAGATTCTGATTATAGACCGTCAGCGCCAACGTGCGCTCGGGGATCTCGGTCAGCTCATCGGGTTCCTCGGCCTGGGCTGCCACCGCCTCCTCCTCTTCCTCGATCGCCTCCTCGGGAGGGGTGGCCTCCTCGGGCTCTTCGGCCTCTTCTTCGGGCACTGGGGTCTCTTGAGCGTCGGGCGTTGGCGTGGCGGTGGCTTCCTGAGCATAGACCAATCCGACGGGCGATGATCCCAGCAGCAGGGCCACGACCAGTGCCCCTAGCATGAACGCGCGCAAGGTCTTGGCGAGCATCTCGGCCTCCTTTGGACGGTGTGCGGCACTCTATGCGCTAGACGCGCGCAGCAACAGCGAGGTTCCCGCCAGCGGCCGGACGGGTTGCGCGCACGGGCTGCGTCCCGCCTAGGCAGCGGAGCATCCCTATGCGTTCATTATAGCGGCGTGAAGGGGGTGGCGCAATGGTGAAAGCGGGGCCGCTAGACCAGGTGGAACCAGAGCAGCGTGGCGAGGGTGATCAAGACGCCCGAGGCCCCGCCGGCTAGTGTCTGCAGGGGCGTGTGCGCCCCTACCTTGACGCGCGCCCACGCGACCACAGGGACGAGGAGCAGCGCTGGCGCGGCCACCACGCCGGCCAGGGCTGTCGCAAAGGTCGCGGTGGCCGATATGGCCGAGACGTGTTGGCTGATCTTCCAGGTCGTCGTCACGGCCAAGTTGAACGCCACCAAGAGCCCGGCGCTCACAAAGGCCGCCAGCAGCACGCGTGGGCCGTCAAAAGCGACCAGTAGCGCGATGGGCAGCACCACGGCTAGCGCGCTGACGAGGATGATGGACGGCTGGAGGCGCTCACGCCGGTTGGAGATGTGCCAGTCCGTGATGTCGCCGCGTTTGAACTTGTACCACATAAAGAGGAGCGGAAGCACCAAGCTAGTTCCAGCCGTGCCCAGAGACCAGAGAAAAGCTCCCCACCTATCGGTGGGCTCGGCCAGGGTGATCAACATAAAGGCGGGCACGAGCACGTATTGCGGCGCCAGAAAACGCGACACGATCCTGGCGGAGCGATCCTCCCACGGTATCTCGCTGGCCAGCATGCCCGCGAGGATGAACATCCCCCCCGCGGTTGCTCGCGGCGTCAGGATCTCGTTGGCGAAAAGCACGCCGAACATGGCCGCAAACACAGGCTCCGCCGTGAGAATCAACGCCGTGTGCGTGGGCGTGGTGTGGCGCTGGGCGGCCGTCTGAATGGCGATGGCCGCGGCTGTGGCCAGGATGCCCGTAAAGGCCGTAGCCCACCAGGTCTCCTGCGTGGGCACCGGCCACGGGTCCGACCCCAGTAGGCCGACCAGCCCGCTCAGCAGCGCCACCACGCTGACCTGAATCATCGCCAGGGGCAGGGGATGAGACTTGCGGGCAAAGACGCTGATGCCCACCACATGCAGCGCAAAGCAGACCGCGCACCCGAGAACGATCAGGTCTCCGATCTTGATTCCCAGGCTATTCTGGAGCGTCAGCAGAGCGAGCCCGAAGGCCGCCAAGACCACGCCGATGAGCGGCGCGCGCCCAGGGCTCGCCCGCACCAGCAACGCGGCAAAGAGCGGCACCATGACCACCGACAACCCGGTGATGAACCCCGCTTTGGAGGCGGACGTCCATTGCAGGCCGATGGTCTGGAGCGCATACCCGCCGAACAGCAGCAGCCCCAGGATGGCGCCGGCTTTGATGGTATGCCACGTGGGCCAGGCTCGGAGCACCAGACAAAGCACGCCTAGCGCTATGGCCCCGATGGCAAAACGAATCGCCAGGAACGGGAACACGGGATAGGCAGCGATGGCCTGCTTGACCATCACAAAGGTGCTCCCCCATATCAGGGCCACGATCAAAAGCGCGACGTCCGCTGCGATCTGTCGCGGGCGACCGGGCTCACGGAGGGCTTCCTGGCTCACTGTAGCTGCTTCCTCACGGTCTGATAGAGAGAATCGGCTCGCAGTTCATCCAGCGTGTGGCAAGGCGCCTTGAGGGCGATGGCGATCTCTAGCGCCAGCCCTCGATCCAGCGCGGGGTGCTCGGTGTTGAGAACCATGGCTCGCACGCCATCATGAGCGAATAGGTCGGCCAGCATCAGTGTCTCGGCTCTTGGATCCATCCCGGTGAGGGACACATTGCCAGCGCCGTCCGTCATCAATACCAGTAGCGGGATCAGATCGCTATCCTGCCGCATCTGTCGCCGGATGATCTGGTAGGCGCTCAGCAACCCCGCCGAAAGAGGCGTCTTGCCACCCACGGGAATGTCGCGCAGCGCCTTTCGTGCCATGCTGATATTGGAGGTGGGCGGTAGAATCACCTTGGCCGCAGCGTTCTGGAAAGTAATCAAGCAGACCTGGTCACGCTTCTGGTAAGCATCCACCAGCAAGGAGAGGATGGCGCCCTTGGTGGCTTCCATGCGCTCCGCGGCGGCCATGGACCAACTGGCATCCACCGCGAACACCACCAGGTTGGCGGCTGGCCGCACGCGCACTTTGCGGTGCAGGTCGCCATCCAAGATAGTGATGGCCGTGCCATGGCGTTCTCGCGTCGACTGATGCGGCGCGGCGTGGCGTAGGGTGGCGTCCAAGGCCACGTCGTCGTACTGGCCCGGGGCGCTGCGCGAGCGCGTGTAACGGCCACGCTTGCGCCGGCTTTCGCTCTGGGTGTGCCTGCCAGCCCGATCGCGCGGACGGCGGTCTGCCGTGGTGCGCCAGCGCCGCGTTTGAAAGGGAGCGCCGACGGCCACTGGTCGGTAGGCGGATTCAGCCGGCGGTTTGCCGGCGCGGGTATCCGGTGCGTGGGTGCTCCCCTGCGCGGGCTCGGAGCTTTTTTCAGGTGTGCTTTCGCTCAGGTCGTTTTTTTTTCGGGTGCACCCTGAGGAGCGGCCTCCGCGCCCATCTCTGCCCGGTCCTCGGAGCGGAGACGCTCGATGCGGTCGTGGATCTCATCCAACTTGGCCGATGCGCCATCAAAGGGTAGGCGGCGCAGCCGGTGGGGAAGCGCCAACTCTGCGGCCAGCAGGATGTCGGCTTCGGTGACGCTCTGCCGGCCGTCAAAGGCGGCCTGGGCCAAGGCGGCCTTGAGGATGACGATATCCGCACGATGGCCATCGATCTCCATCGCGGCGGTGAGCTCGGCGATGGTGTAGAGGTCATCTTGCGTGTGCGCCACCTGGCCCACCCGCTGGCGCGCGGCAGCGATCCTCTGCGAGAGCGCACGATCGACGGGAGACCACTCGTCGTGAAAAGCGTCTGGGTCCCGTTCATAGGCCACGCGTCGCTGGATGATCTCCATCCTGGCCTCGGCCGAGGCGATGCCCTGGATGTCCACACAGAGGGCAAACCGGTCCAGGAGCTGTGGGCGCAGTTCGCCCTCCTCGGGGTTCATGGTGCCCACCAGGATGAACTGGGCTGGATGCGAGAACGAGATTCCCTCGCGCTCGATGATGTTCACGCCCATGGCGGCAGCGTCCAGCAACAGGTCCACCACGTGATCATCCAGCAGGTTGACCTCGTCCACATAAAGCAGGCCGCGGTTGGCCGCCGCCAGAATACCGGGCTCAAAGCGGCGCTCGCCCTGCTTGATGGCGCGCTCCAGGTCCAGCGTTCCCACGACGCGGTCCTCGGTGGCGCTAACGGGCAGATCCACAAAGCTGGTGCGCACCACCGATGTCGGCAGTTCGGCGCCCTGATCCACGCGCTCGCGGCACAAATCGCAAAGCGCCTTGAGGCGGGTGGGGTCGCAATGGAAGGGGCAATCGGCGACGACTTCGATGCGCGGAAGCAGGGCAGCCAGCGCACGGGCAGCGGTGGACTTGGCTGTTCCACGCTCGCCACGGATCAGGACGCCCCCGATCTGCGGGCTGACCGCGTTGAGCAGCAGCGCCCGTTTCATGCGCTCTTGGCCTACGATGGCGGAAAAAGGAAACACCGCGACCATGGGATTGTGTGACTCCTATCTCTAGCTGACCGAGTATAAAGCGGGGCCAGTTGTGGGTCAATTAGCGCTAGGAAGCAGTTGCGATTGTGTTCGCATGCTGCTAAGATGGGGGCGTCAGACAACCGAATAGCCTCTCCGAACCACATGGCCTAAGGCATCTGCTATGGCGTGTGGTCGCGGCCGCCCATGGTGGCGGCCAAACGGTGGCCGTGGAAACGCGTCCGCCCCCCGCATTTGGAAAGGAGAACCCGTTGCGACGGCTCGAGCCGGCGCCTGTTCTGCTGTGCGGGATAGGCGCCGGCTCTTTTGTCTGGCGAGCCGACATCACGGGCAAGGCAAGGAGGTATCGGAAATGAGGAGACGTACGTGGATCGGATGGGTGGTCCTGCTGGTGGCACTGGTGGCCCTGTCCGCCTGCGCACCCCGGGCCCCCAAGGTGGATTGGGAGCTCCAGGTCACAGGCGCCGTGAGCCAGTCCCTGACGCTCAGCTTTGACGATCTGGCGGGGCGTGACCTGGACAAGCTCGACAAGGTGGTGATGGAGCGCTCCGAGGGCGACCCGGATGAGAACGCCTGGGAGGGGGTCTTGCTCTCCAAGATTCTGGACGAAGCGGGGGCTAGCGCCAGTGCCACGGCCATCATCTTTCGCGCTGCCGACGAATATGAGCGCGAGGTCCCCCTGAGCGATGTTGGCACGGCCATCGTCGCGCTCAAGCAGGATGGCACCTGGCTGGCCGAGGACGGCCAGTACGGCCCTGTGCGTATTGTGATCCCCGGGCTGCCGGGCAGCCGCTGGGTCGGCCAACTGGTCGAGATCGAGGTG
>CAZUZB010000029.1:20673-25342 GCA_964624695.1 uncultured Anaerolineales bacterium | reverse complement strand
CTGCTCAAGCTGGATGTGCTCGGCCTCTCGACGCTCACGGTGCTCGACCGCACGTTCCGCTGGATCGAGCAGACGGAGGGCATCACCCTCGACCCGGACGGGATCCCGCTGGATGACCCCGAGACCTACGCGTTGCTCTGCTCAGGCGATGTGACGGGCGTCTTTCAGGTGGAAAGTGAGGGGATGCGGCGCACCCTGCGTGATATGCAGCCTAGCGAGTTCCGCGACATTATGGCGGTGATTGCGCTGTTCCGCCCAGGCCCGATGGACTATATCGGGTCGTATATCGATCGCAAGTACGGCCGGGAGGATGTGACCTACGACCATCCGTCGCTGGAGCCGATCTTGCGCGATACCTATGGCATCATCGTCTACCAGGAGCAGATCATCCGCATCGCCCAGGAACTGGCCGGCTATACGGCGGCCGAGGCCGATCTGATGCGCCGGGCGGTGGGAAAGAAAAAGAAAAAAGACCTCGACGAGCAGCACGCCAACTTTATCAAGGGCGCGGTTGCTCATGGAGTCCCGCGTGAGGCGGCAGAGACCATCTTTGCCGATATCGAGCGATTCGCGAACTATGGCTTTAACAAGTCTCATGGGGCGGCCTATGCGGTCATCACGGTCCAGACGGCCTACCTGAAAGCCCACTATCCGTCCCAATTCATGTGCGCTCTGCTATCGGTGGAGCGCGGCAACATGGAAAAGGTGGCCGTGCTGGCTGCCGAGTGCCGACGACAGGGAATCCGCCTCTTGGGGCCCAGCGTGAACCGCTCGGGCGTGGATTTCGTTATCGAGCCGACCGACGAGAGCGGGGCGGTCGTCGCCTGTGATTTGGCCGAGGCCTCCAGCCTAGCCATCCGTTTCGGGCTGGGCGCCATCAAGAACTGTGGCGATGGGCCGGCGCAGGAGATCGTCCAGGCACGAGGCGATGAGCCGTATGCGGATATCGATGACCTGGTCAAGCGGGTGGACTTGCGCAAGGTCAACCGGCGCGCCTTGGAGGCATTGATCCGGGCTGGCGCCCTGGACGAGCTGGGGGACAGGGGGGCGTTGCTGGTGGGCATCGATAGCATGATGGCCGAGAGCGCCCGTATCCAGCGCGATGCCGCCGTGGGGCAGACGACCCTGTTCGACCTGGGCGGCGACGGCCTGGGCACCGGCATGGGGGGAGGCCATCTGTTGCCTCAGGAGTATCGCCCCCTATCGGAAAAACAGCGCCTGGCCGATGAGCGCGAGCTGCTTGGCGTCTATGTCTCTTCGCATCCGCTGGACGTGCTCTCCACCTGCAGCGACGAGCGCCTTACCGAGCTGGGCGAGATCACCACCGCGCTGACGGGTGAGATTCTCACGGTGGCGGGCGTGGTCAGCGAGTCGCGAGAGATCATGACCCGCAAAGGCAACCGCATGGGCTTTGTGACGCTAGAGGATCTCTCGGGCGTCATCGAGATGGTGGTCTTTCCCCGCATCTATGAAGAGGCCAACGGGCTCTTGCACGAACAGCGGGTGCTGATGATCACCGGGCGGGTGGACGACCGGGACGAGCGTGCCAAGCTCATTGCCGATCAGATCGTGGCGTACGAGCCGCCCAAGGACGCGCCTCGCAAGGCGCCCAGGCACGCCAAACCACGGTCCATCGAGGTACGCATCCCCTTGGAAGATGGTAGGGAACCGCTCGGTACGTTGGCGTCGCGAGCGCTGGACCTGCTGGGCCACCACCAGGGCGATACGCCCTTTGTTTTCAGGCTGGTAGCAGGCCAGGGCCACGTGCGGATGGGGTTCCCGGATCGCAAAGTGGCCTACACGACGGACCTGGAGCGATCCCTGAACGACCTACTGGGACCAGGCAACCTGATTGTTCACTGGAGCTGATGCAATGACGGCTAGTTAGCCGAGCTTGCGGATGACGCCGATGATGCGGCCCTGGATCTCCAGGTCACGAGCGTGCACATAGATCGGCTCCATGGTCGGGTTGGCCGGCTGCAATCGCGCCACCGTGCCGTTCTGTTCCCAGTAGAGCGTCTTGAGCGTGGTGGCCTTTTCGTCCTTTAGCCAGGCGGCGACGGTCTCGCCGTTGCGGGCGTTGGTTTGGTGCCGCATCAGCACGATGTCGCCATCGCCGATAAGGGCGTCAATCATCGAGGTGCCGCGCACCTCAAGGGCGTAGATATCGTCCGTATCGGGCACCAGATCTCTTGCCAGGTCGACCATCTCGTAATCGGCTTGCGAAAAGTCGGAATCCGGGACGGGGATCGGCTCGCCAGCGGCGATCACGCCCAACAGCGGCACCGCGATCTGATCGCCTCGGCGCGAGCTCGGCGCCATCTCCTCGACCAGCCGAATGCCACGGGAGACCTCGGGATCTCGGGTGATATAGCCCTCACGCTGGAGGATATCGAGGTTGTAGCTGGCCACCGACGTGGAGGAGATGTCCGCCAGTTCGCACAACTGGCGGATGCTAGGCGGGTAGCCGTTTTCGTCCACGAAATCGCGAATGGCGCGCAGAATGCGCCGCTGACGCTTGGACAACTCGTGGCGCTTGGGCATGGCGGCCTCCTCGCTGGTGCTAGCCTGAACCTATTGTAGCGGAACATTTGTTCGGAGTCAAGACATCCTTTTTGATCGAGCGCGGTTGACAGGCGCTCAGTACTATAGTATTATTATCAACAAAGGTTGATAAGTCTGTCTGAGGAGGTCATGGTGCTCAAGGAAGGCGATCTGGCTCCTGACTTTACACTGGTTTCCGATGAGGGCGAGGACGTAACGTTGAGCTCTTTTCGTGGTGGCAAGGTCGTGGTCTACTTTTACCCCAAGGATGACACGCCAGGCTGCACCAAGGAGGCGTGCAGCTTTCGCGATGCCAACAGCCTGTTCATGGCCAAGGGGGCCACGGTCATCGGCATCAGCCCTGATGACGCCAAGTCGCATCAGAGCTTTCGCGTCAAGCATGGCTTGCCCTTTTACTTGCTGAGCGACACGGATCATCGCGTGGCCGAGGCCTATGGCGCATGGGGCGAGAAAAGGATGTATGGGCGCACGTACGAGGGTATCATTCGTTCCACCTTTGTGGTGGGCGAGGACGGGCGCATTCTCAAGGCGTTCCCCAAGGTCAAGCCCGACGACCACGCCACCGAGGTGTTGGCCTATCTCTAGTGGGTTCGCAAACTGGTACGTGCTATGATGACAGGAGATGCATGCCATGTGCATCTCCTGTTTCGCGTGTGGGGAGGTGTGTTCTGGAGAACGAACACCAGGGCATAGAGCCGGCTGGACAGGTGCCGTACCTGACCTCTCAGCCGGGCATCGGCGGCAGGCTGCGAGAGGCGCCGGAGGATTTCGAGGTGGAGGAGGTGCCGCTGTACCCGCCCACGGGGCACGGCGAGCATACGCTCTTTGCCATCGAGAAGCGGGGCATCCCCACCGCTGCGGCGATCCAGCGTCTAGCGGGTGTGACCGGCGTGTCCGCCAGCCGGTTCAGCAGCGCTGGGCTCAAGGATGCCCAAGCTGTGGCGCGGCAGACCTTGTCGGTTCACGGGGTGGCGCCCGAGCAGTTGCGTAACTTGGAGCTCGACGGCGTCAAGGTGCTTTGGGCGGAGCGGCATCGCAATCGCCTCAAGATCGGTCATCTGGCGGCCAACCGCTTCCGGATTCGCATCCGTGGTGTGGAGCGTGAGGCTTTGCCGCGCGCCGAGGCGATCATGGACGAGCTAGTGCAGCGCGGGGCGCCCAACGGCTTTGGTTACCAACGGTTCGGGGCCACGGGGCAGAACCACGAACTGGGGCGGCTGTTGGTAACGGGCAACGTCGATGGTTTCCTGGCGTGCTACCTGGGCGAGGTCAAAGGCGATCTGGCCAGCGCTGAGGCCCGGTCCCTGTTTGCGCGAGGTGATTGGGAGGCAGCGTTGGGGGCGTGGCCGCGGCACCTGGCCATCGAGCGGCGGGTTCTGCAGCGGCTGATCTCCACTGGCCGAGCGGACGACGCGATGCGGGCTCTTCCGCGCGGCCTGCGACGGTTTCTGATCTCGGCTTATCAGGCCTACCTATTCAACTGCCTGCTGGCCGCGCGGATGCCGGCCATCGGCGTGCTGGAACGCGGAGACCTGGCCATCAAGCATGTGAACGGGGCGTTCTTTGAGGTGCAGGATCCTGTGAAAGAGCAGCCTCGCGCTGACGCCCTCGAGATTAGCCCATCGGGCCCGCTGTATGGGCCCAAGGTGCGCCTGGGAAGGGGCGAGCCCGGGGCTCGCGAGCGCGCCCTCTTGGCGGACGAGGGGATCGAACTCGCGCGTTTTGGCTCGCTATCGCCAGGAGGTCGGCGGCCGTTCCGTGCGCCGCTGAAAGAGGCGACTGTGAGCTGGGACCAGGGCGTGGTCGTGAGCTTTGAGCTTCCGCCAGGGTCTTACGCCACCAGCGTGCTCCGAGAGATCACCAAGACGTTCTGAAGGCCAATACGGAAACGGTGCCGCGTGGCCCCAGCCCGTGCGCTAGGCGGATTCGGCCTCGCTCTGCGTCTTTTTCTTGCTGCCGGTGACCCAGACGAGCAAGACCCCCACCTCGTAGAGGAGATAGAGCGGTATCATCACCAGCATCATGTTGAATGGGTCGGGAGTCGGCGTGATGACGGCAGCCACTATAGAGGTGAGCAACACGGCGTATTTGCGAAAGCCGCCCA
>CAZUZB010000029.1:10244-20573 GCA_964624695.1 uncultured Anaerolineales bacterium | reverse complement strand
CAACGGTGTTCACGCCGCCGAGGGCCAATGGCTCGGCGGCCTCTTCGTCGGCGGGGACGAGTTCCGTCCCTCGCAGTTCGACCGGCTCGGCGTCAGGAGATTCCTGGTCGGCCGGTCTGAATGTAGGCTGTGGCTCGGGCTCTGGCGTTGCGGGGAGGGGCCTGGCGCTGGGAGAGGGGCGCTCAGCCCGTGGCCTGGGCTTGGCCTTGCCGGTGATGTCGAACGCGCCCTCGAGCTCGGACTTGATCTCTTGAGCTTCCTGGCCTATCTGCTTGATCTCATGGATGGTGTCATCGACATCGAGATCCAGGGCATCGGCAAACTCGCCGCGGATCCCGTCGGTCTCCTGGCGTAGCTTGGCAAGCAGTCGACCGGCGTCGCGAGCGAACTTGACCATCTTGTCCGGGCCGACGACCAGCGCAACGAGGGCCAAGATGACGATCAGCTCTCCGGTTCCGATTCCCATAAAGCCCATACGTCGCTCTCATCCTCCTTGCGAGCTGGCCGTAACGCCGTCATGCTCGTGCGGTTCGAGCGCGGTTGCGTTGGGCGCTAACAGCGTTGGGGCCACTTGGTCTCGCATTGCGAAAAGGGTGCCGAGGACACCGTTGACAAAGCGTGCCGAGCTGTCGCTGCCGAACAGCTTGGCCAGCTCGACGGCCTCGTTGATGGTCACTTTGGATGGCGTCGAGTCATCGGCGAGCAGCTCATAGGCCGCCAGCCTCAGAATGTTGCGATCGACGGGCGCCATCTGCGCCAGGGGCCACTCGGGCGCAATCTGCTGGATAGCTTCATCGAGGGGTGCGAGGTTTCGGAGGGTGCCATAGTAGAGCGATCGGCAGAAGGCGCGGTGGTCATCGAGGATCGGGTTTTCTTCCATGCGATGCTCAAGGCTCGCCACTGGATCGTGGCCGGCCTCGTCGACCTCAAAGAGGGCCTGAAAGGCCACGATGCGCGCCTTTCGCCTGGGCTTCAAACTCTGCCTCCGCTGGTAATCTACTGTTCGGCGGGCAGGTCGATCTCGACAAAGTGGACGTTCACGGCGAGCACGGGCATGCCCACCATGTCGGTGATCGCGCGAGCCACACGCGCCTGAACCTTGCGCCCGGCGCGGTAGAGGTTCACATCGGGAGCGCCGACTAGCGAAAGATTGACGGTGACCGCGTCATCGATCACATCGACGCTAACACCCTCGCCGCCAGCTAGCCCCTTGAAGAGGCGGTCTACATCCTCGCCGATGTCGCGGTGCATCCGCACGACGCCTTCGACTTCCAGCGCGGCGAGCCGTGCGATGGTTGCGAGCACCTGTGGGGCGATCCGAACAGTGCCGAGCCGCTCGTTCCCGGCTTCAGTCTTGTCGTCCGTCTCAGGAAGCGCGTAGGCCTCGTCCATCTGTACCTTCTTGAGTGAACAAGGGGCTCGGCGAGACCAGGGCAGGTCATCAGCCCCCGCTACTCATACGTCAGACTAGCTCTCGGCTTCGATCTCGATGACCTCGCGGCCACGATAGGTGCCGCAGCTTGGGCAGGCGTGATGAGGGAGCTTGGGCTCGCGGCATGAAGGGCAGAGCACCAGGCTCTGTGCCCGCAGGGCCATGTGGCTCCGCCGCTTGCGAGACCGTGCTTTGGACGTGCGTCGCTTTGGTAGGGGTGTCATCGTTGGGTCCTTTCCATCTCAAGACCGTTCAGTCGGTCTCTTGTTCTTTGCCCAGTAACGCGAGAAGCGGTGCCAGCCTGGGGTCGATGTGGCTGCGGTCACAGCCACAGTCCCCCTCGTTCAGGTTCTGGCCGCAGACGGGGCACAGCCCCCGGCATTCGTCGGAGCACAGGGTGCCGCGCACGGCCTCCATCACGGCGTACTGCCTCAGCACCTCGGTAAGATCGAGATGATGCTCGTCGTTGATGACGAGCTCCTCCGCGGCGTCGTTGGTGTCGAGGGGGCGGCCGGTTTCGACATCCACCGACGGCACGAACTCTTCCTCAAAGGCCACCTCGACTGGCTGGCCGGCCAGCTCGAGGCAGCGACGGCATGCCCGTACCAGCGTGAATGTGGCCGCGCCCATGGCAAGAACGCCCGTATCGGTTCTCACCAGGGTTACGTCGCCGGTGACCACCGTGTGCCCGGGGTTGTTCTCGTCAATCTCGCCCAACGTTCCATCGATAGGATACCGGCGAATGGCCCCGGGAGATTGACGCAGCAGTTGTGCAACATTGTAAATCATGGGCTATCACCCACCTTCGAAAGACGATTATAGACGTGGCCCGAGACCGTGTCAAAATGGGGCTTGACCCGGCCGCGCGCGGTGAGGGTCAGGAGGATTCGACCTCGTGGACGGCATCGGCCGTTTCGGATGACGGCGCCAGCTCATCGAGCCCGTTCTGGACAATGGAGTGTACCGATTCGAGCCGTTGGGCCAGATCTCGGAGGGTGTCCATGGCGTATTGCCGGGCAGCCTCTTCAAAGGCCAGGGCCCTATCACGGGCCTCCTCGCGGATGATCTCGGCCTCCTGCTCCGCGGCCTGGCGGACGCGCTCTTCCTCGATGCGAATCTTGGCCTCTTGGAGCATGCGGGTCGCTTCGTCTTGGGCCCGTGCCAAGACCGCATCGCGTTGCTGGAGCAACGCTTCGGCTTCTTGGATCTGGTCGGGGATCGACAGGCGCATCTGGTCGATCAGATTGACCAGGGCCTGCTCGTCGATGGCCAGCTTGTTGCTGAACGGCGTGCGCTTGGCATCGCGCACGAGTCCTTCCAACCGGTCGACAAGGCTGAGGATATCGATGGCGATCACCCCCCCTCTTGGCTGTGCAGCGATTGGAGGCGCTGCATCACGGCTTGCTCTACCGGCCTGGTGACGAACTGGGCAATCGAGCCGCCCGCACCGGCGACCTCCTTGACCAAAGACGAGCTGACAAAGGCGTACTCGCCGCTGGTCATCAGGCACACCGAATCCACTTGTGGCGCCAGCCGGCGGTTCGTCAGGGCCATCTGGTACTCCATCTCGAAATCCGAGATGACGCGCAGGCCGCGGACGATCACCTGCGCCTCACGATCCAAGACAAAGCGCACAGTGAGCGTGTTATAGCTCTCTACGGTGACATTGGGCAAGCCCTGGAGAGCCTGGCGGGCCATCTCGACGCGTTCGTCCGTATCGAACAGCGTGCGCTTGGCAGGGCGGGCGTACACGGCGACGATCAGATCATCGAATATCTCGGAGGCGCGGCGGACGATGTCGATATGTCCGAGATGGATGGGATCAAAGGTTCCGGGGTAGACTGCTCTGGTCATGGTGTCCTACTCGTCGTGGCGTGTGTGTCGCCAAAAGTGCCGAATGCTCGCGGCCAGGAGCCGATGGTCCTCGGCTGCGAGGGTGGGGTCGCTCTCGAACAATGCCGTGGCTTCTTCACGCGCCATCTCTAGCGTTTCGTGATCGCCCAGGGTGGCGACCTTGAGATCCGGCAGGCCGTGCTGCCGCACCCCGATAAAGTCGCCGGGCCCGCGCATCTCCAGATCCTTTTCGGCCAGCAAAAAGCCATCCCGGGTCGTTTCGACCAGCGTCAAGCGCTCGCGGCCCGTCTCGGTGGGGTCGTTGCTCATGAGGATGCAGTAGGATTTGGCCGCCCCGCGCCCAACGCGTCCGCGAAGCTGGTGAAGCTGGGCCAGACCAAAGCGATCCGCGTCCTCGATCAGCATCACGGTGGCGTTGGGAATGTCGACGCCGACCTCGATGACGGGCGTGGTGACCAGGATGTCATACGCGCCATCGCGGAAGGCGGTCATGATCCGCTCTTTGTCTTGAGCGGGCATTCGGCCGTGGAGCAGGGCGACGCGCGACCGGGAAAAGATCTCTTCCTGGAGGCGGCGATGCTCCTCGATGGCCGCGGTGACATCTGTGTCGTCGTCGCCCTCGATGAGAGGGCATACGACGAACGCCTGATGCCCGGCTTGGATCTGGGAATCGATAAAGACATAGATGCGCTCCCGCGCCAGGTTGTCTCGGACGGCGGTGATGACCTTTTGTCGGTTCGGGGGCACCTCGTCCAGCACCGAGACGTCCAGGTCGCCATAGATGGTCAGGGCCAGCGTGCGCGGGATCGGCGTGGCGCTCATAGCCAGCATGTGGGGCTCAAAGTAGGTGCCCTTGGCTTGCAGCGCTTGGCGCTGGGCTACGCCAAAGCGGTGCTGCTCGTCCACGACGACCAGCCCCAACTTGGCAAACGCCACCTGATCCTGGATCAGGGCGTGGGTGCCCACCACCACCTGGACGGCTCCCGAGGCGACTCCCTGGCGGATGGTTTCCTTGGTATCTTCGGGCAAGCCGCCGACCAGCAGCTCGCAGCGGATGTCGGGCCAGGGTGCCAGCATGGCGGCCAGCGTGTGGAATAGCTGCTCGGCCAGAATCGAGGTGGGCGCCATGACGGCGACTTGCAGGCCGTTGCGGACTGTGACCAACGCAGCGGCGGCGGCGACGACGGTTTTGCCTGATCCCACGTCTCCCTGCAGCAGTCGTGCCATGGGCTGCGGCTTGCCTAGATCCACCACAATCTCGTCGATGGCCCGCTGCTGCGCCGCGGTCAAGGTGAACTCGAGCCGCTGTGTGAGGCTCTCCAGCAGGCCGTCGGGCACCTCCAGAGCACGTCCCGCCTGCTGCCTGCGCTCTTGCCGACGAAGCAGCAACCCGAGTTGCAGCAGCAAGAACTCGTCAAAGCAGAGGCGTTGCTTGGCCCGGTAGAGGGAGGTCTCGTCTTTGGGAAAGTGGATCTGGTCCAGCGCCTGCCCGAGGCCCATGAGGCCACGGCGGGAGATCAGACTGGCGGGCATCGGGTCGGTGATCCTGGGAATCCACCGATCCAGCGTCTGGCGCATCAATCGGCGGAGCCAGCGCATGCGTAGCCCCTCGGTGAGAGGATAGCGCGGCACCAGGCGTCCCGTGTGGAGCAACTGCCGCTGGAGCGGCTCCCATTCGGGCGAAGTGAACACGGGGCGTCCAAGGTACGAGTCCACCGTGCCGCTGACAACGATCTCGCGCCCAGGGCGGATCTGCCGCGCGAGATGCGGCTGGTTGAACCAAGTGACGTCGATGGTTCCCGTGCCGTCGCTCAACGTGGCTCGAAACACAGGCCGGCCCGAGCGGGTACGCGCGGCCTTGGCCCGAGAGACGATGCCGCAGACGGTGACCTCTGTGCCTGCCTCGACCTTGTTGATGGTTGTCAGCCGCGAATAGTCATCGTACCGCCGGGGAAAGTGGTAAAGCAGATCGCGAATGGTCTGCACGCCCAGTCGCTCCAGCCGCTTGGCGTTGATCTCGCCGACGCCTTTGAGTTCGGTGACGGGCGCGCCGAGACCGATGGATTGCTTGGAGGGCGACGGAGGCGCGGCGGGAGCCGCCGGCGCAGCGGGCTGTGCCGCTTCTACGGCTGTGTGGCTGGGAGCCTCCTGGCTTGTTGATGGCGGCTCAACGGTAGCCAGTATCTGGCGGGCGTTCTCAACGGCAGCCTGGCGAGCGGAGGCGTCCATGTTGCCATAGCCGGAGAGGCACCGCAAGATACCGTCGGCGGCCGGATCCTTGGCTCCGCGAGCTTGGCGCTGCCAGTCCTCCAGGAACAGGTCGAGCCCGCCCATGACGGCCTGGTTGCGATAGCTCTGGTCGGCCTCCAATTGCAGAATACGTTCCAGCGTATCGCGTGGCGATGCCATAGGCCTCTCTTTGTCGTTCAAGCTACATGTTGTCGGGTGAGATGTGGGCGCTAGAGCTCGGCGGCCACCAGAGCCATGCCCGCGGGCCCAACGAGCCGACCGAACGAGGGGCCGCAGATCTGCTCCTGAACGGTTTGCTTGGGGAGGATGTCCTTGAGAAGCTCGCGCAGGGTGTCGGGTTGTCCTTCGACCCCCGTATGCAGCATGGTGAGATGGCGCAGCCGCACAAACTCTCCGGCGAACTCGGCCAGGCGTTCCACCGCGGTCCCCTTGCGTTTGCGTCGCTGCATGAGGGTGACGCTGCCATCCTCCAGCAAGAGGAGCGGGCACTGCTGCGCATCCCATTTGCGACCGATACAGCCCTCGACCATCACGCCTGCTCGCTCGAGCCTTTCGGGCGAATCGGCATAGAACGCGCAGTAGGTATGCGGGATCAAGCCGCGGAGCAATCGCTCGACCTCGGACGCCGCGGCCCCCTCTTGAGCGGCCTTGGCGGCCTCGGTGACCAGCATACCCAGCGCGACAGAGGCGAACTGCGAATCGACAACGCGCACATCATAGCGGCGGCCGAGATAACCTCGCGCATAGCGGGCGGCTTGCACGGTGCCGTCTAGCGCGCCCGAGGTATGGATCGACAGGATGGTATCGCTCTTGGCGGCCAGCTTGGTATAGGTATCCACGAACTGCTCGCCCGTTGGTGGGAGCACCTTGGGCGTGGAGGTGGCTGCAAACAGGCGGCGATAGAACACGGGCGTGCGGAGATCGGGTCCGTCCACCCAGATGCGATCGCCCACCTGGATCCTGGCGGGCACGACGGTGATGCCGAGCTCTTCGGCGGTGGCGCGACAAAGGTCGGCCGCGCTATCGGTAACGATCCTCACTCTGGACATCGATCTGCGTCCCCTTGGCTCCTAGGCCTCGAATCTCGGTCTCTCACTCGGCAGAGATGATGTACCAGTAGTGCGCTTGGCCGCCATCCAGGAGCTCGATCTCGGCATCCTCGCACGTCAGTTCGAGCTCGTCAGCAATCTCGCGAGCCTGCTCCTCGTCAATGTCCGCGCCATAGTAGACGGTGACGATCTCGGCGTTGGGGACGTCCATCCGTTCAAGGAGCGGGGACAGAACCTCGTTAACCGAACATCCCGCCGTTACCAGCTTGCCATCCACCAACCCGATGACTTGCCCCTCCTGAATGCTCAGGCCGTTTAGCTGAGCATTGCGCACCGCTCGGGTGATCTCGCCTGTGGTCACGTGGCGGCAGGCTTCGTTCATGAAGGAGACGTTGTTCTCGAGATCGGTTTGGTAGTTGAATGCTAGTAGCGCCGAGATCCCTTGGGGGACGGTGCGCGTGGGCACGACGGCCACCTGCTTGGTGGCCAGCTCACTGGCTTGCTGGGCGGCGAGAATGATATTGCCATTATTGGGCAGAACGATCACCTCATCGCCAGGGGCCTGCTCGATGGCCTCCAGAATCTCTTGGGTGCTCGGGTTCATGGTCTGGCCGCCCTCGATCACGGCCGCCACGCCCAGGCTCTCAAAGACGCGCTTGAGGCCCTCGCCAGAGGCCACCGCAATCACAGCGATGCCGTTGGTCATCTGGTTGGCGGGGAGCACTGGGTGCGGCCGTTCGTTCTGGGCCTGCTTGGCCATGAACTCGCGGTACTGGAGCTCCATGTTTTCGATGACGACGTCGGTCACATCGCCCAGCCCGACGGCATAGTCCAGGGCCTTGCCGGGTAGATCGCAATGCACGTGCACCTTGACGATGGTCTCGTCGCCGGCCACGACGACGGAATCGCCAAAAGAGGCCATGGCGGCGCGGATATCGTCGATTTGTAGGTCATGCCCTTTGATCAGGAACTGGGTGTCATAGTTGTAGCCACCCTCTGGGGCGGTCACGCGCTCGATGGTCTTTTCGGCTAGCTGAACTTTGGTCACGCTTTCACCATCCATCTGCCGCAGCCAGCCCTCGAGGATGCAGGCATAGCCTGCGCCGCCAGCATCGACCACGCCTGCCTCTGCGAGCACGGGCAGGAGCCGCGGCGTGCGGAGCACCGAGGCCTCGGCTTCCTCATACGCCGCCGCCAGCACCTCGCGCAGGCCACCGCCGGCGGTGGCCGCCCGCTCGGCCGCGGCCGCGGACTCGCGTGCCACGGTGAGAATGGTGCCCTCGACGGGCTTCATCACGCCCTTGTAGGCGGTGGCAGCGCCCTCGGTAAAGGCCTTGGCCAGCGACGCAGGGTCGAGCACCGCTTGGCTCTCCAAGGCGCGAGCGATCCCGCGCAGGATCTGTGAGAGGATCACCCCCGAGTTACCGCGGGCGCCCATGAGCGCCCCGTGGGCGAGGATCTGGGCCACACTACCCACTTCTGCGTCGGGTTGATCCCCCACCTCGGCCAAGGCTGCCTTTATGGTGAGCGACATGTTGGTGCCCGTGTCGCCATCGGGCACGGGGAACACGTTCAGCGCGTTGATGCTGCCCAGATGCTGCTGCAGCCAGGCGCTGCTCGCACGCAGACCATCGAGCAAACCGATACCGTCTAGATTTACATCGTTTGTCGTGCTCTTCACGGGCACCTGCTCACTTGAGCCCAACAGATCCCTCCGACGCAGTGCGGGATGTTCGTTGGGGCGCTAGTCGTCGCTGTTCAGATGCAACCCCTGAACGTGGATGTTCACTTCCGCGACGGGCATCCCCAAGGATCGCTCCACATTGAACTTGACCGAATCCATCACATTCTGTGCGACCTCGGAGACCCTGGTGCCATATTGGATCACCACAAAGAGGTCGATAACGATGCGGCCATCGACAACGTGTACTTTGACGCCGCGGTGTAGGTTATCGACCTGAAGGATCTCGGCGATGCCGTCTCCGAGATTGGCAGGAGCCATGCCCACGATGCCATAGCACCGAAGCACTCCCTCGGCGGCGATGGTCGCGATGGCCTTGGGCGATACCTCGATCTTGCCTGTTGTTGCGTTCTCGCTCATGGCGTTTCTCCTGCTGGGACCGTTTGCCCGCATACGGGAGCTATGGTATCATAGCCCTTACGCTCGTGGCAAATGATGCAAACGCTGAGAGTCACTCTTTCGGGAGAGGGTCGATAACATGGCTAAATGTGATCTGTGTGGCAAGGGACCTCAGTTTGGGAATAACGTCTCGCACTCTAAACACACGACTCGCCGCCGCTGGAATGTCAACGTCCAGAAGACGATCGTGATGGTGGACGGGCGCCCCAAGCGCGTCAGCGTCTGCACCCGTTGCCTTAGGACGCTCAGCAAGACCTCGTAGCCTCCGAGCTGCTCGGAACTCTGGGAGCCAGCGACCTAGTCGCTGGCTCCTTTCTCGCGTGCGTGGCCTAGAGCGCCTCGCGAATCCGTCTCATGGCGTCCTCCACGCCAGCCAGATGCCCAAAGATGGCCGAGCCCATGACCAGGATGTTGGCTCCCGCCGCCACCACCGATGCCGCCGTCTCGGCATTGATGCCCCCGTCCACTTCGATATCGTACCCCAGGTGCCGTTCGTCGCGCAACGCAACGAGCTGGCGCACTTTAGCCATGGTGTAGGGGATCAGGCTCTGGCCGCCGAACCCTGGGTTGACGCTCATCACCAGGACGTGATCGACCAGATCCAGGATCTCTTGGAGGGCCATCACAGGTGTGGAGGGGTTCAGGGTCACGCCGACGCGGACGCCCGTCTCACGGATCTGGTGCAGGGTGCGGTCGAGGTGGGGACAGGTCTCCACATGGACGATGATCAGGTCGGCGCCCGCTTGGGCAAAGTCACTGATGTAGCGCTCGGGCTGCTCGATCATCAGGTGGACCTCCAGCGGCAGCTCGGTGACGCGCCGCACCGCGCGCACCACCAGCGGGCCGATGGTGATGTTCGGGACGAAATGTCCGTCCATCACATCGATGTGGATGGCGTCGGCGCCGGCGGCATCGGCCTCACGGACCTGCTCTCCCAAACGGGCGAAATCCGCCGAGAGGATGGACGGCGAGATATGGGTGCGGCGTTCGATCTGCATCGTCGGGTATCTCCCTTTCCTCTAGGGATTGGTCGCGTTGGCGGCACGGAGCTGCCCGCAGCCCGCGGCGATCTCGGCGCCGCGGCTGTCGCGCACGGTGGTAGGAATTCCCCGTGCCACCAGAACGTCGCGAAAGCGCGCCACGGCGGCGGGGCTGGACGTCACCATGGGCGAGTTCGGTACGGGGTTCAAAGGAATCAGGTTCACGTGGCAAAGCATCCCCTGCAATAGGCGAGCCGTCGCATGAGCTTGCGCCGGAGCGTCGTTCACGCCGGCGATGAGGGCATACTCAAAGGTCACGCGCCGTCCCGTCTGTTGGATGTAGGCGCGGGCGGCCTCTAGCACCTGCGCGATGGGGTACCGCCTGTTCAGCGGAACCAGTCGGTCACGGAGCGCATCGTCGGGCGCATGGAGCGACACGGCCAGCCCCACCTCGCCCGGCTCTTGGGCCAATCTGAGCATCCCTGGCACGACTCCGATGGTAGAGATGGTGAACCGCCGCGTTCCCATATTCGTGCCCGCTGGATGGTGTAGGTTCATCGTGGCGCGCCAGACGGCGTCCCAGTTGAGCAGCGGCTCGCCCATGCCCATGTAGACAATGTTGGT
>CAZUZB010000029.1:0-10144 GCA_964624695.1 uncultured Anaerolineales bacterium | reverse complement strand
AGCAGCGGCTCGCCCATGCCCATGTAGACAATGTTGGTCACGCCAGCCCCTTCTGCTGCGAGCACGCGGGCGGAATGCAGCACCTGCGCGACGACTTCGCTAGCTGCCAAGTTACGCACCAGACCGTTGGCGCCCGTGGCGCAAAAGGAGCATCCCACGGGGCAGCCGACCTGGGACGATGCGCAGACAGTGTTGCGGTCGTCATACCGCATCAGCACCGCCTCGATGCGCGCCCCGTCGTCAGCTTCCAGCAGGGCCTTTTGGGTGCGCCCCCCGTCGGCCGAGAGGGTCGTCACCTCACGCAGGGCCTCGCAGCGCCATCGATCTCGCAAGCGATGGCGCAACGCCTGCGGGAGGTTGGTCATCTCCTCGAAACTGGTCACCAACGCTCGGTAGAGCCACTCCCACACCTGCCTGGCGCGGTAGCTGGGCTCGCCCATAGCGACAAGGTCATGCTGGAGCTCTGCGTACGAGAGATCGAGCACGTGATCAGGCGTCGCCATGGGATGTCCTCTCGCTGGTTGCTGGCCTAGTCTCGCCGGCGAAAGCCGCCCAGCAAAAAGACATAGTACATGATGGTGGAGATCGCCTGGATCGCCGCGGCCACATAGGTCAGCGCGGCCGCGTTCAGGACCGCGCGCACCCCCCGCTCTTCCTCCTCAGAGACGACCAGCCCGCTGGTTGCGAGCAGGCGGATGGCGCGGGCGCTGGCGTTGTACTCGACTGGCAGCGTCACCAAGGCAAAGACGGCGGTTAGGGAAAAGAGGATCAGGCCGACCACGGCCAGGTTGGGCGTCTGGAAGAGCATTCCCAGCAAAAAGATGATCGGTCCGAGCCAGGATCCGATCTGCACCACGGGCACGATCCCTGTGCGGACGCGTAGCGGGCCGTAGGCCTCGGCATCTTGCATGGCGTGGCCGATCTCGTGAGCCACGATGCCCAGCGCGGCCACCGAGGGAGCGCGGGCCACCCCCGCGGAGAGGTGCAATGACTTGTTGCGGGGGTCATAGTGGTCCGAGAGTTGGCCGGGCGTCTCGTGGATGGTGACGCCGCTCAAGCCCGCGACCATCAGAATCCTCCGCGCCGCCTCATACCCGGTCATGTTGAGCTGGTTGCGGACCTTTTGATAGCGCCCGTAGGCCGAGCTGACGCGGAACTGGGCATAGAGGCCCAGCAGGAGCGCCGGCAGAGCAAACAGCAGATAGGTAGAGTTGAACATCAGCCCGTACATGGATCACCACCTGGTTTCTCGGGTGTATGCTAACATAACACTCCAGGTTGAGTATATCCCGAGGGCAGAGGTCTCGCAAAAAACGGCTAGCTCTCGCCAGGCAGCGCGCTTTCCCACTGCCGTATGAGCTCGGTTAGGTCCGTCACGATCAGATCGGGCTGGGGCTGCCAGGCGGCGGCCTCCTCGCGTGTGCTGATGCCGGTGAGCACCAAGATGGTGCCGGTACCGGCCCGCTGCCCGCCGAGGATATCCGTATCGAGCCGATCGCCCAGCATGGCGGTCTCTTCGGGCGTGGTGCCGATCAACTCCAGGCAACGCTGGATGATGATGGGCTCGGGCTTGCCCACGATGACGGGCTCGACATCGGTGGCGGCCACCAGCGCCGCCAGAATGCTGCCAGCCCCTGGAATGATGTCGTTCTCCATGGGATAGGTCTTGTCTGGGTTGGTGCCCACAAAGGTGGCGCCATCGCGAATAGCCAAGGTGGCCACACGCAGCTTTTCATAGGTGACGGTCTTGTCCCAGCCGGCCACCACGTACTCGGCGTCACGGCCTGCCATGACAAAGCCAAACCGCTCCAGCTCGTGGACCAGCCCGCTCTCGCCAACGACGTTGACCTTGGTGCCGGCGGGCGCCAGGGTTCGTAGGTAGGCGGCGGTGGCCACGGCCGAGGTCATGATCTCGGCCGGCGTGACCTGGATGCCAAAGCCGGCCAGCCGCTCGACAAAGGCCTCGCGGGTGAGTGTCGAGTTATTGGTGACCAGGAGATAGCTGATCTTGTGCTGCCGTAGGAAATCGAAAAGCTCGCTGGCTCCTGGCAGCGGTGCGCGGCCGCGGTAGAGCACACCATCGAGATCGATGAGGAGGGCGCGTACTTGACCGAGTTCCATGGCAAAGAGTGCTCCTTGATGGGCGGTGGCCGATATCTGGCGACAACGTGAGGGCGCTCGGAGGAGCGCCCTCTATCGCTGGACCGTGTCTTGGGGCTAGTCGCTCACGGGCAGCGTGCAGCCGCTGAGCTGCTCGATTACCTTGACCACGGCCGAGTGATCCAGGTCGCCCCAGCCATTGGCCTGCATGGCGGTGAACAGCTCATGGGCCAACGCGGAAGCGGGCAGGGATGCGCCATAGGCCCGCGCGGTCTCGCGGATGATATTGAGATCCTTGTAGTGAAAGCGGCTGCGAAAACCAGGCGCATAGTCGCCGGCCACGATGCGCGGGCCGCGCACATCCATGACGCGGGTCTGGGCATAGCCGGCGCTGAGCACCTTGATGATGATCTCGGGCTTGACGCCGGCCTTGGCGCCCAGCACGAGGGCCTCGGCCATCCCGATAAAGTTCAGCGCCACCTGGATTTGGTTGCAGGCCTTGACCGTCTGCCCCGCGCCTGAGGGACCGCAGAGGGTGGCGGTGCCCAAGAGGTCAAAGAGGGGCTTGGCCTGGGCAAAGGGCTCCTCGTCGCCGCCGACCATGATGGAGAGACGGGCTTCTTGGGCGCCCACCTCGCCGCCGCTGACCGGGGCATCCAGCATGGGGCAGCCCTTGTCTTGGGCGGCTTGGGCCACTGCGATGGCCGTCACCGGCGAGATGGTGGACATGTCGATCAGTAGCGTGCCCGGGCGCGCGCCAGCGAGGACGCCGTCGTCGCCCAGGTAGACGGCTTGGACGTCGGGCGAATCAGGGACCATGGAGATGACGACGTCGGCATGCTGGGCCGCCTCGCGGGCGGACGCTGCCGCCTGCGCGCCTTGCTCAACCAGCGCTGCGACCGCGGCGGAGACGACATCATAGCAGATCAGGTCATGGCCCGCGGCCATGAGATGCCCTGCCATGGGGCGCCCCATGATGCCGAGCCCGATAAAGGCGATGGTCTGTTTCTGCATGGCTGTCCCTCCTGCGTATCCGCGCCGTGGCCGGCGTAGCTGACTGCCGAGTCTCTGGGCGATTATACGGCCGAGGGGGTGAGCGTCAAGGACGGGCTACGCTCGCTCTCATTGCGGGAAGCCCCGTCTCTGCGCTAGAATGGGTGCGCCGATGGGAGGGAGGGAGCAGGTTGCAGGTTCAGTTTGGTGCGGCCAAGGTGGCCAAATACGCCAGCCGCGAAAGCGGCGATACGCTGGAGCTGATCGAACGGCCACAAGGCGGCTACTCGGCTGTGTTGGTGGATGGCCAGCGCAGCGGGCGGTCTGCCAGGATCATCAGCAATATCGTGGCGCGCAAGGCGGTGTCGCTCATTGGCGAGGGCGTGCGCGACGGCGCCGTGGCACGCGCCACCCATGATTATCTGCTTACTCATCGCCGTGGCCAGGTCTCGGCCGAGCTGCAGATGGTATCCATCGATCTGAGCACACGCACGCTGGTGATCTCGCGCAACAGCCACTGCCCGCCGGTGCTGTATCAGGAGGGTGTCGGCCACTTGCTGGATGCTCCCAGCCAGGTGCTGGGCATCTATGCGCGGACCAAGCCGGTGGTCGTCGAGGCGCCGGTAACCGCCGGGACCTACCTGGTGGCGTACACCGATGGCGTGATGGAGGCTGGCGGCGTCGGCAGTCGCGCGCTGGACCCGTTGGCTCTGGTGTCGGCCGAGGCCCCGCGCGGGCCAACGGCCCAGGAGCTGGCGGATCTTGTCTTGGGCCGCGCCCTGGAGGCAGATTCGCACCGCCCTCATGATGACATGAGCGTTCTCGTGGTCGCGGTGCTGGCCGCTCCTGTCGCCTATGGCATTCGCCGTATGAGCCTTGTCGTCCCGCTGGATGACGTGTTGGGTCTCTAGTATCGTTGGGCCCCTTGGGGAGCCGCCATGGACAAGGTGTTAGGCCGGAGCGTCCCTGCGCCGATTCCGGGCCGGATCGCCGTGGTGGGCGTATGCGCCGCGGGCAAAACCACGTTGGTGGAGCGCCTCCGCGCCGCTGGATACGATGCCGTCCAGTGTGGCCAAGAGCATTCGCATATCCCGCGGATGTGGCAGCTTCTCACGCGCCCAGAGATCTTGATCTACCTTACAGCCAGCCTCGCGGTGGTACGGGCCCGGCGTCAGCCGCCGTTGCCGCGGTTCCTGTACGAGGCCCAGGTTCGGCGGCTGGCACACGCCCGTGAGCACGCCCAGCTCGTGATCGATACGGACGATCGTTCGCCCGACGCGGTTGCCGAGCTGGCGCTGGAGACGTTGGAGCGTTGCCGTCTCTGAAACGCGTGATCGGTATAGGGGAGCGGTTTGACCCGTCCCCGCCTGGCCGTATAATCGTCCTCTGGGCTTGGTTCCGGCCACATGCCGAGACTCACGCTCGCCACGAACGCAGCATTTCGCGCACGAGGAGACACACGCGATGCAACCGCGCGACATTCGCCTCTTGGTTCTCATCGCCATTCTGGTCGCCTTCACCATCTGGGTTGCGCTGCCCGATAACCCCGGCATCCGCCTAGGTGGTTGGGAGCGCGACATCCGCATCCACCAGGGGCTCGATCTCCAGGGTGGGATGCAGGTGTTGCTGGAGGCCGACCTGGCGGACAACACCGCGGTGTCATCGGATGCTATGGAGGCCACGGCCAAGGTGGTCGAGAGCCGGGTCAATGCCTTGGGCCTGACCGAGCCGGTGGTGCAGCGGGTCGGATCGCACCGCATCCTCGTCGAGCTGCCGGGGATCGACGATCCTGAGGCGGCAGTGGAGACCTTGCGCGAGACTGCCCTGATGGAGTGGGTCGATGTGGGATCCGAGTGGCTGGAGCCGGGCACGGTGATCCGCACCGATGTGGTGACCGCTGGCGAGGAGCCTCTGGCCGATGAGGATGCCCCGATCTACCATACCGTGTTGACCGGCGCCAATCTCCGGGATGCCAACGTCGCCTTTGACCAGACGGGACTTCCCATCATCGTCTTTGAGCTGAACAGCGAAGGTGCGCGGATCTTTGCCGAGCACACCTCGGCCAACACCGGGCGGTTCCTGGCCATCGTGCTGGACAAGCAGGTGGTCTCGTGTCCAAGGATCACGACGACGATACCGGACGGTCGGGGGCAGATCGAGGGGCAGTTCACGCTCGAGGAGGCGCGCTCCATCGTGCTCCAGTTGCGCTATGGCTCCTTGCCGGTGCCTCTGCGCATTCTGGATACGCGCGCCGTTGGCCCCAGCTTGGGGCAGGATTCGGTGCAAAAGAGCATCCGCGCCGGCGCCGTCGGCTTGGTGACGGTGCTCTTGTTCATGCTCGTCTACTATCGATTGCCCGGTTTCCTGGCCGATCTGGCGCTGATCATCTATGCCCTGCTCAACCTGGCGCTCTACAAGCTGGTGCCGATCACCCTCACGCTGCCGGGCATCGCGGGGTTCCTGTTATCGGTGGGCATGGCCGTGGATGCCAACATCCTGATCTTTGAGCGGATGCGGGAGGAGCTTCGCGCCGGGCGCACACTCCAGTATGCGATCACGGCTGGGTTCAGCCGGGCGTGGGTTCCGATTCTGGATTCGGGCATCTCTACCTGGATCACCTGCGTGATCCTGTGGCTTTTTGGCAACAGCTTTGGCGCCAGCATGGTCAAGGGCTTTGCGTTGACATTGGCGATCGGCGTCGGGGTCAACATGTTTACCGCGGTCATCGTGACGCGCACTTTTGTTCACACAGCGTTTGTTCTGGCCGGCGAAAAGCTGCGGCAGATCAAATGGCTGCTGGGCGTGTAGCAGAGGCGGGGAGGTAGGATGTTCGCCCTGGTCCAAAAGCGTCGGCTCTATTTCACCATCTCTGCCGTCCTGCTCCTCGCGGGCGTTGTGGCGATGATCTACTCCACCTTTGCCTTTGGTTCGCCGATTCGGCTGAGCATTGACTTTACCGGCGGGGCGTTGCTGGAGCTCGCCTTTGATCAGGCGGTTCCGCTGGAAGAGCTCCGCAGCGTGCTGGCCGATGCCGGCCTGGACGACGTCTCGGCGCAGACCATCGGCGGCGAGAACCAGGTGGTGATCCGCACCAAAGAGATCGACGTGGCGCAAAAAGAGGCCCTCTTGGATGACCTGCGGGCTGCGTTCGGCCCGCTGACCGAGCTGCGCTTTGAGAGCGTGGGCCCCAGCATCGGCCGCGAGACCACGCGCTCGGCGGTATATGCGCTTCTGGCGGCGTCGGCCGCGATCCTGGCGTTCATCGCCTTTGCCTTTCGCCGCGTCCCCAACCCCGTGCGCTATGGCGTCTGTGCCATCGCCAAGATGCTGCACGACGTGCTGTTTCTTTTGGGGTTCGCCAGCGTGATGGGCATTCTGTTCGGCTGGGAGATCGACGCCCTAGTCCTCACGGCCGTGCTGACGGTGATCGGATTCTCGCTGGAGGACGTGATCGTCGTGTTCGACCGCATCCGCGAGAACATCCCCCGGCGCCGAGGCGAGGATTTCGAGACTATCGTGAACCGCAGCCTCTTGGAGACGCTGCATCGCTCCCTGACGACGCAGTTGAACGCCATTTTCATCATGACGGCCATCATCTTTTTTGGGGGCGCCACCACCCGTAATTTCATGGTCATGATGCTGGTGGGCATGGTGATGGGCACGTTCTCGTCGCTGTTCTTTGCGGTGCCAATGCTGGTGGTGTGGGAAAAGGACGAGTGGGGCTCGATCTTTCGGCCATTGCGGGCGGCCGCCTAGTGTAGCTCCGCTCCAACCCCGCGCTCATTGGGCGAGCCAGCTTCTGTTGGCTCGCCTTTCTGTTTCGGGCTATGATCGGCTCTGGAGGTGCGAACATGGGCTTGATCCTGCTTCGCTACGGCGAGGTGGCGCTCAAAGGGCGGAATCGCCCGCTGTTTCTGCGGGCGTTACGGCATAATATCCGCGCCTGCCTGCGTGAGCACGGCATCAACGGGACGGTGGCCTCGCGGGGGCAGCGCGTCTATGTGGAGACGGAGCAGGTATCGGAGGCGCTGGCGCCGTTGCAGCGCGTATTCGGGGTGGTATCGCTCTCTCCCGTCACCAGCGTGGCCCGCGAGGTGGATGCCATCGTCAAGGTGGGCGTCCAGGAGGCGGTCGCGGCAGGCGTCAAGCCGGGGGTCTCGTATCGCGTGCAGGCGCGGCGTTCGGACAAGAGCTTTCCTCTGATCTCGCCTGCGATCAACCGCGTGGTGGGCGAGGCGATCTACCAGGCCACAGAGGGTGATGTGGACCTGAGCCGCGATGCCGATGTGACCATCGGCGTGGAGGTGCAGCGCGATCGGGCGCTCGTCTATGGGCGGGTGCTGCCGGGCCCGGGCGGGCTGCCGTTGGGCACCGAAGGGCGGGTGGTGGCGCTGGTCTCGGGCGGCATCGATTCGCCCGTGGCGGCGTGGCTGATGATGAAACGCGGCTGCGGCGTGGTGCCCCTGCACCTCTCACAGAACGCCGCCGAGACCGAAAAGACACTGGCCAACTTGGAGCAGCTCGGGCGATACGGCTATGGCTGGGAGTTTCGCCCCACGGTGCTGGAGCACCGCGAGGTGGTGGCGCCATCTCTGGCGGCGCTGGCCGAGATGCGCGAGGAGCGCTGGAGCTGCCTGGTGTGCAAGCACTTGATGTTGCGGCGGGCCGAGGCATTAGCGGCCGAGGTGGGGGCCGACGCCATCGTCATCGGCGATTCGTTGGGCCAGGTGGCCAGCCAGACGTTGCCCAACCTGCGAGCCATCTCGCTGGGCATCGAGCTGCCGGTGTTGCGCCCGCTCATCGGCCTGGACAAGACCGAGATCATCGAGATCGCCCGCCGCATCGGGACGTTCGACATCAGCACGCGGGTCCAGCATGCGTGTCCCTTTTTGCCAGCCAACCCGATCACGGGCGGCTCGGTGACCGCCATGCAAGAGATCTTGGAGGCCCTTGGTCCGCTGGTCGGCGGAGGTATCCCGTGAGTGGGGGCGGCTGGGCGCGCAGGCAGGGTGTCTTGCTGGCCGTCGCGCTCTGCCTCGGCTGTGCCCGTGTCACGCCCACGCCCGTCCCCCCATTCGCCTCGACCGAATCGCCTCCCACCACCACAGCCTTGCCGACGGCTGCAGAGCCCGTAGTCGTTACGAGCACCCCGACAGCGACGCCCGATGCCCCGTGGATCGTCGGCTCGGTGGCCCTGTTCGATCTGCCGGGCCAAGGGTGGTCGCCGCGGGATCTGGTCGCCCTGGGCGAGCGACTGTACGTGGTGAACGCAGGCTCGGCCAACGTGTCCGTGATCGAGGGCGAGCGGGTGGTGGCTACGATCGCCGCCGGCGCCGAGCCGGTGGCCGTGGCTGCTGATACGGCCGGTGGGCGGGTGTATGTGCTCGACCAGCGCCAGGGCCAGGTGTTGGTGATCGATGGCGAGGCGGTCTTGCAGCGCTGGCCGGTGCCCGCCGGTTCTAGCTCCCTCGCCGTGGTGGGCGAGGCGCTGTGGGTAGGCACGGGCGATGGGCGCCTGGTGGCGCACTCGCTGGCGGGCGGCGGCGAGCTGCGAACCATCGCGCTCTCGGAGGGCGCGCCGGTTCTGCGGATCGTGCCCGACCCGCGCGACGAGACGCGGGCGGCAGCCGTGACCTATGGGCGGATCCATCTGGTGGCGCTGGATGAAGGCACCGAGATCGCCGTGGCCGAGGTGGGCATCTGGCGGGCCCTGGCCTATGCCCCCGATGGCTCCCGCCTCTATGCCGGCGTGTACGACGCGCCGAGCCAGGGGCATCGCTTGTTGGTGCTGGATGCCGCCGATTTGTCCGTAATCGGCGAGGCGGGGCTGCCTAGCTCGCCGCGGGCGGTGCTGGCCGATGCGGCGGGTGAGCGCGTCTATATCGCCCTGCCAGAGGAGCATGTGGTGTTGGCGCTGGCAGCCGATGGCCTGGAGCCCGCGTGGCAGGCTAAGGTGGGCCGCGAGCCGGTGGCGCTGGCGCTGGGGGCAGGTGTGCTCTACGCAGCTTGCGCGGGGTCGGACCAGATCGCGCGGCTGGATGCCCTCACGGGGAGCCGGATCAGCCCCATCCCGTTGGCGGCGCGGATATCTGCCCTGGCTGTGGCGCCAGAGGGTGTCTGGGCCGCGCTGGGCAGCGTGGATCAGGTAGCGGCATTGGGCGAGGGCGGCATCACGGGAATGTGGCCCACGGAAGCGGCGCCCAACCGACTCGTCTGGCTGCCGGAGCGTGCCCAGATCGCCGTGCTCTCCGCGGCCGGGAGCCTGCTGATATTGCACAGTCCGGACGGCGGGCCTGCCGAGCAGTACCACGTGGGGAGCGGCGCGACGGCCCTGTTCCACGATGCGGCGCACGGGATGCTATACGCGGGGGGCATGGTGCTGGATATCGCCACTGGCCTGACGGCGACGGTGGCCGTGAACACCCCGCTGGGTACGAGCGAGGCCCCGGCGATGGTGGCGGTCGATAGTGGCAGAGGCATCACCTATCTGGTGGCGGGCAATGGGGTCCTGGGCTCCAACTATGGCCTAGTTGCCTATCGGCTCGGGAAGGACGGCACTACGACGCCCGGCGGCCCCGGCAGGTTGAGCATCGTCGATCTGCTCTATGATGAGGGGGCGGATCTGTTCTATAGCGCCCACGCGCGGATGGGAACGTATGGGCTCCAGGTGTGGGACCCGTCCACCGAGTCCGAGCGCCTGAGCCTGCCGCTGCCGCGGCGCCCGGTGGCCTTGGCGCTCAACCCGGCGACCCAGCATCTGTGGGTGGCGTTCGGTGGGGCACTGGGCGGCGATGGGGCGGACGATGGAGCCTTGTGGGCCTATGACACCCGCACCATGGGGGTGGTAGCCGAGCTGGCGTTCGGCGGGCCCATCACGGCCCTGGCGGTGGATGCGCAAGTCAACCGCGTGTACGCGGCGTGCGACGAGGACCAAGCCGTGTGGGTGATCCAGGATCTGGTGATGCAGATCCCCGCCGAGCCGTCATCCGCTGCCGCCCCCGATTCCTAGCGGCGCGCCTCAGAAGGCGAGCAGCCGCGAGAGCAGGGCATA
>CAZUZB010000028.1:23439-25397 GCA_964624695.1 uncultured Anaerolineales bacterium | reverse complement strand
CCGCTGGCCAGGATGGTGCCATCCAGCTCGATCTCGTAGCAGAGCTGCGTGTCTGTGGGTGGATCGGTGGGGTCGCAGCAGACCCAGGCCTCCAACGCGATCTCTTCGCCGCTCCAGTAGGCGTAGCGGTCGGTGCGCAGGCTGGTCAGGATGGGCGAGAGGGCGTCGCGATAGGCCCAGTAGGCCGGCTTGGGGCGGCGCTCGACGTCCATGATGGTCTTCATCCAGCCGGCGGGAAAGGCATCGATGCCCAGGTGTATGGCAAAGGATTGCATCCCGCTATCGCGGCGGAACGCCTCGGTCATCAGCCGGGTGGCCCAGGCCTGATGGGCCTGGCTGGCGGCGCTCCAGTCGTCCACGCTGTGCTGGGTATCGAACCACATATAGTGAAAGCGTCCCGTCTGCGCCTGGGAGATGCGGTCGGGCGTCCAGGCGGCCTCCTCGTCAGCCGTGCTGGGCAGCCATTCGGCCGGGTAGCGGCGCCGCATCAGTTCGGCATAGTCCAGCCCCTCGGCGCCATACTCGCCACAGCCGTAGCGCCAGCCGGGCTGGACCGGCTGCCACCAGCCGCGATGGAGCTTGCCCAAGTCCACGCCATGGCCATTGTACCAGGCGCAGTAGCAGTGGTTGTCGGGCATGCCGGGGCCGGGCGGGTCATAGTCGCCATCCACCGCCTTGATGACGCGATCGGGATTCTCTAGCAGGACGGCATGGTCAGCGGCCTCGAAGAACGCCTCCATCTCGGCGCGGGAGCAGTGCCGGTGCAGGTTGCCGCTGCCGTTGGGGAACGGCTCGTTGATATAGGTGACCATGATGTTGCAGGGGTGGCCCCGCACCAGCCGCTCCATCTCGCCGGCCTGGCGGACGGCCTCTACCCACTGGTTGCGGCGCAGCACGCCAAAGAGCGGTAGGTCGGTCTGGGTGAGCATGCCCAGGGCGTCGCACATGGCATAGATGGCGGGCTGCACCGGGCGCTGGGTCAGCCGCAAATAGTTCATCCCCGCGATGCGGCAGAGCAGGATGTCGTCGCGGAGCTGGTCCTCGTCGCCGCGCATGACGCACTGCTGCAGGTGGCCCATGGTGTTCGCCCCGCGCAGGCGGATCTCCTGGCCGTTCAGGTAGAGGCGGCCCAGTGGCTCCTGGTCGCGCTCCATGGCGAACGTGCGCAGGCCAAAGGTCTGCGCGGCCACGTCGCGAATGCGGCCCTCGTTGTCGGTGAGGCGGGCCTGCAGCTGATAGAGCCAGGGCGCATCGGGCGACCAGATGCGGGGGTCTGGCACGGTCAGGGGCAGCCGATAGTAGTTCACGCCCGGGCCCGCTGCCCCGCCCAGCTCGTAGGCCTCAGCCTCCAGGAGCGTTGCCTCCCAGTTGTGGCCATAGAGCGACAGCGACAGCGACACCGGCTGGCGTAACGAACCGGCGTTATGCACCTCGATCCAGGCCTCGACCTCGCCCGAGGGCGCGCCGTCATCATTGGCCAGAGGTCGCACAAAGATGTCGCGGATGTGCAGCGGGTCGCGCGCCTCCACCCAGACGCGCTGGTAGATGCCCATGCCGGGCGGGCAGTGGTGCCAGCCCAGGCCGGGCTGATCCCACCCGGGGCCGGTGGCCGCGTACAGCTTGTCGCCCTCGTAGAGGTGGCCGTCCTCGCCCCAACTGCTGTTGCCCATCATGATGGCGTCGTTCTCGACGCGCACGACCAGTTCGTTCTCGCCCTGGCGCACGTGGGCGGTGACGTCGAACGCGAACGGGCTGAAGAACCCCTCGTGGGAGCCCATATGCGTCCCGTTGACGGCCACGTGGGCGATATAGTCCACGCCCTCAAAGCAGAGCCAGACCGTCCCCAGGGCCAGCATCTCGGGGCTGACCTCAAAGGTCGTGCGATAGGTGGCGGTGGCGCGGCCGATGGGCGGGCCATAGTGGGGGATCTGGACCTGTTCCCAGGGGCCATCATCGCC
>CAZUZB010000028.1:19295-23339 GCA_964624695.1 uncultured Anaerolineales bacterium | reverse complement strand
TCTTGCATGGCAGATACCTTTCGTACAGGGGCGCCTAGACGCGGTTGCCCAGGCGCAACGCCGTAAAGATGTGGGTGTGCATCATGCGGATCATCACCAGCGCCTGCGCCGCCAACAGCGCCATGCCCATCACCAGCGCGATCTGGCGGGTGCTGACCCAATCCAGCAGCGGGATGAATGGCGGGACGGGCCGCCCGGCCGTGGCGCTGAGGGGAAAGTAGGGCACATACAGCCGGGCGCAGGCGATGCCGCACACAACCCCGGCCAGGAGCCCATACACCAGGGAAGCGGCCTCTTCCAGGAGGACGCTATCCAGCAAGGTTCGCTGGCGGAACCCCAGCGCGCGGAGCACGGCGTGCCGCACCGCCCGCTCCTGCAGCATGGCCGTGCTGTAGACGAGCATATCGGCCACCGAGAGCGCGGCAGCGGCGACGAAACAGAACGTGAGCAGGCCGAACATGCCGGTGCGCTCGATCCGGTTCGCTTCGCGGCTCACCAGCTCTGGCAAGACGACGATATCACGCGGAGTGACCCCCAGCTCGCGTACCGCGCCGAGGACGGCGTCTGGGTCCGCGCCCGGTTCGAGACGGAGCCAGATCTGGTGGGGCAGCAGGCTGCTGGTATTCAGCTCCAGGAACGAGAAATTGGTGACCAGCACCGGTGCGGCGATCTGGTCGCCCTCGAAGCGCATGGTGGGAAAGTACTCGAACAGGCCGACGATGGTGTACTCGAGGATCTGCCGCGTGGTGCCGGCCACCAAGACGTTGGCCCGGAGGCGATCGCCGACGCCCAGGTTGAGGCGCGCCGCCACGCTGCGGGGCACCAGCACGCCATTGGCGACCGTGGCCAGCCGGTTCATCAGCTCGCCCAGGGAGGCGCGGGCATAGTCGTCGCGAAAGTAGGCGCTCTCGCCAAAATCGAGGCGATCCACCGTGAGCAGGCGCACATACGGCAGGTCGCCCCCTCCCGCCAGGGCCGCCTCGAACTCGCCCACGCGCGCGGCCGCGCTCACGCCAGGCAGATCCGCATACTCGTCGGTTGGCAGGACCATAAAGGGATCCTCCGCAGAGGCTCCCTGCCCCCCGCTGCCAAAGATGCCCAGCGAGACGGACGCCTCCTGCTTGCCCACCGCAAAGGTGAGGTCGCTGCCTGTTTCGTAGCGCAAGCGATCCAGCAGCCAGACGTCGGCGCTGCGGGCGGCCGAGGCGTAGAACACGCCTAGCGAGAGGCACAGGACCAGCCGGTAGATGGGGCCACGGTACAGCCCGCCGCTGCGCGCCAGGTTGAGCGTGGCCAGGTAGGCCGAGACCCCCCGCACATAGCCGGCAAGGTAGCCCAGCGGCACCATCAGCCAGACGAACAGCTCGGCCACCAGCAGCGGCACGGTGAACACGAACAGGGTGGGCGCCAGCAGGACCAGGGGATCGTTGCGCGGATCGAGGACGTCCATGCCGGCCATGGCCAGGCTGCCCCGCGTGGTGAGCTGGCGATAGGCGTACCAGGTGACCAGGCAGAGCATGGCCGTGAAAAAGAGGCGGACGCTGTTGACCAGCAGTTGGCGCCGGCCGGCCGCCCGTTCGTGAGCTACCACCGTGGTGCGCGAGGCGCGCCAGGTGGCTGCCAGACGGATCACCAGGCTGGCGGCGATGACCGCCAGGACGGGCCCCCAACTCACCGATGCCAGGCTGACGCGCAGCGGCTCTCGCGTGGCAAAGGACATGAACCCGTCGGCATAGCTCATGCTGCGAGCCAGGAGCAGCGAGCCGCCCAACCCGATGGGGGTCGCGGCCGCCAAGAGCACCAGGGACTCTAGCGCCCAGATGCCCAGCAACTGCCACCGCGAGCTCCCGCGGCTGGCCATCATGGCGATCTCGCCCGCCTGGAAGCGCGTCTGCGTGGCCGAGAGCGACCCCAGGAAATAGACCATGATGATGATGACGGGCACGCTAAAGCCGAATAGCACCGTCTGCAAGGCCTGCTTGCGCGCCTGCCCGCGCAACAGATCCTCTCGTGGGTCCAGATCCATCTGCCCGCCGGCGAGGCGGTTGGCCACCTCGCGGGAGAGGGCCGTAAGCCCGGCCGTGTAGGCCTCGGCCCGGTCCAGGTTCATGCGCTGCTCGTCCATCACGAAATACCAAAAGGTCAGACTCGACCCCTGCGGGGTGATGGGCGCGATCCACTGAAGAAAGGCCTCCGGCGTGGTCAGCAGGCTGCCGGCGAACTGCACGGCGGGATTGCGGTACCAGCCGTCGTCGGCGGGGTCCTCGGCCGCCCAGATGCCGGCGATGCGGACCGGCACGCCATCCCCCGCCGATGAGTAGAGCTGCCCCAGCTCATAGGTCTCGCCCGGCTGCAGCGCCAGGCTATCGGCCAGGCCCTGCTCGATCCATACGTTGAGGATGCTGGGATCGATCTCCTGACCATACGGGGCGCCGTCGACGGTGCGGAGGCCGGCGCCGTCATCGCCCACGGCGGTGCTCTCCAGCGTCACCACGCGCACGCTGGCCAGGTGCTCGGTGGTGTAGCGGGGATCGTCGGCCAGAGGCGCCAGGCGGTAGGCGGGGCTTTGGGTCTCCATGTGGAGGGCGCGCACCGGCAGGCCCACGTGCTGGTTCAGCCCCTGCTGGAGCCAATCACGGATCTGCCCGGCGTCGTCGATGCCTATGGGCTGGCGCTCGGTGGGCGTGGCGCTGATCCGCACCGAAAACACCGGCCAGCCCTTGGTGTCGCGGCGGGTGTCGATCTCCTCCTGCATGATCACCTGGCTCACGGCTCCGGCAAAGACCGGAATGCCGGCCGTGATGGACACAGCCAGCGCCGTGGTCAGGATCAGCAGCGTCGTCAGCAACGGGCGGTTGCCGAGACGGCGCAGGATCAAGGGCACGAATCCAAACAGCATGCCAACTCACCCTCTCAGATGGGCGTCATGTCGCTGTCGCCCGCGCTACCCAAAGGCGTAGGTGATCTCGGGATCGCCATGCTTGTCCACGAACCGCAGGCCCAGCGTGCTATGCCGGTCAGCAGGCTCCCAGACCAGCAGCACGCTGTTGGCTCCGGCCTCCAAGTCGATATCGGCGATGCGGCCCTGGCCATCCTCCAGCGTCGCTCGCGGCCAGGCGGCGCCGTTGATCCACGCCTGCACGCTGCCAGCGCCCGTCAGAGCCAAGTGCGTCTGTAGGTCGGGATTGGGCAGCCCCCCCAGGGTGGAGGTCAGCTTGCGCGCGGTGGGCGTGCTCACCTGAAGGCCGATGACGACGCGTCCGGGCGCGGTGCCGCCGCCGCTCGGCGCCGTGACCGTCAACTGGCCGTCCGGCGTGCCGGCGCGCTGCCAATGAGGTTGCTGCAGGAACGTGGCATTGTCGCTACAGTATTCCACCTGGCGCTCCGAGGCCTGCCGCAGCGTTTCGATGCTGCCGTCATCCAGGTCGACGGCCACCAGGACGCTCTGCGGGTAGCCATCGCTGCGGCGACCGCTGGTGGGCGTGGTGTCGCCATCGAGGATGTCGATCCCCCCGGCGCCGGCCAGGTTCCATAGCAGCGTGCCCAGCAGCCGCCGGAACTGCCACTTTTCCGGGCGCCAGTGGACCTGGCATACCAGCGCGCGGCCCCGCCCCACGGCGATCTCTACCAGGGCTCCCAGGGTGGGCGGCGGGTCGGCATCCAGGTAGGCGCTCATGGCCACCATGCGCTCGCGCTCGGAAGAGCGCTCGTCGCCAAAGAGCACGTCCAGGCCCGCACGCGGCGCGTTGGTGAGCAACGCCCGCCCGACCGAGGACGCCAGCAGATGCGACGCGATGGGCTCTTTGCGGTTGGTACGGGTGTATTGCCAGTTCTCCAGCCAGCAGGTGTCCTCGTTGGAGAGGCCGGCCAGGATGCCGGCGGGATCATCGTCCGACGCCGCACGGATCAGGTGGTAGACCGGATGCGCGGGCTCCTGGAGCGTCACCTCGGCCCCCAAGGCTTGTTGCCAGGAGGCGAGGGCCTCCGGCTGCAGGTCCCACAGCAGCAGGGTGCCGCCGCGTTCGAGCCAGCGATGCCACGCGG
>CAZUZB010000028.1:0-19195 GCA_964624695.1 uncultured Anaerolineales bacterium | reverse complement strand
TCCACCGTCGCGAGTCGAGCCGGCCACGCGGTGGCCAAGGCCTCGTCGACGGCGATGGGTTGGGGCTGTGGCCGCGTTGCCCCGGCCAGATAGCGCAGCGCGTTGCTCAGCAGCCGATCGGCCACGGGCAGGCGGCCCAGCCGCTCGACCAGGTTGAGCTGCATGCCGATGGCGATGCCCTGGCCGATGCGGGCCTCCATGACCGGCGCCCAGCCCAGGCCGCCGGTGCCAAAGTCACCGCCGCTGGAATCGATGATCGGGTGCACATAGCCCACGTCACTGGGCTTGACATAAGGAATCGTCGTTACCCAACTGGTGGAGGACGGCAGGCCGTAGGGGTCGTCTCCCCAAAAGCGCAGGTCGAGCGGCGCGATGCCGGCGACCACTGGATGCTGCGGGTCGCGGAGATGGGCGGCCTCGTTGGGCAGCCGTTGCAGGGCCAGCCCGGGGAAGAGGCTGTGCTGCTGCTCCAGCACCAGCAGGCGACCGCCGGCCTGGCAGTAGGCCTGGAACGCGCGCGTGACCGGGCTGCCCGGCTGCACGGCCCCCTCGCCGACGATGATGATGGGGGTGTCGGCGGGGTGGGGCAGCGCCTCGGGCGAGACCGCCCGGGCCTGCACGCCACGGGCCTCCAGCCACGGGATCAGGGCGCTCTGGCCCCACACGCCGACGGGCGGTAGGCGCAGCCGCTCGTTCCGCGCGGCGGGATCGCCGATGCGCAGCGGGCGCTGGATGGCGTCGGTGGCCGCTGCGTCGGCGTCGGTCTCAGGGACGAACTGCGTCTCCAGAATGGCGTCGCCGGGGTCCAGGCTCGCCAGAGGTATCTGCCAGGTATGCTCGGTGGTGCCGCCGGCCGGCGCCGTGATGGCGGCCTGATCCTCCCAGAGCGCGCGACCGTCCTGGACCAGCCGCGCGGTCAGGCTGCCGCGGAACTCGTGCGGGAGGTCGTTGACCAGGAACACGCGATGGGCCGCCGTGTCGTCGTTGTAGTAGCCGGAGCGCTCCTGCCAGGGCACCAGCGCCACCGGGCGGTTGGCCCGGCGCAGCGCTGCAAAGCTGGGTCCCGGCCGATAGGGCTCCTCATCGCGCCACCAGGCGTACTCGCTCTGGTAGGCGGTGTGAACCAGCGGCTTGGCGTGGGGCGCGGCGGGGTCGGGCCAGTCGAAGGTCCGCTCCTCGCCGGGGCGCAGGTTGTCCAGCCCAGAGGTGTTCCAGGGGAACAGACACGACACCTCGTTGGCGCGCCCCAGCTCGATGATGCGCGCCGCGTCCTGGGCGATGGAGCGGCACATCCGCTGGTAGTCGGCATAGACGGCGTCATCATCCCAGGTCAGGGCCACGTGGGGCGAGCCATAGTGCCAGCGGCCCAGCTCGCCGGCCAGCAGCGGCCGCGAACGGTCCCACCAGCCCCAGCCGTGGCAGGCCGGGCCATAGTGGCGCGAGATCAGCTCTTGCTCGCGCTCGTTCCAGATGCCGCTGTCGCCATCGTGGATGGCGGGGCGGGTGGGGTCGAGCTGGTGGAACAGGTGTCGTAGCTTGGGCAGCTCCACCCGGGCTTGCGGCATGGTGTTGAGGGCCCAGCGCATCTCATTCTCGACGCTCCAGAGGACCAGCGAGGGATGATTGCCATCGCGGCGGACCATCCGGCGCACATGGGCGGCGGCGTTGGGCCACAGGTTGGGCGTGTCCAGGCCGCCCTGGAACGATCCGTACAGCGCCGTCTCCTGGCAGATCAGGATGCCCATCTCGTCGGCGATGTCGAGGTACATCTCTGGATGGGGAAAGGTGTGCAGCCGCACATAGTTCATGTTCAGGTCGCGCAGTTGTTGGTACCACTGGCGGACGTATTCAGGGCGCAACCAGTGGGCGTGAGCCTTGTGGGCCCACTCGCCGTACCAGCGTTGCGGCTGCCCGTTGAGCCGAATGCGGTGGCCGTCGATCCACACCTCGCGGTAGCCAAAGCGCTCGCGGGCGGCGTCGACCACGCGTCCATCGGTAACCAGCAAGAGGTCCATCTGATAGAGGTGCGGATCCTCGGGAGACCACGCCCGGTAGCCAGACCAGGGCGCCTCCAGAACGATCTCGGCGGTCTCGCCCGGCGCCAGCGTCACGGGTTGCGGCGACAAACCGGGGCCGGCCTGCGCGCCGGTGTCTACCTGGGCGACCAGCTCGCCCTGGAACGGCCGCGCGCTGGCGTTGCGCACGAGCACGCGGATCCAGAGGCGGCTCTCCCGCACCGAGGTGCGGATGGTCGTGTGGGCGATATGCGTCTCGGGACGGACGTCCAGCCGCACGTCCTGCCAGATGCCGGCCTGCTGCCGGCTGATGCAGCAGCCCCAGGGCACCTCCTCCAGAGTCAGCTCGCCGGTATCCGGGTGCGGGAAGCGGCGATGGTCCGTGAGCAACACGGCCAGCTCGTTCTCGCCCGCCTGCAGCCGGTCGGTGATGTCCACCGGATCGCCGATGAACATGTCATCCTGCACGGCGATGCGAGCCCCATTCACAAAGAGGTGCGCCCGTGGGATGGCGGCATCGACGGTGAGGATGGCCCGTTGGTCGGGCGTCAACTCTGGCGCGGCGAACGCGGTTCGCGCCCAGGCCGTCCGGGTCTCTCGCCACGCATCGGGATAGCCCGCGTCCGTGAAAAAGCCCGGCACCAGATAGGCGGCCACTGTCCAGCCTTCGGTTGGCGTCGCCTCGGGCTCCAGCGGCACGGCCAGGTCGTGGTGCGCTTGCGGGAGGATGTCCCACCAGCCGTTGAGCAGGCGCTCACGGCGCGTTGGGTGCTGAGGATGCGGTCGCATCATGGCGTTTGCTCCTCAAAGGCGGCCTCGTGCCGCGCGCAGGCCTCGCGTAGGGTGTCCACGGTGCGGCGGGATTCGTCCAGCGGCTGAACGGGCATGTTGAACAGAAAGCGCGTGTTGGGGCGCGCCATCTCGAGCATGGCCAGGGCGTCGGGCAGCGCCGTCCAGGCTTGCATCAGCACGGTGTGCCCGGAAAAGGCGTCGATGGCCGGCTGCGGGCCCGGCTCCTGAAAGACCCGATTGAGCCCGCGCAGGTTGGGGATCCGCCGAAACGATGGGTACTGGTGATCGGCGGTGGCGCAGCAGTGCACGAACAGTCCACCAAAGATCTCCGAAAGCTCCACCAGCCAGGGGAGGCAGAACCGGTCGAACATGCGGGTCGAGATCGCGCCGGCCTCGTCCTCCGAGAGCCAGACGCCCTGCTCGGGCGGGGCCCAGCCGTAAGGGCAGTGGCAATAGTTCACCACGCCCAGCTCTTGGCGAAACCGCCGAAAGAACGCGATCAGCACCTGTTGGCACTTGGCCGCCAGGCGATCGACGGCGTCGGGATCGGTGATCAGCGCCAGCATCAGATCCTCTTTGCGCCAAATCAGCGCGGCAATGTCCAGGGCGCTCTGAATATCGGGCACGCCGATGGGCACCTCGGGCCCCACCCGCTCGCGGACCAGCCGCCCCAGCTCGAACACCCGCGCCAGCGGCGGATCATCCAGCGAGGGAACCTCCAGCGCATCGGCCTCGGCGGCGGTGCCGACGGTGGGCAGCGCGCAGGGGTTGTCATCCTCGTACTGGTGCACGGGGCAACCAAAGGCGGCGGCAAAGAGCTGGGTGCCGGTGGATAGCTTGACGTACGGGATGGCGTCGTCGTCGACGGCCTCGTGCCAGGCCACCTTGCGCTCATAGTTCTCCAGCGCCCAACCAAGCCACTCCTCGACTGGCCGGTCTGACACGGTGAAATCGCCGCGCCCATCGTTGGCCTCGATGAGACGGACCATGCCATCCGGATCCATCCAGATGGCGTGGCCTGGGAACGGCCCCGCGAACAGGTCGCGCATCTTGGCTTGGAGCGTGCATCTGTCTTGAGCCACGGCCTAACCCTCCTTGGGCTCGGGGTGGGGGATCAGCGGGTATTGGGCCACCCGCACAAAGCCCTCATATTGCGCCTGCGATGCCTCAACGGTGATGCCGATGGCGTTGGGCTGCTGATACGCCTTGACCATGAACCCGCCGCCGTACCGCCCCAAGTGCCACACCTGGCGATGGGCCTCATCCTGGATCAGGGCGGGATCGTTGGTAGGCAGGGTCTTTTGGATGTCCACGCAGTTCCAAAAGCAGAGCTTGCCGCCATACTGCTCGCCCAGCCACTCGATGCCCATCAGCTCGGGCTGGTCGAGCTGCAGCACGTCCAGCCCGGCCTCGACGAACATGTCCATATACTCGCGCACCTGGCCGCAGCAGTGGTGCAGGAAATGCATCCCGTGCTCGTGCAGCGCGTCGATGGTGCGCCGATAGGGCTCGAAATAGAGCTGGCGGAACACCTGGGGGCGCATGAACCCGCGCTCGTCGGTGCCCATGTCGTCGTAGGAGATGATGCCGTCGACGCCGGCCGCGGCATACTGCTCGATGGCGGCCAGGCGCGCCTCCAGGATCCGCTCTAGCAGGTAGGCCAGCTCGCTCTGGTAGAGGGCGTGGTCCAGCAGCCAGTTGCCCATGCCCCGCAGGTTGATGGGCAGCAGCATCAGGCTGGGGACGTGCCCATAGACATACTTGCCTTGGGCGTGCCCCGCCGCCGCCGCCTCGGCGATGCCAGCGTAGCGGCCGGGGGCGTGGTAATCGGGAAAGCGATAGCTCTCCAGGCGGTGCCAACCCTCGCCCAGAGGGGGATCCAGCGACTCGCCCATGTTCTCGCCGGTGGGGTCGGGGCTGTGCATCTTGACGCCCCACTCGTTGCGGCCGTCGGGGCCGGGCTGAAAGGCGGGATCGGGCCCGTAGGACGCGCCGGCAAAGTCGGTCACCGGCCACACGCGCGGGCCGCTGGGCGTGATGATGGGGCTGACGTGGAAATGCAGCCCGATGCGCGGTGGATCGTCGAACGCGATGCAGCGCCGGACGATCTCGCGCGGCTCCATGGTGATCTCTCGCTGGTTCGGTGCCATGGTCACGCCCCCACCGGTCCCTGGGGGCCGATCTCGTCCAGGTTGATGATCTCGAATCCTGCCGGCAGCGACGGCCCGTCAGGCGGGGCCTCGGCCAGCCCCAACGCCACCTCGCGCAGGGCGGCGTCCTCGGTCACCAGGTTCTCGCCCCAGGTGAGGTGCCGCTCCTCGGCGTGCCAGTGAACCTGGCTCCAATGGCCACCTACGCTGACGTTGCCCGCGATCTCGTTGCCCTCGGGCGGGATGTGCGGCCCGGCCTCACCAACGTCGTCCGCGACGCGATAGTAGGCCAGGGTGGCGGCCAGCTCCGGGTAGCGCTCGCTGTAGGGCGGCTGATCGGGGCGCATGGCCAAGAGGCGTTCCTTGAGCGTGCTGATGACCATGTTCCGCCAGACGGGGCGGTCGTCCATGCCACGGCCATCCACCGCCAGGGCGGGCTGGCAATCCACCAGCAGGTTGCCGCGCACCAGGTTGTCGCGCCCGCCGCCGATGAACACGGCGCGGGTGCAGCGCTCCAACACGTTGCTCACCAGAACCTGCCCGCTGACGCAGTCGTCCAGGTAGATGCCCATGGATCCCATCCCCACGCCGCCGCTGTCGTGAATCCAGTTGTGAGAGACGACGTTGCCCCGCGCGGTATAGTCGCGCCCGGTGTAGATGGCGCCGCAGTCGCCCGTCTCCATGGTGACGTGGTGAATCTGATTGTAGCTGATGACGTTCTCGTTGCCCCAATAGATGATGGCCGAGTGGGGCGCATCGTGGATATGGTTGTGCGAGACGGTCGCGCCCACGCCCCAGATCTGCACCGCCGGCGTATAGCAGCGCACCCACTGCGAAAAGTCATGGATATGGCAGTGGGTCACGTGGTGGTTGCAGGATGTCAGGCTCTCTCGGTCGCCGGCGCGAATCTCGATGGTGCCATCGCCGATCTGGGACATCTCGCAGGCCGTGACGGTGTGCCCCTCGCCGCCGTTGAGGACGAGTGCCCGGTTGCCGATATGTCGCAGGGTGCAGCGCTCCACGCGGCAGCCTGTGCCGCCCTGGATGACCACTGCGTCCCCCCGGGTGACCTCCAGCGTGAGGCCCTGGAAGGTGACGTGGTCGGCGTCCTGCAGGGCGATCATCGGGTCTCCCAGCGTGGAGGCCCAGACATCGCTCAGCGGGGCGCCCTCGGGCGGCAGCAGGTAGATGCGCCCCCGCTGGCGATCCACGTAATAGCTGCCGGGCTCGGTCAGCGCCTCCAGCACGTTCAGGAACGCGAATCGTTGGCCGACCCGAAACCCTTTCCAGCAGTAGGGCGGCGCGGTGACCACCAAGCCCTGGTCGGCGTCCAGCGCGTCCACCCGCTCATAGGTGCCGGACCAGTCATAATCCCAGTAGCCATAGGCCCAGATGTCATCGCTGGGCGCCCAGGTGGCGGGGGCGGGGTTCTCGAACAGAAATCCCTTGTGCTTGAGGCCCAAGGTGCCGCCGTGGCCGTCATCGCGGGCCGTCTGCTCGGGCAGGCCAGAGATGGTCAGCCAGCCCTGGGCGGGGTAGCGCGGCAGCGCCATGGCCCGTCCATCGACGAACAGCTCCAGGTGGGCGGGGCGGATGGGGCGCTGGAATCCGCGGGCTGAGAGCGGCGCGGGCTCGTCGATGCCTGCTTTCGCCAGGTCTGCCTCCAGCACGCGCGCGCGCACGTTGGGATCGAGGCGCTGGAGCACGGCTGGGTCGCTGACGGCCCGCCAGTCCCGTATCGGCTTGCCCCCCAGGAGGCGCACCCTGCCGGCCTCGAGAGCGCCGCGATAGACGATGGGGGCGTTCGCGGTGCCGCCGTCCTCGGCCTTGAGCTCTATCGATTCGTCCAGCGTATAGTCACCCGGGGCCAGGATCACCTCGGCGCCACCCGGGGGCATCTCCTGGGCGGCCCGTAACGCTCGCAGCCGGTTGCGCGCTCCCGCCAGCGTGGCCAGCGGCCCGTCGGTCCCGTTGGCATTGGGCTCGGCCCGGCTGCCAGACCAGCCATCGTCTCCGTTGGGCGCAATGTGTAGCGTCAGCATGGCAGATCTCCTTGGGGCAAATATGTCGAGCACTCGACGGGCGGGTGCACAGGCGCCGGCCAGAGCCGCTGTCCCCAGGCCAAGCAAGAGCGTGCGCCGTCTCACCGATCGCCTCCCGCCCGCCTGGGGCACAGCAACGCTGCCAGCGGCAAGCACCGACCCTCGGCCGGTGTGCGTGGCAGCGTGCTGGGCGAGGCTACTGCTTGACGGCGCCGAGCGTCAGACCCGTGACAAAATAGCGCTGCAAGGCCGGGTACACCAAGATGATGGGAATGGTCGCGATGATGATCATCGCGGCCTGCAACCCCTCTGGTGTCGCCTGCTGAAAGGTCGCGCCTGCGCGATCGGCGGATCCCGAGACGTTCCACTGGAGCATGCGCGTGGTCACGCGCGTGTACAGGTAACTCTGGAGCGGCCACTGGGACGAGTCCTTGAGATAGATCAGGCCGTCGAACCACGAGTTCCAGTGCCCCACCGAGGAGAACAGGGTCACGGTAGCGAGCACCGGCGTCGAAATGGGCAAAAAGATGCGGAACAGCACCTGCAGGTGATTGGCGCCATCCAGCACCGCCGACTCGTACAGCTCGGGTGGGATGCCACGGAAAAAATTGATGACCAGGATCGTGTTAAAGATATTCAGCGCCGTGGGGATCACCAGCACGGCGAACTTGTTCAAGAGCCCCAGGTTGCTCAATGACAAAAAGTAGGGGATCAGGCCGCCGCCGAACATCATGCCAAAGAGCATCAGCGCCTTGAATACCGTGCGCCCAGGCATATAGATGTTGTCGCGCGAGAGCGGGTAGGCCGTGATCACCATGACCAGCAAGCTCAGGCTAACGCCAACCAAGACCCGCAGGACCGAGATGCCAAAAGAGCGGATGAATACGTCATCTGCCAAGATGTAGCCATAGTTGTCAAGGTTAAAGCTGATGGGCCAGAACCATACGGCCTTGGCCGATACGGCGGTGAACCCGCTCAGTGAGATGGCAATGACGTTGAGAAACGGCAGCAGGCACGCCAGCCCCAGCAAGGCCAAGATGGCATAGAGAACGATATCTACAGTTCGATCGACTATGCCGCGTTCTTCGACCATGGCCATAGGAGGAACGCTCCTTTGCTAAAAGATGCGATAGTTTGCGAACCTGTCGGCCAGCCAGTACGACAGCATGATCAAGAAAAAGCCGATGAATGACCTGAAGAGGCCGACAGCCGTGCCGATCGAATAGTCCGTCTCGATCAGACCGACGCGGTACACATAGGTATCGATGATGTCGCCGGTCCTGTAGACGACCGGGTTGTAGAGGACCAGGACCTGCTCAAAGCCGGCGTTCAGGATGCTGCCCAGGTTCAGGCAAGCCATCAGCGCGATGATTGGCGCAATCCCCGGCAGCGTGATGTGCAGCAGCCGCCGCCAGCGGTTGGCGCCATCCACCGTGGCGGCCTCATAGAGCTCTGGGTTGATCGATGTGAGGGCTGCGAGGTAGATGATGGCCCCAAACCCAAAGCCCTTCCACGTTTCGGAAACGATCAGGGTCCAGGGAAAGACCGAGGCATCGCCCAGGAAGCGGACCGCCTTTGCCCCAATCGCTTGCAGGGTGGTGTTGATCGGCCCCGTGGTAGACAGGAACGTCACCATGATGCCGCCGATGATGACCCAAGAGAGAAAGTTGGGAAGTGTGGTGATGGTCTGCACGCCTCGCTTGAACAGCCGAGACCGCACCTCGTTCAGAACCAGCGCAAAGATGACGGCAGAGAGCTGGCCGAGGACGATCTTGCCCACGGCGATGACCACCGTGTTGCGCAGGATGTTGATGGCGTTGCGGCTGCCAAAGAACCGCTGAAAGTTTCCCAGTCCCACCCATGGTGAATTGAGGAGCCCTTTGGCTGGCGAAAAGTTCACAAAGGCGATGCCAATTCCCCATAGGGGGTAATAGTGGAACAGCGCCAGCAGGACCAGCGCTGGGAGGAGCATTACATACAGCATCCAATGCTGCTTGAGCACTCGAGAGAAGGGTATGCGCGGCTCTTTGTACGGCTCGCCTGGAACCGTGGCTTTGCCGGGAGCGTTTCGTGCCGTGATGGTTGCGCTACCGCCCATGGCGTCTCCTTTCCTTTCAGGTAGCCAAAAGCGGGCTGAGGCTCGTGGCGGTTCAGCCCGCTTTTGGATCTGCTGCGGTCGCCTACCCGTAGGTTTCCCGGTACCAGGCGTTCACATCGGCGGTGACTTCGTCGCCGCCCTGGCTCTTCCACTCGTCGACAAAGCTGTCAAAGCGGTCGAGACTGTCGTTCCCGAGCACAATGTTCAGGAGGACCTCTGACGCAAGCGTGTTCAGGTCGGGGAGCAGCGCCTTCATGCGATCGGTGGCGTTGCCAAAGTACTCGTCGGCGATGGCCACGTCCAGCGTCTCATAGACAAAGGAATAGTACTGAACCTCTTTGTCCATGCCCGGCTTGTTGATGACATAGCGTTGCGCCTTGTCCAGGCTGGCCGGATCCTGCTCGAACCAGGGGGCCATGTCCGCATAGACGTCGTACTGGTAGGCCGGGTAGATGCCATAGGGGAAGCCCAGGTCGATAGCGTTCATGTAGCTATAGGTACCGGCGATGTTGTAGGGGATGGGGCCGTTCTGCAGTTCGCAGTTCTCGTCCCATTCCCACTCGAACCCCTCAGTAAAGGCGTGGCTGTTGCGATGCTCGCCATACTGCTGGTACTGGAGCCAGTTCACGTGCATCTCCATGTGCCAGTTTAGGTTATTGATGGCCGCCTCGATGGCCGTGGGATCCAGGCCCTTGCGGAAGCAGACGAGAGCTTGGACCTCGCCGGATCCAGCGCGCCCCTGCAGCCCGCTGGGGCCCTTGGGATAGTCGATCGGCTGGAAGCGCCAACCGGGGTTCTCCTTCTCGAGGTTCCCTTGGCTGCCACCATGCCACCAGGGCGCGGTAAACAGCCCGACCCTGGAACCGGCAACGTCACCGGAGGCGTCGCCCTCGCCAAAGGTGTAGAAATCGGGGTTGAGCAAGCCTTCGTCGTACCAGTCTCGGATGACGGCCAGGGCGTCCTTGACGGCCGGCGAGATGGTGTCGAACTTGACGCCGCCGGCGCCATCGGGCACCCAGCGTCCGGGCATGACGCCATAGGCGCCAAAGATCGGATCCAGGCTCATGAACCAGGTGACCAGGTTCTTGCAGGCCGCTACGCCGAACTGGCACAGACCGGCTTCCTTGAAGGCGCGAGCCGTTTCGCCCCAGCCCTCTACCGTAGTGGGTGCCTCCAAGCCGAGCTCGTCCAGCCAGTCTTGCCGCACGATGCACATGTTGTCCACGTTGTAGGCTGGCCCCCAGGTAAAGGGGATGCCATAGAGCTTCCCATCGCGGAGCGCGGGTTTCCACCACTTGAAATCTGGGTACATCTTTTTCTCTTTGACCAGGGGCGATGCGGTCGCGTCCCAGATGTCCTTGATGTCGGCCAGCATGTCCTCGTCGATCAACTGCTCCAACGTGATGCCGCTGGTGTTGAACTGGTCGGCCAAGGTGCCCGCAGCCATATCGGCGGCGAACTTGGTGGTGGCCGTCTCGCCGTAGCCCTCCCAGTGCATGGTGTACTTGAGGTGGGTGTGCTCGAGGGTGCGGTTGTACATCGGGTTGTTGAACCGATCGGACCCCGCGGGATACTCGGCCCCCGGCTCCCAGATCACGGCCATCTCTACCGGCGGATCGTACACCTTGGGGGCCTCGGGGAACGTCGGGTTCCAGTCCATCTGGCACTCGGTGGCCGCTGGCGCGGTAGTAGCCGCTGGCGCCGCCGTCGCCTCAGCAGCCTTTTCCTCGGGCGCCTCGGGCGCTTGCGTCGGCGCTTCCGGCACAGCGGTAGCCGCAGGCGCGCAGGCAGCCAGCGCCACCATACCCGCCGTGATAGCGGCCGACTTGATAAAGTCACGACGCGTAAGTTCCGTAGACATCCTTACCTCCTTGGAAAGACCACGACCTGTTCTCTCGGCGACTCGTGAGCTCGCACTTTTGCTTGCAGGTGCCCCCCTCTCTGAGCGATCGATTGCATCTCTCACTGTCTACTAGTATAACAGGGTCATCTCGCTCCGTGGGCCGTTCTAGGACATTGACAGGACAACCACCAGACATGGACCAGGCTCGTCATCAAGAGGCCCAACAACAGTTTGCCGAAGCCCTGCGCGAGGCGCTGGCTCATCTCTATGATCCTGGCGGCCTCCGCCAGAGCACGTTGCTGGAGCTTTGCGGCAACGGCGCCGATTTCGGGCGGCTGAGCGACCTCCTCGTGCGCGCCATCGCCGCTCTCCAGCCCAGCCCCGATGTGCCCTCTCACGCCGTGGCGTGGCGCAACTATTACGTGCTCACCTACCGTTTCGTGGAGCAATCCACCCAGATCGAGGTGGCCGACGATCTGGGCGTGAGCGTGCGTCAGCTCCGCCGCTACGAGCAGGCCGCCGTGGCCTGCCTGGCGGACGCTCTGTGGCGCGAGTATGGCCTCGCCGAGCGGGTACACCAGCCCTCCGCGCCGCCCACCGCAGAGCCCGCTGACGAATCGCCCCAGGGCCGCGAGCAGGAGCTGGCGTGGGTCCGCCAGAGCTTTCCGCGGGGGGCCAGCTCGCCGCAGGATCTGGTGCGGAGCGTCTTGCGGATTATCGGGCCGCTGGCCGACGAGGCCGAGGTCCGGCTGACGTGCCAGCTACGCGAGGACTTGCCGCCCATTGTGGGGCAACTGGCTGCGTTGCGCCAGGCGCTCATCAACCTGCTGACGGCGGCGGTTCGCTCGGCGCCCAAGGGGGTGGTGCAGCTTTCCGCCCATGTGGCCAACGAGGGGTTGGCGCTGATCGTGCGCGCCATCGCCCCGGGGGCTCCGGGGGTCAGCGAGCCTCAATCGACGGTGGAGGAGAGCCTCGCCATGGCGCGCCAACTGGCCGATGCCTTTGGGGCCAAGCTCACGGTGCGCCTCTGTGGCGGCGAGCCCGAGGAACGCCTGTACGCCCGGGTGACCCTTTCCCAAGCGCGCCAGGCGCAGGTTCTCTTTTTGGATGACAATGCCGATGCACTGCGCCTTTTCGAGCGCTACCTGCAGGATACGCGCTATCGCATGCTGCCCCTGCGCGAGCCGGAGCAGATCCTGGACATGGCCTCCGAGGCACACCCCGACGCCATCGTGCTCGATGTGATGCTGCCCGGCACCGATGGCTGGGAGCTGCTGGGCCGCTTGCGTGAGCATCCGGCCACCCGCCGGATCCCCGTGCTGGTGTGCACCATCCTGCCGCAAGAGGAGCTAGCCCTGACGCTGGGGGCCGCCGCCTTTATCCGCAAGCCGGTCAGCCGCGAGGATCTGCTGGCTGGCTTGGCTCGCGTGCTGCCGTAGGCGAGAGCACCTCGGTCAGCGCCCCAATGGCCCCCAGCAGGCGACGCACCGATAGCCCCCGATCGGTGGTCACCGCCAGCGCGTTGCTCACCAGCGGATGCCCCAATGGATCCTTGGCCGAGACCAGGATCACCGGAATATCCCGCAGGGCAGGGTCCGCGTTCTTGGCCTGGAGAAAGCCAAAGCCGTCCATATCGGGCATGGCCAGGTCCAGCAGCACCACGTCTGGCCGTTGGCTGGCCAGGATCTGGAGACCCCTGACCCCGCTGCTGGCCCGCATCACCCGATAGCCCCGCTCGGCGCTGGCGAGCATCCGCCGAAACAGGTGCAGCGCATCGGGCTCGTCGTCGATCAGCAGCAGGCTCTCGATGGGGCCGGGCAGTGCGTCCAGGGCGCGCAGCATCTGGGCGCGGGATACGGGCTTGACCAGGTACGCGCTCACTCCCGGCAGGCTGGCGGCGTCCTCGGTGGCGGGGATGCCGCACACCATGATCGGCACATCCGGCGGCAACGGCGCGTTCGAGCTCAGGCTGCTCAGCGCCGATGGCACATCGAGCTCGTTGATCAGGATCGCCTGGGCCGGGTTCTCCAGCGCCTCTCCGCGCGCCTCGGCCAGGGATCGCACCGAGACGACCTCGACCTCGTCCATGTAGCGATCCAGGAGCCGCTTCATGGCGTTCCCCTCTTCCACCACCACCAGCCGGGCGCGCACGGCCTGCGGGTGAAAGCGCGTCGGGCGCGTGCGCTCCTCATAGGACCGGTGTGGGTTGAACCAGCGCAGCGCCCCTGGGGCCGCGGCGGTGGGCGTCTCGATGGGCAGGGCGACCTGGATGGTCGTGCCCCGGCCGGGCGCGCTCTCCAAGGCCATGCGTCCGCCGTGCAGCTCCACAAAGCTCTTGCTGATGGATAGCCCCAGCCCCGTCCCTCCGTAGCGTCGGCGCAAGGTGCCATCGATCTGCTCAAAGGGGCGAAAGATCCGTTTCTGCGCTTCCGGGGCGATGCCTGGCCCTGTGTCCGACACGCTGATGACCAGGTCGCCGCCTTGGCGCGTGACCCGCACCTGGCAGCCGCCCTCTTCTGTGTACCGACCGGCGTTGCTCAGCAGGTTCAGGATCACCTCGCGGATGCGGGTGCGGTCGCAGTGCAGCATGGGCAGGCTGGGCGGCATCTCGACGCCAAGAGAAAGCTGCTTGGAGCGGAACAGCGGCTGCACCGCCAGCACGGCCGAGTTCACGATCTCGGCCAGCGAGCAGCGCTCTTTGGAGAGCGCCATCATGCCGGCATCCACCTGGCTCAGGTCCAGCACGTCGTTGATCAGCTCGGAAAGATGCTGTCCGTTCCGCAGCACGACGGCCAGGTCGGCCAGCAGCTTGGGCGGGATCTCCCCGCCGTACATCTGGGGCGAGTGGGTGATCATCTCGCAGAATCCGATGATCATGTTCAGCGGCGTGCGCAGTTCGTGGCTGACGTTGGCCACGAACTGCTGTTTGGCCTGGCGCTCGTCCTCGGCCACCTGCCGCAGGTTGTTGGCGAGCTGGTTCAGCCGCGTGAGCTGGGCGTTGGCTCCCGAGAGATCCTCCATCGTCTCAAAGAGCTTTACCTGGAGGTCGCGAGCGCGCTCCAAGGCAGCGCGGTTCTCATAGTAGCCGCTCCAGGCCCAATGCATGGTCCATGAGAGGTGATGCAACACCAGCCACTGTAGCCCGGCGGCTCCCCAGATGGCGATCAATGTCACCGATCGCTCGGCGATGCCGAGGGGCGCCAGAAACGGTGACCCGGCATAGAGGAGGATCGTGAGCAGCAGGGCCGTCAGCAGCGACATCTGCATCGAGAGCACCACCCCCGCGAAAAGAACCGTCAACCCCAAGAGCGGGGCGGCCACCAGAATGCCGCCGGGATGCACGGCGCAGAGGATCAGCCCCGCCGAGATGATGACCAGCAGCGCGCGGGCCAGCAGCGGCGCCCATGTCAGGCGCCCTGCACGGTGCAGCAGGGCGGTTCCACCGACGAGCAGCAACGCCGCGATGGGGAGCCATAGCTGCGCCGGGCTGTCTGCCAGCAGCCCCTGGCTAAAGGCCAGCAGCAGGCCGGCGCCATAGATGCCCAAGAACCCGACCAGGGTGCCCTTTTCCTGCAGATCCTCCAGCCACGAGCTCTGGCTGCTGCGGACGGTGCGCGCGGATAGGCTCATCGTCGGCTCACCTCCTTGGATGCCCACTGGATGCCATGGGGCTCGATGGCGCCCCCGAGCGTGGAAAGGCCGAATGCACACGCGGGCGTAGCCGTTTTCAGCCTCGCCCGCGTGTGTTCGCTGATCCGGTTCGCGATGCGGCGCTACCCAGGCGTCACTTGTCCAGATCCCAGGCGAACAGCCGCACCTCGTCGCCGCCCCAGGTTTCCTCGGGGATCAAGCGCACGGCGCGCGCGGTCAGATCCATGCTGATGCGCACCAGCCGCTGATAGTTGTCGCTCTCGCGGTGTACCACGGCCCAGCGGCCATCGGCGTCCTCGGCCTCGATGCGGAACGCGCGCACCATGGTCGGCGGGACGTTGGCCGGCTCGGCCTGCAGCGGGTAGGCGCAGGGCATGTTCTGGCCGGTGCGGTTCAGGTGGCTATCAAAGACCAGGCGGCTCACGCCCACGGGCTGCGGCTCGGCAAAGCGATACTCCACCGAGGCGCCCTTGCGCGCCACCCACCCGTTGTAGGCGTCGCCGATGGGGGCGCCATGCATGGCGCGGTCGATGCCGTTGCGCAGCGGCTCTGGATCTCCCTCGCTCGCGCTGAGCTGGGCTTGCCGGCTCAGCTCGGGCACGGCGCGCACGTTCCACGGCAGGTAGCAGTCGTCGTCCATCAGCGTCTGCTTGAGCTCGTCGATCCGCTCCTGGTACACCCCGCGCGGCGTGAGCTCGTGCTGGGTGGCCAGGGCGGCGGCGGTGCCCACGGCCTGGCCCAGCAGGGCGCAGGTGGCCATCACCCGGGTGGAGCTGAGGGCCGCGTGGCTGGTGCTAATGTTCCGGCCGGCGCAGAACAGGTTGGTGACGTTGCGCGAGTAGAGGCAGCGGTACGGGATGCCAAAGGGCGAGGGCGCCGGGTGAAAGATGGTGGGCTCGCCCTTCCAGCGCAGGCCGCCGGGATGGTGGTCGTCCATGGGCCAGCCGCCATAGGCCACCAGATCGTCAAAGCGCCCCTCGGCTCGCACCTCGTTCTGCGTCAGGATATGGTCGCCCACATAGCGGCGGCTCTCGCGCTTGCCCGGCAAAAAGCCCAGCCATTCCAGCGCCCAGTTGTCGGCCCCGTGATCGCCCTGGTTCTTGATATGATCCCAGATGCCGAACGCGGCCCGCAGCAGCTCGTCACGCACCTCCTCGGTGTCGTGGATGCTATCCTGCTCGCCGCCCAGCTCGATCCACCAAAAGTTGGATTGGGGCAGGCGATGATCGCGGTGGGGCAGGTCGTCCTCGGTGGGGTAGACCTCGGCCCAGGGGAAGGGGATGAACGGCTGGGGGCGGTCGCTCTCCCGCGCCTGGATCAGGCAGCTCATGCCCATGGTCCGCTTGTCGGCCTGCTCCGGCTCGATCGATTCGTCAAACTCGGCGCGGGCCTCGCGCCCGACGCGGAACTCGGCGCCCGAGAGCGGCGCCAACACGCTATCGCCCGAGCAGTCGGCGAACAGCGCGGCCTCGACCGTGTGCCAGGTCTCCGCGGTGCCCTGCCAGGCCTTGACCGAGCGGATCCGGTCGCCGTCCATCACCAGGTCGTTGCAGGAGCAGTTCAGCAGCAGCTTGAGGTTCTCCTGGTAGCGCACCTTGGCCCATAGGATGGCGTCCCACATGGTATAGTTGCGCATCGGGTTGCGATACAGGTTCTCCAGCAGGATCTCCTCGATGATGCCGGTCTCGCGATTGTCGCGGCCGCGGGCGCCGCACACCCACATGCGGATCTCGGAGGAAGCGTTGCCGCCCAGGACCGGCCGATCCTGGATGAGCACGGTCTTGACGCCGTGGCGCGCCGCGGCGATGGCGGCGGCCATGCCCGAGAGCCCCCCGCCGACCACACAGAACTCGGCCTCGTGTTTGAGGTGTCTCATCTCCTAACCCTCCTATCACCGTTCTTGATCGCGTCCGCCCGGTCAGGTCCATGCCAAGGGATAGGCGCCCCAACGTTTCCCCGCCTCGATGAACCGGATGGTGTTCTCCTGGGCCCTCGGCGATAGCTCGGCCGCATAGGGGCCGGCCGTCGGCGCCAGGATCATCCCGCCCCCCTGGGCAGCGTCGCGCAGTTGCCGCACCACCAGCTCTTCCATCTCGTCCGGCGTCAGCCGCTCAAAGTCGTCGTATTGGACGCTGCCGATCAGGCAGACCCGGTCGCCGATTCGCTCCTTGGCGGCGGCCATGGTGCAATCGCCCACCGGGGGCTCCTCGATGGGCTGGATGCCGTCGGGGTTCAGGTCGGCGATGCGCTCCAGGATGGCGTGGGTATTCCCATGATGGTGCACGATCACCCGCCCGCCATAGCGATGGATCAGCTCGAACAGCGGCGCGTCATAGGGGGTGATCAGGGCGTCAAAGGCCTTGGGCGAGCACATGGGCGGCGCCACGAACTCGGTGCCCACGGCGAAAAAGACCGGCCCGGCGCCGGCCTCTAGCGCCTTTTTCAGGAACGTATACTCGCGCTCGAACATGGCCTCGGTAAAGCGGACCATGGCATCCAACTCGGTGAGGCTCCACAGCGCGAACAGCTCCGGGGGCAGCAGGCCATGCAACACGCCCACCGGCATGCCCAGGTTGGCCATCATCAACCCGTCGTCGCCCAGCTCTTGGGCGGCTCGATGGAACTCGCCCATGTCCGGCTCGGCGGGCGTGTATGGGATGGAGAGGATCTTTTCCAGGTCGTCGACGCTGCTGCAAGGGTAGACCGTCCGCGCGCCGGCGGCGTTACGTCGATGGGTGCGCGATTCGGACGTCAGGTCTCCCAACGGCGTGTGTAGCACGCTGCGGGTGATGGTCCAATCGCCCGAGACCTCCCCCCAAGATTCGCTGCGCGCCTCGGTGGTGTAGAACGATGGCGCGGGAATGCTGCGGCGGTCGAGCCAGTCAGTCTCGTCGCGAATCCGGGGCATGACCGAGGCATAGCTGGGCAGGGTGTGCACATCGGCATAGCAGCCCAGGCGCTCCCGGGGGTAGAGCATCCAGATGGGCACCCGGTCGGGCTGCTGCTGGTTCAGCGCCGCCCACAGCCTCTCGCGTGAGGTCATCGTCTCTGCCATGGGTCCCTCCGATCATCTTGCGGCATCGCACACCAGCGGCTAGGCCGACCAAGGGATGGTTGTACCAGGGCGAGTTCGAAAGAGGCAGCAATCCCCATGGATCGAGTTTACGTGATTCGCACGACGCAAGCAAGAGTGCGTGTACAGTGTGGGCGCAGATCGGACCACCATGGGCCGTTCGCGTCTCTGGTGAGCCGCCGGCAGCCTGCTCATAAAGCTGCAACCATACCGACGGCATGATCTGACATTCCCGCACCCCGGGCGCAGGCTCGGGTTCCTCTTTTCCTCCTACCAACCGGCGGTACCACGCAATTCCTTCATTCAGATCGCCAACTGGCAAACCGGTAGCGTTACCCACTATTCGCGCCACAGCATGATCTCAAGATGCCTATCGACCAAGCTCAGCCGCCCGCCGAGGCGCCAGCCGAGGCAGGTCGGCTGCAGCGGAGGTTGGGCGCTGCTCTCACTCCTGTTACGATGCTCTAGCCTTGCCTTTGGAGTATCCTCGTTGGCTTTGTCCGCTCACTAGGTGAGTACTATCCCGCGCCTGGCACTCGTTCGCACTATTCCTTCACTTGTAGCCGGTACCTCCAATGGGTCTGGCACGGCGCTTCGCCGCAACGCGCAACCAACTCGAACTCGTCTCCCAGTTCTCCCCAAGGTCCAAAAAACACCCATTCTTTGCTTGTGATTCCATCATGGTCGGGGTGCCATGGGCGAAACCAAAACTGTTGTTCAAAGGGCTGCAAAAACTGCCTTTGGGCAGGATTGACAAGATAATAATAGGAGATCGCTACTTGACCCTGGATCCAGGAGTTGCCTTCGTCGGCAGACCTCAAGTCGCCCGAGCAGCCTATACTCAATCGGTATTCCTCCCCAGGCCAGACCTCACGCGGAGGACTGTCACATGAACAAGCTATCTGATAGTCATAAACCGTTGTTTCCAGTTGCATCTCGACTTTATCAATCGTACACCCGCTTTCTGTTACCTCAAACCGTGTGCAAGAGCGCTGGTCTTCCTTACACACTTCAATGGGCCGCTGTTCAGGGTTCAAAGCCGTTCCCACTTGCACCCAAACCCAGCCACCAGGTTCAGCCGTTGGCGAAAGAGTCGCTGAAGGCGTTGGGAGTTGCGTAACCGTTGGCGCCAGAGTGTGCGTGCTGGTTGCCGCTGCCCCTGACAGTCCTGGCTGATCATCGTAATCGGAACAGCCTCCCATAAGCGACAACAAGACAAGACTGAAAACGACCCAAGGACGACCAGTCTTTTTCACCGCGCCCTTCCTTTCTCCATGTCTCAAGGTGTCAACCTGACACCAATGGTCGCTAAAGCTTCATCGGTTGTCTATGGAGCGAGTCGAGCGAATTCGCGGGCCGCAAGCAAAGGCGCACGCACCTGTCGGCCTGGCCCCGGCTGCGCAAACCGTTCACGCGCGGAGCCTCGCCCTAGGCACGAGCGCGCATCGATTCCGGCCGAGGGCGCACCCAGAGCCTGCCATTGTCGCGCACCATGGCCTACCTCCGAAGGTTCAGTCGCGCCTCTGTCGGC
>CAZUZB010000027.1:0-25947 GCA_964624695.1 uncultured Anaerolineales bacterium | reverse complement strand
CCTCGCATTCCTCTCTATGCTCCGCAGGCCGCCAAGCAGTTGCCGCTCTTTTAGCCAGCGAGCGAGCCGCCGTCCCGGCACGACGGCATCGGCGTTGAGTGACCGCCCGGCGAGGGCACCGAATCATCTCGCCCTTATCTGGTACAACCCGGTCTCGCCCTGCAGGTGCTGCCCCGTGAGGGCATAGTCCGTCGGCAGGGCGTTATCCGGCCTGGGGCGGATATCCCCCCAGGCATCGTACGACTTCGACACGATCTTGACGTGCACGCCGTCGCCGTCGTAGGCATAGCCGGCGAAGGCGACGCTGGACCGATACCCGATGGGGCGGTTCTCAAGGTGCCAGGTCAGGCTCTGCGCGCCGACCGTCCCACGCGACCACGGCCCTCTACATGCGCAACAACTGCTCGCCGTCGGCCTCCACTCGATCAGCCGCTCCAATACACCAGAAAGCAGCCCTGATACCGCTGGAACAGTGTCAGAGGAAGCAGATGCCCCGGCAGGGTTTCGTCGCTCCCATGCTTTTTGGCGTAGAACCCCGGGAGCATGTGCCTTGACCCCTAACATCCTTGGTGATATACTGGCCGCCAACTGAATACTGGCGATAGAGGTGCCCTTCCATCTGGATATCAGGGCTCAAAGCGCGAAGCCGGTGCAAGTCCGGCGCTGTCCCGCAACTGTAAGGTCACGGTGTTCGTCAACACGCTGACCAAGTCAGGTCGACCGCCTCTATCCGCTCTGCACGACCTCGCGGAAGGGGGTGGGAGCATGGCTTTGGTTTCGCCTTAGGGCGAAGCCAGCCGATGCCCTTTGCCGAGATGGCAAGGGGCCTAGTTAGCCTGCCTTCATCGAAGGCGGGCTTTTTTGTTTGCTGATGTACGACTATTACCCAACTAGGATGCTAGACTTTGGTCACAAGCAGGCAACTGGATTCGTTGGCGAGCGGGAAGCAGCTATACCGCAGAATCACAAGGGCCAAGCGCCTCTATTTGGTTCTGGGTGCAGTTTCCCTTGCAATAGTTCTGATCATCGACGTCCTGGTTGGCCCTTCTGGCCTTTCGCTCCGGCAGGTTGTTTCCGCTATTGCTCTGCCCAGCGCGGCCGATGCGCCGACCTGGGCCATCGTCTGGTTGATCCGATTGCCGGCAGCCACGATGGCTCTGGTAGTAGGCGCGAGCCTGGGGATAGCTGGGGCAGAGATGCAGACCATCTTGGCGAACCCCTTGGCCAGCCCTTACACCCTCGGGGTTGCAGCCGCTGCAGGGTTTGGTGCGGCGCTGGGATTGGTGTTGGGAGTTGGCCTGCTTCCACTCGCGACAGGATTTCTGGTCCCAGTGAATGCTTTTATTTTTGCCTTGCTCTGTTCATTTTCGGTGTACGCGGTCTCTCGACTGAGGCGGGCCTCTGTCGAAAGCCTCGTGCTCACCGGCATTGCATTCCACTTTTTGTTCAGTGCGCTACTGGCTCTTCTACAATACATGGCTACACAAGAGCAGCTGCAGGCCATCGTATTCTGGTTGTTTGGCAGTCTCTCCAAGGCGACATGGACTGGCGTTGCCATTGTCGGCAGCACGTTGCTTGTCACGTTGCCCATTTTCGCTCGGGACGCCTGGATGCTGACCGCTTTGCGGCTGGGCGATGCCAAAGCGGAAAGCCTGGGCATCGATGTAAGACGCCTACGACGTAGGGTACTGGTTCTTACCTCCATTCTGGCGGCGATGGCTACTTGCTTTGTAGGCACCATCGGGTTCATTGGGCTGGCAGCGCCCCACATCGCGAGGATGCTCGTGGGAGAGGACCAGCGCTTCTTTATGCCGCTGTCAGCGCTCAATGGGGCGCTTGTTCTCACGGTGGCGTCAATCGTCAGCAAGGCGCTTGTTCCCGGTATCGTTTTCCCTATCGGTATCATTACTTCGTTCGTGGGCATTCCTTTTTTTCTAAGCCTCGTTCTCATTCGAAGGAGCCGGTACTGGTGAGCCTGTATCTGGAGGACGTGAGCTTTGCCTATGATTCTGAGCTGGTGCTGAACCAGATCAATCTCCAAGTCGATTCGTCGATCACTGCGTTGGTTGGGCCCAACGCGGCGGGCAAGTCGACGCTGTTGCGGTGTGTTGCGGGGATTCTAAAGCCACAGGGCCGTGTTGTGCTCGATGGGCAGGAGCTTTCCGCTCTCGGGACTAGAGATCGGGCCCAGCTTGTTGGCTATCTGGTGCAGGACGGTCTGGGAAGCATGGAACTAACCGTCCTCGAGGCGGTCTTGCTGGGGCGGTTCCGCACCCTGTCCTGGCGGGTGAGTGAAACAGACCTGGACTTGGCTTTGGCAACCCTGAACGACCTAGGCATTGCTCATCTGGCCTTGAGGTCGGTCTGTGAGCTCAGTGGCGGACAACAGCGGATGGTGTCCATCGCCCAGGTTCTGGTACAGGATCCCCGCGTTCTGCTAATGGACGAGCCTACCGCGAACCTGGATCTGCGGCATCAACTGGAGATCGCGGCTTTGCTCAAAGAGATGACGCTGAGGAAAGGCTTGGTCACGACTCTCGTCTTGCATGACCTCAACTTTGCCGTTCGGGTGGCCGATACCATCGTCGTGCTACACGAGGGGCGGGTATTTGCCTGTGGCAACCCAGCCTCTGTGGTGACCCCTGAGATGCTGCGGGCCGTCTATGGTGTGTGGGCCCGAGTACACATAGACGAGGAAGGGATCCCGGTCATCACTCTGCTGGATTCGGTTCGCTCCCATTCTCGGGTGGCATTGGACGGGGCGGTCTCGGGGCTCTCCGTCTAGAGGAGACGTATGAGCAAGCAAACGCATCTTCTGGCCATGATCGTCTTGGCGATGCTGGTCATGACGGTCGGGGGATGTGACATCGCCCCCAATCTCCCAGTGCCGGACGAGACAATTGTCGTGTACGACAAGGATGACATAGGCGTCGAGGTGATCTATCCGGCAAACACGGTGATCTCGATTAATTCGGGGATGACCGCTCTTGTCTGCGCGCTTGGTCAGGGCCACAAGCTGGTAGGCCGGGATGCCTTTTCGACCTTTCCCACCATGGCGCTAGATGGCGTTGAGGTTGTGGCTGGGTCCTCGGCCAAGCCCAGCCTGGAGCGCATCATCGCCAAAGCTCCCGACGTCGTCTTGGCCGATGCCATGTTCCATTCCGAGGATCGGGAGAAACTCGATGCGGCTGGTATCCCCTCCTACGTGGATTCGACGAGCGATCCTGACCGGATCGAGCTCCTGATCCAGAACTTTGGGCTCATGTTGGGTGCCGAAGACAGGGCTGAACAGCTTGTGCAGTTTATGGCACAGCAGACGGACATGGTCGACCAGCGCATCGCGCACCTGGAAGCGGAAGGTGGAGACAAGCCCCGGGTCTATTTTGAGTGGAACTCGCCTCTCAAGACGGCCAACGCGGAAACGGCCTTTCATAGACCAATCGCCCAAGCAGGTGGCGTCAATGTCGCCGCTGATCAGCCAGTGCGCACGCCCGATATGAGCTCCGAGTGGGTGATCCAGCGGAATCCCGATGTGATTGTCGTTCGTGTCAGCGGAGATGCCGCGCTAGAGGAGATGCGGCAGACACGTGCCGAGATCATGAGCAGGCCGGGCTGGGAAAGCATCAGTGCTGTCAGAGATAGCCGCGTATATATCATCAAGGCCGACGTCTTTCTCACGTTTCGTTACCCCGTGGGCTTGCTCTACTATGCTACCTGGTTCCATCCGGAGCTGTTTCAGGATATCGATCCCGGAGCCGTTCATCGAGAGGTCATCGAGACCTTTTTCGGCGAGCAGGAATGGGAGGCTCTCACTCGTCAAGAGATCTTTGCCTATCCCGAGATGAGCGAGTAGCGCAAAATGGAGCTCCAGGATTGCACCCTATCCTCCGGCCGTGTCCTTTTCGTAGGTGCTGGCCCCGGCGACCCCGAATTGTTGACACTCAAGGCGCAGCGGCTGATCGCCCAGGCCGATGTCATCCTGTATGCCGGTTCCTTGGTCAATGCGGAGGTGCTCCAGCACGCGCGTCCGGGATCTCAGATGCACGACAGCGCCGGCATGAGGCTGGAAGAGCAAGTTGCCCTGATGCGCAGTGCCGTCGCAAGAGGTCAGACCATCGTCCGCCTCCACACCGGAGACCCATCGATCTTTGGGGCGATCAAGGAGCAGATGCATGCACTTGATCGGGCGGGTATCGTCTACAGCATCGTGCCTGGCGTCTCCTCGGCATTCGCTGCCACGGCGACGTTGGGTATCGAGTTGACCCTGCCCGGCGGAACCCAGACGGTGATCCTCTCCCGTCTGGCGGGGCGTACACCGGTGCCCGATTCGGAGAGACTGCGCGAGCTGGCTGCGCACCGTTCAAGCATGGTCCTCCTTCTCAGCGTAGGGATGATTGACCGCGTGGTAGAAGAGCTGCGAGCCTCTGGTTATGGTGAGGATACGCCCGTCGCCGTCGTCTACCGAGCAAGCTGGCCCGATGAGCTCGTTGTGCGGGGCACGCTGGCTACCGTCGCCAGCAAGGTGCGAGCGGCCGAGATCACCCATCAAGCGGTCATTGTCATCAGCCCCGCCTTGGAAGAATCAGGCACGGCCCTAACCTCGCATCTCTATGGCACCGCGCAAGACACTCCGGAGCGAAAAGAGAGCACGGCCATCATCGCCCTAACCCGAGGTGGAGCGCAGACGGGGCGGCGGCTCCAGCAACGGATGCCCCTTGCGGAACTCTATCTTCCTGCCCGCTTTGCCCAAGGGGAGGATGCAACCCGGCCACACCTCAATCTGTACACCGTGTCGGTTCGGCAGGTGCTCCAATCTGCCTTCAGAGAGCACACGGCGTTGGTGTGCATCATGGCGACCGGTATTGTTGTCCGCGAGTTGGCGCCTGTGTTAGGCAGCAAACACACCGATCCGGGCGTTGTCGTTCTGGATGAACATGGGCGATATGCGATCAGCCTCCTCAGTGGACACAAGGGCGGCGCCAACGTCCTGGCTCGCCGCGTGGCTGATCTATTGGGCGGCTGCGCCGTGCTAACCACGTCCAGTGATGTGCAGGGGATCCCGTCGGTCGATCTGTTAGGGCAGGATGAGGGCTGGATCATCCGACGGGGCGAGCGATTGACGGATGTCAGCGCGGCACTGGTCAATGGCGACTCCGTTGGTGTCTTCCAGGACGCAGGGGGTAGGGGCTGGTGGCCCGATCCCCCACTCGAGAACCTCGTTCGTTACGATTCATTCGATGCCCTGGTGCAAGCTTCCCCCAAAGCGGCGATCGTCATCTCTGGGCGACGGCCGCCCACGGCGTTCCTCGAGGCTGTGCCCGCCACAGTCGTGTATCACCCACCCTGCCTGGCGATAGGAGTGGGCTGCAAGCGCGGCACGCAAGCACAAGAGATCATCCAAGCGATCCTGGAAACGTTGGATAGCAACAACCTGGCTAGGGAGAGCTTGCTGTGTATCGCCACAACCGAACACAAGGCAGATGAAGCCGGGATCCTGGAGGCGTGCCGCACACAGGGTTGGTCGCTACAGACTTTCAGAAGCGAACAGATCGCAGCGGTTCAGGGGCTCCCCAACCCCTCTCCGAGGGTCTATCGCGCGCTGGGCGTGTGGGGTGTCGCCGAACCGGCGGCGCTGCTGGCGGCAGAGGCAGACGCGTTGCTGGTGGAGAAGCAGAAATACGCTCATGTGACGGTAGCCGTCGCTGTCAGAAGGAAAGGGTAACGTTGGACTTGACTCAAGATCGCGGGACGATCTCTGTTGTTGGCATCGGTCCTGGCATGTTGGATCAGATGACGGAAGCCGCTCGCCAAGCTATCGGCGATGCCGATGTGATTCTGGGCTATGCGGCTTACCTGCGCCTGATCGACGGCTTGGCTATGGCTACGCCTCGAGAGGCGAGCGGCATGCGCGAGGAGGTCGCTCGCGCGAGTCGAGCCATCGAGCTGGCGGAAGCGGGCCAGGCGGTTGTCTTGGTATCGGGAGGCGACCCCGGCGTCTATGGCATGGCAGGGCTGGTATACGAGGTGTTGCACCAACGCGGAGAGCCATCGGTAAGCGTCACGGTGGTTCCCGGAATATCGGCGCTGAATGCGGCAGCGGCCCTGCTCGGTGCGCCTCTGATGACCGATTTCTGCGCCGTTAGCCTCAGTGACCAGCTTGTGCCCTTGGACGAGATTCTGCACCGTGTCAGCTTGGCTGCGCAGGCCGGCTTTGTGATCTGTCTGTATAACCCGAAAGGACGCAAGCGCACCGAGCCTTTCCGCGGCGCCTGCGAGATACTGGCTCGCCACCTTCCCCCCGAGACGCCGGTTGGCATCGTACGGGCGGCCTACCGAGAGGAACAGACGACAACCCTCACGACACTCGCCGAGCTACCCAGCGCCACCGTCGACATGCTTACTACAGTTGTTATCGGCAGCGAGCGCACCTACGTCGCCCATGGGAGAATGGTCACGCGGCGTGGGTATCAATCCAAGTACGATCTGGGCGTCATATGAGAGACCTCACCGTCGGCGCTGTCCATTTCCACGCGGAGCCCGGAGCCATCGACGACAACCTGACGCATATCGAGGCCTGGGCCGCGCGGCTGGCCAGCCAAGGTGCCGACGTGGTCTGCTTCCCCGAGATGTCTATCTGTGGCTACGATCGCTCCCCCGACGTCCGGGCGGTTTGCCAGCCTATTCCCGGGCCGGCGACCGATCGCCTGTGCGCTATTGCTGCACGCCAGGATGTCACTCTGATCGCTGGGCTGGCCGAGGCCAACGTGGAGGGGCGCCGCTACATCAGCCAGGTTATTGCCACAGCGCAGGGGGTTGCCGGCGTATACCGCAAGGCTCATCTCTGTCCGCCGGAGCGTGACGCGTTCCATCCCGGCGACCGGCCAGGTGTCTTTGACATCGGCAGATGCAAATGGGGGCTACAGCTCTGTTACGATTCGCACTTTGCCGAGTGGAGCACAGTCCAGGCGTTGGCTGGCGCCGAGATCTTGTACGTAGGCTTTGCCACGGCACGCGACGAGCCGGATTCTCTGTATGAACGGCTCTTGCGCTATCTATCGGCGCGCGCTTATGACAATAGCTGCTATTTGGTGGCCTGCAACATGGCGGGCAGGGATGATCGAGGCCGGGTTTTCCCCGGCGTAGCGTTAATTCTCGATCCCAAGGGGGGCGTGTTGGCTGCATCAAGGGGTTGGGAAGAGGGCTCTGTCACATTCAAGCTGGCAGCCGCCGAAATCGAGCGCATCCGGCAAACGAGCATGGGTTATTTCCTGGCGCATCGGCGGCCCGAGCTGTATGCCGCGCTGGCGCGTCGCGAACAAGGTGATAGGAGCGGGGCACGATGATGCAGCCGCATGAGATCGAGCAGACCAGCTTTGCCATTATCCGCAGCGAGATGGGCAATCACGCTTTTACCAAAGAGGAGCTGGCCGTCGTCGTGTGGGTGATCCATGCCACCGCCGACTTCGAGTTTCGCGACGTCCTGCGTTTCTGCCCTGATGATGGGCCTTGCCACGCCATTCGTGCTGGGATTGGTGCTCTGCGGAGCGGATGCAGCATCATCACCGATGTGCGAATGGTCCAGGTGGGCATTTCCGAACGGCTGTTGAGCCCTTTCGGGGGACAGGTGGTGTGCGATATCGGCCATCCAGCGGTGCATGCTGCCGCTCGGGAGCAAGCGCTGACTCGCTCCACCATCGCCATGCGCCGCAACGAGGGCCGGATCGAGGGGGGGATTGTGGCCATCGGGAATGCCCCTACCGCGCTCCTGGAGGTGATCCGCTTGGTGCGCGAGGAAGGGGTGCGCCCGTCCCTGATCGTCGGCGTGCCGGTGGGGTTCGTCCAAGCGGTCGAGTCCAAGGCGGAACTGCTCGCGTTGCGCGATGTGCCGTCCATCACAGCTGTGGGGCGCAAAGGCGGTTCGTCCGTCGCCGTTGCTATCATGAACGCGCTGCTGCGCCTGGCAACGTATGAGGAGGGGGGGCTGGCTTGATGTCGAACCGTCCTGTGCGGCGCGATGCAACGGCCAAGTGGCGCGGCGAAAACCTGCGTGAAGGCTATACAACGGGCGCTTGCGCAACCGCTTCGGCGGTGGCGGCAACCCGTGCGCTGATGACTGGGCAGCCGGTGACCGAGATCACCATCGATCTGCCTACTCGTCCAGATGTCGTTTTTGCTATCGCGCGCTGCGAGCTTGGTGCTAGAGGCGTCACGTGCGGGGCGATCAAAGACGCCGGTGACGATCCCGATGTGACCGATGGCATCGAGGTCTGGGCCACAGTGGCCTGGAGCGACGACCCGGGCATCCGGATCGCCGGGGGGCAGGGCGTCGGGGTGGTGACTCTGCCCGGTTTGCCTGTGGACGTCGGCCAGCCTGCGATCAACCCAGCCCCCCGGCGACATATCGAACAGGCGGTTATGGCCGAGATTGCGAATCACGAGGCGGGGGAGCGGCTGGAGACAAGGGGCCTTCACGTCACCATCAGTGTGCCCGAGGGAGAACGGGTGGCCGCGGAAACCATGAATCCCCGGCTGGGCATCGTGGGTGGGATCTCGATCCTGGGCACAACGGGTATCGTCAAGCCCTTCTCGGAATCCGCTTATCGGGCCAGCATCTGCATTGCGCTCAGGGTCGCTGCGGAGAATGGCGCGCAGCGGGTGATCCTGACCACAGGGCGACGTAGCGAGGCGTATGCGTTGGCCTATAGCCCGCAGTGGACCGAGCTCGGGTGTGTGCAGGTGGGTGATCATATCGGCTATGCGCTACGGCAGGCCAGGCGGCTGGCGTTTCACGAGGTCGTGCTCTCGGGGATGATCGGCAAGCTGTCCAAGGTGGCCCAGGGGCGTATGCAGACCCATGTCAAGGAAGGTGACGTGGATTTCGACTTTCTGGCCTATCTGACCGCGCAGCTTGGGGCAACCCTGGACCTGGTCGAGCGCGTAAGGACGGCCAACACAGCCCGCCATGTGCAGAATACGCTCCGCCAAGCCGGGATTTCTGGGTTGGAGGCGGCCGTGGCTAGGATGGCGGCGCAGAGCGCCTACGAGCTTGTCGGGGGGGCGTTGGCGGTGCGCGTGCTTCTTTTCGACATCGGGGGAGAGCTGCTGGCCTCGGAGTGTGTTCCCAGCACACAAGAGGGGGGCTGATGAAACGTCGCGCTCCTGTCACCCGGCCGTCTTCGCCGCCCCCCTGCATCGGCTATCCGCGGCTATGCTCAGGTCCTGCTCGACTCGCCCGTGGGATGTCCGGACTGGGCTCCTATCCACCCTGGGCGTGCTGGTCTGGTAGTGCTCAAGGGGCCTCCACGGACCAGACCCCAGTTCGCAAGCAGAAGGGAGGCGCCTAAAGGGACCGGAAAGCATCTGATGTGCCGTTTTCTGCTGTCGCAGCTGATTGGAGTCCCGTCTCTTTGGCGTCTCATCTGTTCGCCTGATACTCGGGCAAGGCTGGTATCTCGGGCGCTGGAACCCGAAAGGAAGAAGGACCATGTTCAAGAGACCCATAGGACGTTGGGGGGTGGCGGCTGTTGCGCTAGCGCTTCTGGTTGGCTTGCAGATGATCTCTCCGGGCTCGGCCCAAGCCATGCATATCATGGAAGGGTTTCTGCCGCCCACGTGGGCCATCATCTGGTACGTTGTGACGATCCCGTTTTGGGTTGTGGGCTTTATCCGATTGCGTCGTACCGTCTCTGAAAAGCCCGAGACGCGGCTGCTGCTGGCGCTCAGCGGGGCCTATGCTTTCGTGCTGAGCGCGCTCAAAATCCCTAGCGTAACGGGCTCTAGCAGCCACCCCACCGGCACCGGCTTGGGCGCCGTGCTCTTTGGGCCGGCGATCATGAGCGTGCTAGGCAGCATCGTGCTGCTGTTCCAAGCGCTCTTGCTGGCTCACGGTGGGCTGACGACGTTGGGCGCCAACGCTTTCAGTATGGCCATCGTGGGGCCGCTGGTGGCTGCAGGCATCTGGCGAGCGCTCAAAGGCAAACTTCATTGGGGTGTGGTGGTGTTCTTGGCGGCGGCCTTTGCGGATTGGGCTACTTATGTTGTGACCTCGGTGCAGTTGGCGCTGGCCTATCCCGATCCGATGGGCGGTTTCTGGGCCTCGTTCGCCAAGTTCGGGACCGTCTTTGCCGTCACGCAGATCCCGCTGGCGATCAGCGAGGGTCTGTTGACGGTCGTGATTTTCGGGGCACTCCGCGGCAATGCGCCGGCAGAGATGCGACTGCTAGGTATGGAGGCATGAGATGACAGATCAAAGCAGAGCGATCGGGCGTGGCTGGACGTGGCTGCTGCTGGCGCTCGTTATCGTGTTGGCCATCGTACCGCTCTTTATGCATCCTGGATCTGAATTTGGCGGAGCGGACGGAATGGCCGAGGAGACAATCCTGGAGATTTCGCCGGACGTCGAACCCTGGTTCGAGCCCCTCTGGGAGCCGCCGGGTGGCGAGACCGAGAGCTTGCTCTTTGGGCTGCAGGCCGCGCTGGGAGCTGGCGTGATCGGCTACTTTTTTGGGGTAAAGCGGGGAGAGCGTCAAGGGGCTCATAGTTAGCAATACCCGACAGGGCCAGGTGGCGATAGAGATTGGCCCCATTCTCTGTGAGCTGCCTAGCCCTCATCTCAGGGATCGCTGTGCATATCATTGATCGCTACGCCTATGCCAATCGTATCCGAGCCGTTGATCCAGCCTACAAGGTGGGGTTGGCGCTGGTGGTTCTGATCCTGTGCTTGGTGCTGGACGAGCCTGTGGTGGGTCTTTTGACCGTGGGGTGGATGTGGAGCTTGGCAACGCTATTCGCCGGTGTGCCGGGCCTGGCCTTTGGGCGCATTCTGCTGACTGAAGCGAGCTTTCTACTTCTCACGACAGTCGGCGTTGCGATCAGCATCAATACCAAACCACCGACAGCAACCGACTGGATCTGGCGCCTCGGACCACTATGGGTATCCAGCACGCCCGAGGCGCTGGATCTGGGGCTCCATCTGGTCACGCGTGCGCTAGGCAGCGCGGCAGCGATGAGCTTTGTGGCGCTGACAACCCCGTTGGTCGATATCGTGGAGCTTGGCCGTCGCCTGGGGGTGCCTGTGCTGCTGCTCGACATGATGACGGTGATGTACCGCTTTATCTTTGTGTTGCTAGATAGTCTTGATCGGATGCGGACGGCCCAGGAAGGGCGGTTAGGCTATAGCTCATTCCGATGCAGCATGCGGAGTATCGGTTTGCTGGCGAGCCGTCTTTTTATCGATGCGTTCCAGCGCAGCCAAAGGCTGCAAAAGGCGCTGGAATCGCGCGGATACGACCAAGAGCTGCGGGTGCTTCCTTCGCAGTACCACCGTGATCCGGCCATCTTGCTGGCTGGTGTCGTGGTCGTCACCAGCCAATTGTTGGCATGGAGGGCAGCGTGACCTGCATTCTCGAGTTCGATGACGTTTCCTACCTTTACCCAGGTCGGGAGGTGTTCGCACTGCGCGGGTTCACGCTGGCGCTCCCCAGAGGGGAGCGGATCGCCTTTTTGGGGCGGAACGGCTCGGGAAAGACCACCGTCTTTTTGCACTGCAATGGGCTGTGCCGCCCCCAGGCTGGCGTTGTGCGTTTCGACGGAAGCGTGATTCAGCATGATCGCAAATCGCTACGCTGGCTCCGTCAACAGGTGGGCATCGTTTTCCAGAACCCCGACGATCAGCTCTTTAGCGCCAGCGTGGGCCAGGATATCAGCTTTGGTCCCCTCAACCTGGGCCTGGATGCGACAGAGGCGCGGCGTCGCGTACAGGAGGCCGCCGAGATGTGCGAGGTCGGCGACCTGTTGGATCGGCCAACCCATGCGCTGAGTGGTGGCGAGAAGGCCCGTGTCGCTTTGGCAGGGGTGCTGGCGATGAATCCAGATGTGCTCGTCGCCGATGAGCTTCTATCGAATCTCGATCCTTGGGTGCGTTTGAGCGTTTTTGGCATTTTCCACCGTCTACATCGCCAAGGAAAGACGCTCATTCTGGCGACCCATGATCTGGAGATCGTGCAGAGCTGGGCCAGCTTTGTGGTCGTGATGAACGCGGGGCAGGCTGTCTTTGCAGGCGCCCCCGACGATCTGCTAGGGAATGAGATGATGATGGCGCAGACCGGTCTTGCAACAGTATGGGGGGCACGCTCTGGCGTGGGCGCTCCAGAGCTCCTGTGAACGACAAGATGCAAGAGGACAAAGGGCTCATGAAACACCCCGTTCTCATCGTCGGTGTTGGGGGCGACGGACCGGCCAGCCTTTCGCCCAGCGTGCTCGATCGCATCGCCCAAGCCGACCAGCTTTGGGGAGGCAAGCGTCTGTTGGCACATTGGGCTTCGCATCTGGCCGACAAGGTCGTGATCGGCGCCGATGTGGCCCAGCGTGTGCATCATCTCACACGTCGTGGCGATCGCCGCGTGGTCATCCTGGCTTCTGGCGATCCAGGCTTCTATGGTGTTGCGGCCACGGTGCTACGCGTGCTGCCGCCCGAAGAGGTAGTGATAGTTCCCCACGTCACTTCGCTTCAGTTGGCATTTGCCCGCATCGGCATGGATTGGAGCAAAGCTGTGTTGACCAGCGCCCACAATCGTCCTTTGGCCGAGGTCGTCGGCTGGGCCCGTCGGGCGCGAACGCTGGGGCTCCTCACAGACGGAGAACACACGCCGTCGGCCATCGCCCAGACGTTGCTCGCGGCTGGATTGCCCGATTGCCGCGCGGTCGTCGCCGAGAGCTTGGGTCTGCCGGAGGAACGAATCACCGATACCCGCTTGGCGCAGTTGCCGGGCGCAGATTTTGGCCCGCTGAATGTGCTGTTGTTGATCCAGGATGATGGCTGGCAGCCTTGGCCCACTTTTGCCCCACGTTCCGACGAGCGGTACGCGCACTGCCGTGGTCTCATCACCAAGCGAGAGGTGCGAGCCCTCAGCCTGGCCCGGCTGGCGTTGCGTGAGACCGATGTGGTGTGGGATATCGGTGCTGGCAGTGGGGCGGTGAGCGTTGAGATGGCCGAGTTGGCCTGGCGCGGACAAGTGTACGCCGTCGAAAGAGACGCCGAGAACATAGCGCACATCCGGCAGAATGTGACGCGGTTTGGTGCTCTGAACGTCTCTATCATCAAAGGGAACGCACCGGAGGTGCTAATAGGCTTGCCCCGTCCGTCGGCTGTCTTTGTGGGCGGGACGGGCGGAGGCATGGAGTCCATCCTGCATCATATCGATGGTGCCGCGCAACCCGGCTGCCGGGTTGTCGCCAATCTCGCCACACTGGAAAACTTGGTCCAGATGCTGCGGGTAACCCGCGAGCTGGGCTGGCGAATCGAGGTGATGCAGGCCAGCATCGCCCATGGCAGAGAGATTGCCGGCATGACGCGACTGGCGCCGCTGAATCCCGTGTTCGTCGTATCCGCGGAGGTGGGAGAGGATGAGTGAGGCGCCCCCTCTTGGCTGCTCGGGGACCCTGCTTGGGGTCGGCGTGGGCCCCGGTGATCCGGAACTCTTGACGCTGAAAGCGGCAAGAGTGATCCAAACGGCACCGGTCATCGCTGTGCCTTGTGCAGGGGCCGATGGGGACAGCTATGCATTGCAGATCGTGCAGGAGCTGCTGCGCCCCGAGCAGCTTGTCATAAAGCTCCATTTCCCCATGGTCAGGGATCTGGCCATGCGGAGGCGGCACCGCCGGCAAGCTGCGGAGACCGTCGCCGGATACCTGGCGCGGGGCCAGGATGTCGCCTTTTTGACCGAGGGCGATCCATTGCTCTATAGCACGTTTGTCTATGTATTGGAGCAGATGCCGGATGGCGTGCCGGTTGAGATCGTGCCTGGTGTCAGCTCCTATCACGCCGCTGCCGCTGAAGCCCACTTGTCCTTGGTCCAGGCTGGTCAGCGCTTGGCCATCCTTCCCGCTACGAACGAGAACCTCGACGATCTGGCGGCCATACTCGACCTGTTCGATACGGTCATTGTCTTCAAGATCAAGCATAACCTGGAGCGCGTGCTTTGTGCGCTGGACGAGCTTGGTCTGACCGAAGGAGCAGTGCTCGTCGAACGTGCCTCTCATCCTATGGGACGGGTCGTGCGCAACGTCCGAGGTCTTCAGAAAGGCGGCGTGCATTACCTATCGCTGCTGATCGTATCGATAGACGGCGAGGTGCGCGATGCGGGTTAGCACGCCGCGGCTGGTCGTCGCTGCGCCAGCCAGTGGCAGCGGCAAAAGCACCGTGGCAACCGGGTTGATGGCTGCGCTAGGGCAGGAGCACACCGTCCAGGGATTCAAGGTTGGCCCAGACTATATTGATCCCATGTACCATACGGCGGCTACCGGGCGTCCCTCGCGTAATCTCGATACGTGGATGGTTGGCCGGGAGCAGGTCTCTGTCACCTTTGGGCGAGCGGCGCGCGAGGTGGATATCGCCATCGTTGAGGGTGTGATGGGCCTGTTCGATGGCTATGGGTCGGCTACCGAGAGTGGCAGCACGGCTGAAGTCGCCAAGCTGTTGGGCGCGCCGGTGATCCTGGTGCTGGACGTGGGCAAGATGGCGCGCAGCGCCGGGGCGATGGCTCTGGGCTATCGGGAATTCGACCCCGACTTGCATGTGGCGGGCGTAATCTGCAACCGCGTGGCCAGCGAGCAGCACGCCGCGTGGGTGATCCAGGCAGTAGAGGCCGTTGGGTTGCCCGTGTTGGGGTGCCTCCCCAAGTCGCCTGATCTGCACATTCCGGAGCGGCATCTGGGCCTGCACACCGCTATCGAAAGGCAGGCGGAGGTGGAGGCGTTCCTCGCCCGGGCAGGTGCGCTGGTCGCTGAGCACATTGACCTGGGAGAGGTGTGGCGTCTGGCGAATCACGCGACACCGATCGAGATCGACCTGCCTGAGCAGACAGCAGAGGCATCGCTGGCGCCGACCGTCCGGCTGGCGGTGGCACGCGACGAGGCCTTCTGCTTCTACTATGCCGATAACCTTGACCTACTGCACGCTGCTGGGGCCGAGATCGCCTGTTTCAGCCCTCTGCGGGACGAGGCGCTGCCTGTGGGGACAACGGGGATCTATCTTGGCGGGGGCTATCCCGAGCTGCACAGCGCTGACCTCGCTGCCAACGACGCGATGAGACGGGCTCTCCGTGCTGCCCACGCTGCCGGCATGCCCATCTATGCCGAATGCGGCGGGCTGATGGTGCTTGCCGAGAGCCTCACCGACCTCCAGGGCGTCACCTACCCAATGGTGGGCCTGCTGCCTGGTCGCTCACAGATGCGAGAGCGACTGACTATGGGATATCGCCAGGTTAGGGCTCTGCGCGATTGCTTGCTGCTGGGCCAAGGCCAGGCCACGCGGGGCCACGAGTTCCACTATTCCGATTGGGTGGGGGGAGGGGGCCTCCCCCGCGCCTACGAGATCGTGCCTCGCCAGGGCAAGGGGTGGGACGAGGGGGTCGCACAGGGCAATCTACTAGCATCGTATGTGCATCTGCACTTTGGGGCGCATCCCGATCTGGCGCGAAACTTTGTACGGGCTTGTGCAACGTGGCAACGGACCTATGGCACTGAAAAGGAGGTATCTGTTGAAGACGCGTGACATCGTTTTTCTGGCAATCATGGCGGCGGCAGTGACATTGGTTGGCTTCCTCACCATCCCGTTGGTACTGGCAATCCCCATTCCGGGCGTGCGCTCCGTGCCGGCGGCGCTCTTCTATGGGCTCTTTCTGGCGCTTGGCGCGCTCAAAGTTCGCAGAATAGGAAGCATCCTGGCGATTGCCGCGCTGAATGGGCTGGTGCTGCTGATGATGTCCTGGATCATGTTCTTGAACAACGTGATCGCTGCGCTGATCGTGGAGCTGATCGTGTGGCTGCTGTTCCGGGGGTACCAGAAGGAAAGGGCCATTCTCCTTGGTGCAGGGTTGTACGCGCCGCTAACCATCCCGGCTAATCTGCTCGTTGCGATCTTTATCGGTGGCGAATACTTGGGCCAGCTCTTGGCCACGCCCTGGCTGGTCGCGCTGATGCTCCTGGCTGCGGGGGTACTCGGTTTTGCTGGGGCCTTTCTCGGGCTCAGGATCGGCAAGGAGCTGAACAAAGCCGGCATTCTCAAGACCGCTTAGGGTGAGTTGCATGTTCTCTGGTATAGATCGGCCTCGCCAGCCTCTCCATCCTATGGCAGGTCTCATCCTGTCCTTTCTGACGCTTACCCTGGGCCTGGCGTTAGGCCAGCCACTGAACCTCTATCTCTTTATGGCCAGCCTGGCTTTGCTCTATCTGGTGGCGGGATACGGCCGCACAATGGTGCGCGTGTTTCGGCTGTTGGGGGTCATCGCTCTCGTGGTCGCGGGTCTGGCGTACCTGGCTGGCGACTCTGTGGCTGGCAGTCTGATGACGCTGGGGCGCATCGCCCTGGTGGGCTTGAGCAGTGTACCTTTGATCAGCGTCCATCCCACGCAGCTATCGCGGGCGCTGACTCAGGCGGGGTGCCCTCGGATCATCGCCTTGGCACTGCTCATCACGATCCGCTTTGTGCCCGTCCTTGCCTCGGAGATGCAGCGTATCCGCGAAGCGATGACGATCCGCGGCGTCCGATTCCACTGGACCAACTTGCGGCACGTCTATCGGGCACTGCTGCTGCCTCTTGTCGTGCGCTTGATCAACATTTCGGATCTACTGGCCCTTTCGGTGGAAACACGCGGCTTTTCGCTGAGGGAGCGGGGTACCGTGTACAAGCCAGTGAGATGGCGGCTCAAGGATGCGTTGGTGGGCATGGCTTTTGCTGGAGTGATCGCCGGAGCCTTGGTCCTATGAGCCACGTCAAAAGTCCAGCGGCGAATAGCATCTGGATCAAGGATCTGTACGTGCGCTACTCGGCCGAAAAGGAGGCCGGGTGGATATTGGAGGATATCGACCTGGAGATTGGGCCGGGTGAGCTGGTTGTGCTCTCTGGATATAGCGGTACGGGCAAGTCGACGCTGCTCTCCACCATCAACGGGGTGGCCAGCAAGGTGTTTGGCGCGGACATCCGCGGGCTGGTATGTGTGCAGGGCGAGAATGTGGAATCAATGGACCTGGGCCAGATCTCGCGGCGGGTAGGCACGGTCCTCCAAGATGCCGAGGCTCAGATCTTTAACCTGCAAGTAGACGATGAGGTCGCTTTCGGTCCCGAGAACTTGGGCCTGAGCCCGGCCGTGATCGCAGAGCGCGTGCGAACCTATTGCGGCTTGATGGGCTTGTCGCCAGATCAGGCCATCGAAGGGCTGTCTGGTGGCCAGAAGCAACGACTCGTCATCGCCTCGGTGCTAGCTATGGAGCAGGGGATCTTGTTGCTGGACGAACCGCTGGCCAATCTCGACGGGGCAAGCGCCAAGGATCTGCTGGGCTTTTTGTGGGATACCACACGTCAAGGACGGACCGCCATACTGGTCGAGCATCGGCTGGATATGGTCCTGCCTTATGCAACACGTCTCCTTTGGCTAGAGAACGGTCGCATCGTCCAGGATCTCGATCAGGCCCAGGCAGCCAGGTCATACCTGTCGCTATTTCCAGCGAGGAAGAATAGCTCGCGCTGCTCTACTTCCGAGCTTTTTCGGCTGGCTCATGTAGAGGTTGCGTACGGCCACGCACCCGTTCTGCTTGACCTGAGCTTGACACTGCATGCGGGGGAGCAAGTTGTCATTCTGGGCGAGAACGGATCGGGCAAGACGACACTCCTCCGTACCTTGGCTGGCCTGGTCCGTCCCCGGTCTGGCGAACTGTGGCGGGCGCCTCAGCTACGAGAGCGGCCTCCCAAGAGCGTTGGCTATGTCTGCCAAAACCCCAATTATCAACTGTTTATGGACACGGTCTATAAAGAGGTCGATTTTCAGTCAGAGAGTGCCGAGAACACATGGGCCTTTCTTGACCTGTTTGGTATCCGTCCTTTGCAGGAGCGCCATCCGTTGGCGTTGAGCGAAGGGCAGAAGCGGTTGGTGACCATCGCCGCCATCGCTGCCATGCGTCCGCAAGTGCTGCTCCTCGATGAGCCCACCGTCGGTCAGGATCACCAGGGACTGGGCCGTCTGATCGAGACGCTGGAGGAGATGCGGCGCCGCTATGGGACGTCATCTGTGGTGGCTACACACGACGTGCGCTGTGCCGATGTGTTAGGCGACCGCGTGCTGTGGCTGGAGGATGGAACCCTTGCCCGGGATGGCGACCATGGCCTGGTACGCGATTACTTTCAGCGACATATCGCCGAGCACCAGCGGCCGATAGAGGGACAGAGCAGGCTATGACCACAAGAACGATCTATCCATTCACCGCCATTGTAGGCCAGGAGCAGATGAAACTGGCTCTAGTCCTCAACGTGATCAACCCCAAGATTGGCGGTGTGTTGATCCGGGGAGAAAAGGGAACCGCCAAGTCGACGGCGGTGCGCGCCCTGGCCGACCTGCTCCCCGAGCGACTGGTGGTTGCCGACTGTCCCTTTCACTGCCTGCCAGAAGACGAGGCGCAACTCTGTCCTCAGTGCCGGGCGCAAAAGGGTGCATGGACAATGGTGCCATCCAAGATGCGCGTTGTCGATTTGCCGATCAGCGCCACTGAGGATCGCGTCGCTGGAACGCTGGATATTGAGCATGCACTTCAGACAGGTGAAAAGCGTTTCGAACAAGGAGTACTGGCCGAGGCCAATGGCAATATCCTGTACGTGGACGAGATCAATCTGATGGATGACCATATCGTGGATATCCTGCTCGATGCGGCAGCGATGGGCGTCAATATCGTCGAGCGGGAGGGGATCTCGTATTCGCATCCCGCCAGCTTTTGCCTGGTGGGGACGATGAACCCCGAGGAGGGCGATATCCGTCCCCAGCTGTTGGATCGGTTTGGCTTGGTGGTCGAGGTGCAAGGGGAGCATTCGCTGCAGGCGAGAACAGCGGTGATCAAGCGTCGGCTGGCTTTTGAGCAGGCCCCGGAGGGTTTTGCCGTGCAGTACCAGGCCCAACAAGCGCATATGGCGGCGGATATCGCACGTGCCAAAACGCTCTTGCCCAATGCCATCGTCCATGATGCCACGATCGAACTGGCGGCCCGCATTGCCCTGGAGATGGGCGTGGATGGGCACAGGGCCGATATCACGATGGTCAAGGCGGCCAAAACGCTGGCCGCCTATCGCCAGCGGACCGAGGTCACCCAGGAGGACTTGCTAGAGGCCGCAGCCCTGGTATTGCCCCATCGGCTGCGACGTAGGCCTTTCGATGTCACCCATTTTGACCAGGATAGTGTTCGGAAAGTGATGGAGCGGATGAATGGCGAGCAGGGGTAAGGGTGTCGATGGTCTTTTACCCTTTCACGGCCATCGTCGGCCAGGACATGGCGAAAACCGCACTGTTGCTCAACTTGGTCTGTCCCACCATCGGTGGTGTGCTGCTGAGCGGGGAAAAGGGGACAGCCAAGTCGACCATGGTTCGTGCTCTGAGCCAGCTACTGCCCGATCTCAAGGTGGTGACTCTCCCACTGAACGCTACAGAGGACCGTGTGGTGGGTACCCTGCACCTCGAGGAGGCCGTCAAGCACGGCAAGAGGGCCTTCGAGCCGGGCATTTTGGCCGCTGCGCATGGGCATGTGTTGTACGTGGACGAGGTCAACCTGCTCTCAGAATCGCTGACGAACGTGATCCTCGATGCAGCGGCATCGGGCATCAACGTGGTGGAGCGGGAGGGCATCTCATATCGCCACCCGGCGCGCTTTGTGCTGGTCGGTTCCATGAACCCCGAGGAGGGGCATCTCAGACCGCAGCTATTGGATCGCTTTGGGCTGGTGGTGACGGTCAGCGGGGCGCGGGATCGGGAGGAGCGCATCCAGGTCATCAAGCGGCGCTTGGCATTTGAAGAGGATGCTCTAGCCTTTATCGAGCGCTATCGCGATCAGGAAGCAATGCTGCGGGCCCGCCTGGTGCGCGCGCGTGAGCGGCTGTCCGAGATCACGATAGAGGACAGGTTGCTGACAAAGATCGCCGCGACCTGCCTCGACACCTTTGCAGATGGGCACCGCGCTGACGTGGTGATCGCCCGGGCCGCACAAGCGTTGGCCGCGTTAGGTGATCGGGATCAGGTCGCGTCGGATGACATCGAAGCAGTCGCGCCGATGGCATTGATCCACCGTCAGCAAGTGGGCGGGACCCTGGCTAGCGCGAGCGGCGCGGAGCGACCAGAGCTAGCCTCAGAAACAATGCCACTGGAAGGGGCCGAGGAGAAAGCCAGAGATGCAAAGACTCTGGCCCCCGATCCATCGGACTGGATCGATCCCCAACACGATGCCGAGATGACGTGGCCGGCGAAAGACCAGATACTGGAGGTCGGTGAACCATTCGACGTGAGCGCCGTTCTGGCGTTGAGCCCCGACCAGCGCACGCGCCGGCGGGGGAGCGGCAGGCGCAGCAAAACACGGACGATGGCGTGCACGGGTCGCTACGTGCGGTACCATCTGCCGCGGGGCAAAGCGACGGATATTGCTCTTGATGCCACACTGCGTGCTGCTGCGCCGTACCAACAGGCGCGATCCGTCCCTGGATTGGCCATCGCCATTCACTCTTCTGATATCCGGCAAAAGATACGCGAGAAGCGGGTGGGGAATACGATCCTCTTTCTGGTCGATGCCAGCGGGTCGATGGGGGCGCAACGCCGCATGGTGGCTGTCAAGGGAGCTGTGCTATCCCTGCTGCGGGATGCTTACAAAAAGCGCGATACCGTAGGGATGATGGCCTTTCGTAACCAGGATGCCGCGTTGCTTTTGCCGCCTACCCGTAGCATCGACTTGGCGCACAGACTGCTGCGCGATCTGCCCATCGGGGGCAGGACCCCTCTGGCAGCGGGGATCGTGCGCGCAGTCGATCTGGTTCAGGGATTGCGGGTCAAAGATCGCGACATCTTGCCGATGGTGATCTTGGTCTCGGATGGGCGCGCCAACGTCACTCTGTGGGGTGTCGATCCCGTTGAGGATGCGCGGCAAGCTGCACAATGGGCCGCCCAACAGGATGTCCCCTTCCTTGTCATCGATACCGAGGCCAGCATCGTCCGGCTGGGGCTTTCCGAGGCAATGAGCCAAGCTCTTGGGGCCCCATGCCTGAGGCTGGAGGACCTGCGCGCAGATGACATCGCGTCTATAGTCAGGCTAATCCTGGAGTCGAGATGAAACCCCAACGGACAGAATCGTCCCGCATCTGCTTTATCGCGGTCGGATCGGCCGGCTTGAACCAGGTGCGCAAGCTGATCCGCAAATGGCAACAAGGCCCCTGGCGCGACCGCCTGCAAGTCTCTCTGCACTACGTCGGCGATGACTATTTGGATCCACGCGATTGGTCGGCTGCGCTCGACGCGATCGAGGGCAACGACATAGTGTTTCTCGATACCATGGGCGCGCCCAAGGATTTCAGTGATGCCCTGTACGACCGGATGGTCCGCTTCACCGGCCATGTCGTGGTGCTCAACACCGACCGCATGAACATTCGTTCTCTGACCCGCCTGGGCCACTTCTCGATGGGTATGATGTCCAGGATGGGAAAGGGGAGGCGCGCACAGGGCGACAAGCCGTCCTCACCCCGTGGGATGGTACGCATGGTGCGCATGATGGAACGGATCGGCCAGGCGCTGCCGGTAGGCCCCCTGCGCGATATGCGCAACTTTTTCTGGCTGGTCAATTGCTGGCAGTTGACCACCGAGCGCAATGTCGAGAACATGCTCTACCTCGTGGGTCGCGAGTACCTGGGGTACAAGGATTTCCCGCGGGCCCAGCCGCCCATCACCATCGACGGCCTGCTCCTCATGGAGCCAAACTCGATGGCTGTGTACGACACGGTGGATGACCTGTGGCACGCGCATCCCCGTGATGCCAGCAAGCCCACGATCGGCTTGCTTTACAACTCGAGCACCTATCCCGTGACCACCCATCCCGCCACAGCCAGCCTGCTCGAACGCCTCCGCGTGTCGTTCAACGTGCTGCCTATGGCCACGTTTCGCGTGGAGGCGGAGACTCTGGCGCAGTTCGCATCGCTCGTCTATGGCGATGGACGACCGCGGATCGATCTGTTGCTCAATCTGCTGGCTTTTCGGCTGGGGCAGGGTCCCATGGGCGGGGATGCGCTGTCCACGGTCCAGTTTCTCGAAAAGCTGGATGTTCCCGTGCTGCACCCCTTCTTTCTCAGCAAGCGCACGTTTGACGAGTGGCGCGGTAATCTCGAGGGCCTCGGAACGGGCGAATTCCTGTTGCACTTTTTTCTTCCCGAGCTGGATGGCAGTATCGAGATGACGCCGGTAGGAGCCGTCGATCCCTCGGGCAAAGGGTTTGCCGAGATCGACGTGATCGACGAGCGGGCTGACAAGCTGATTCGCCGCGCTACCAGGTGGGTGGCATTGCGCCAAAAGACCAATCGCGAGAAAAGAGTCGCGATCTTGTTCTATGATTATCCGCCCGGCGAGGCCAAAGCCGGCAGCAGTGCCTTCCTGGATGTGTTTTCCTCTCTCGCGGCCTTGCTGGCCCGGCTCGCGCGGGAGGGCTACCAGGTGAAGCCGATGGGCGCGGAGGAACTGCGCGAAGCCTTTGTCCAGGAGGGGCGGCTGAATATCCCTGACTGGCACAGTGGCGGCGAGGGCCTGCGCGGCATCGAGATCGACGCCGCCGCGTACCGGCGGCTGACATCGGACTGGGCAGGCTTGTCCGATACGGTCGCACAGTGGGGCGGCTACCCAGGGAAGGTGATGGCTCGGGGTGACTGCGTGATTCTGCCAGGTATTGTGAATGGCAATGTCTTTCTCGGCGTGCAGCCGGCGCGTGGCCGAGGTGAGCACGCCCAGGACAGCGCCAGCTACCATGACAAGGGGCTTGCGCCACATCATCAGTACCTTGCATTTTACCGCTGGCTGGCAGCAGAGTTCGGCGCCGACGCGTGCATCCATGTCGGCACGCACGGCACCCTCGAGTTTTTGCCCGGCAAGGAAAAGGCCATGTCGGGTGATTGTGCCCCCGACTATTTGATCGGCGAGATGCCCCACCTGTATCTATACTACCTGGGCAACCCGTCCGAGGCCATGATCGCCAAGCGCCGTACCCACGCGGTGATGATCAGCCACATGCCGCCGCCCTTTGTGTCGAGCGGTCTGTACGGGGATTTGTTGGCCCTGGATGCCTTACTAGCCGATTACCATGAGGCCGCTGATCTGGATCCCGATCGCGTTGCCGAAATACTGACGGACATTCACGCTCAGGTCGATGCCTTGGGATGGTGCGATGAAAGCGTCGAGGAGGTTGAGGAGACGCTGCATGCCATGCGGCGTGCTCTGATCCCCGGCCGGCTACACACCATCGGCCAGGGGTTCTCGCCACAAGAGGCGGGCGATTTCCTGGTTCAATGGCTGCGTGATACGCCCTCCGCCGATGGTTCGCTGTACGAGCATCTATGTCGCGACAAGGGGTGGGATTGGGCGGCGATCCAGGCATCGCCCCAGCGCTATGCTGCCGAGCTAGAAGATCTCGACCATGCAGCACGTACATGGGTAGAGAAGCACGTGCTCGAACAGGCGCCGCTCGGCATGGGGCCGGCACCCGATCCCTTGCGGCGCACTGCCATCGAGTTGTACCGTAACTTGCAGACCCCGCTGGAACTCGACACGCTGTGCCGGGCACTGGAGGGGCGCTATGTGCCCGCTGGGCTGAGCGGTGACCTGTTCCGCAGTTCCGAGGTTCTCCCCAGTGGCCGGAACATGTACCAGTTCGACCCCCGCCGTGTGCCCTCGCCCTCGGCTATGCGGCGAGGGGCGGTGATCGCTCAGAACACTCTGGAGCAATACCTGGCGGCCCATGGGGAGTATCCACGCAGCGTTGCTGTCATCCTGTGGGGATTGGAGACGGCGCAGACGCAGGGAGAGACCGTGGGGCAGATCCTGGCCTATCTCGGGATCCAAGTCGCCCCAAACTCGACACCTTGGGACACCAAGTTGCTGCTGATCCCCATGGAGACACTGGGCCGACCGCGCGTCGATGTCACCGTCCAGATTTGTGGCTTTTTCCGCGACATGTTCCCGAATCTGCTCACGCTTCTGCAGGACGCTTTCGAGATGGCCTGTGGTCTGGAGGATGAACCCGAGCCGAACTATGTGCAGGCTAACGCTCGGCACATGCGCCAGGCCCTGATGGAGCAGGGTATGGACGAGGGGGATGCGGATGAGCTGTCTCTGGCTCGGATCTTTGGCCCATCTGCCGCCGAGTATGGAACCGGGGTCACCGGCTTGGTGGAAAGCCAGACCTGGCACGGCGAAGCCGATCTGGTGGCCAGCTATGTCGCCAGTCTCAACCATGTCTACACCAAAAGGCGCTATGGCGAGGCCGTCAGAGGTCTGTTCGAGCAGAATGTACAACGGGTGCAGTTGGTGAGCCAGGTGCGCAGCTCACGAGACTATGAGATGACCGATCTGGATCACTACTATGAGTTCTACGGCGGCCTTTCCAAGACGGTCGAGCAGGTATCAGGACGGAAGGCGGTACTGCTCGTATCCGATACTCACGAGGGGCGCGTCCGCACGGAGCGTGTCCAGAAGGCGGTGCAGCGTGGCGCGCGAACACGGTTGCTGAACCCGCGTTGGCTCGATGGCATGCTGGCACACGGTCATCATGGGGGCCAGCAGTTGGCCAATCGCATGGAGAACCTGGTAGGGTTGGCCGCGACCACCGGCGAAGTGGACAGCGCCCTGTTCGACGAGGCTAACGAACGGCTGGTGCTTGACGAGACGATGCGGCGCCGAATCCAGGAGAACAATCCCTATGCGCTGCTAGAGATGGTCGAGCGGCTGTTGGAGGCCGAGGCGCGGGGATACTGGGAGGCCGATCCCGACAAGCTGGAGCAGCTCAAACGTGTCTATCTTCAGATCGAAGGAGACCTGGAGGGCATCTCGGCTGAATAGGATTGCCGCCAAGACGAGACGGAGGGAGATCGATGAGCGATGAGACTGCCCGAGCGGTGATTGTGATTGTCACCTTTGGCAGCAGCGTGGAGCAGGGGCTGAAAAACCTGGAGGATATGGACCAGATGGTTCGGGAGCGTTTCCCGGATCACGATATCCGCTGGGCCTGGATGGCAGGGTCGATCATCCGCAAACTGGCACGCGCCTCTGTCACGACCATGTTTGAACGCCGGGTGCCGATCAAGGGGCTCGATGAGGTATATGGCGATCTACGCCGAGAGCACAAGACCAATGTGGTGGTCCAATGCCTGCTCATCATGCCTGGCCTCAAGATGCGCGAGGTGCTGGGCCATCGGACGGACGGGTTGAACGTCAAGTTTGGTTACTCGCTTCTCTTTGACCCTCGGAACATCCAGCGTTTAGCCGACGCGCTTTCGTCCGCGTTTGGCGATGCTGACACGGCTGTTATCCTCTGTGCCCACGGCAATGGCGAGTATCCCGAGTACAATGCTCCTTTTCTAGAGATGGATGCCTATCTGCGCCAGCGCTATGACCATGCTTTTGTGGCCACAGTGGAGGGCCCGCCGGGCGTGGCTCCGGCCATCGAGGCGGTCGTCAAGTTGGGGGCTTCCAGGGTCAAGTTTGTAACCCTGATGCTGGTCGAGGGAGATCATATCCTCCATGATGTGATGGGCGATGGGCCAGACTCGTGGAGAACGCTGGTTGGCTTGCCTGCAACCAATACGACCGGCTTGGCCAGCAATCCCAAGGTGATGGCGCTGTTCCTGGATAGCATCGCCGATCTGCTGTCTCAATACGTGCTTCGGTCCGGCCCCGCGCCGTGCCAGCCGTAACACCTCTCCGTCGGCTCCGGCTAGAGGCGTTGCGCGACATCCCGTGTTCGGATGATAGAGCGGGCGGCCTTTGATGGCGCCCTCATCTGGCTGGGCACGCGTCCGCGCCTCGGTTGCCATGCTCGGGGGTTCTGCTAGAATCCTGATGGTAGAGTTCGCCTTGATGATGAGGCGTCTCATAGAGGATCGGGCGAACCAGA
>CAZUZB010000026.1:11211-26074 GCA_964624695.1 uncultured Anaerolineales bacterium | reverse complement strand
TCAAGTAGGTGCGATACTGCTCCAGCGATACGCCGGGGGGCGTCTGGTGGTCCACGCTGGGGATGAACCCCCCTTGCCGCATGGCGGGGAGTAGCCGCTCGAACTCGGCACGCATGGCTGCCTCGCCCTGGGTCATGGTCATCTTGTCAAAGTGGCCGATGAGCCGTAGCTCGGGATGGTCGGCGCGGAGGGCGGCCAGGTCGACGCCCGCCTGACGCTCCAGCGGCAGAAAGCCGTGGACGTCCACCTCGGCGAACCAGGGCACCAGCTTGGTGATGTCCCCGTCAGAATCGATAATCGGCAGGATGTCGTACTCGCGCAGCACGGGGACGATGCGCCGGTAATAGGGCGCCACAAAGTCATCAAAGAGCTTTTTGCTGAGCATGGGCCCGTGGTTGTACGACATATCCTCGGCAAAGGTCATATAGACGGGGCGACAGACCCGGCAGATGGCGTGGACCAGCTCGATCTCCCAATCCACCAGATCGCTGTTCATCCGATGCATCAGATCGGCCTGGTCATAGAAGGCATAGAGATGGCGCTCGATGCCCAGCAGGGTTCTGGGATACCAGAAATAGCCGTCGATGGTGAACCAGATGACGCATTCGCCGCCCGCCTGGAGCTCTCCATAGTGGGCCAGGTCGCCGAGCAGCGACTCTACGGGAGGGAACAGGTGCTGGCGTAGCCGCTCATAGTCGCTGCTACTGGCGATGACCCCCGCGCCATGATGATCGGGCGCGGGCAGGCTGGGCAGGCGCGGGTTGAACCAGAACTGCTTGTGCGGATCGAGGCCGAAATAGAGGTCGATCTCAAAGGTCTCGTTGAGGTGGCCGGGTAGCCCCTCTTGGTGCCAACGCTCGATGGTCTGGTTCCACCAGGTGGCCCATTCCAGTCGCGGTAGACGGTCGACGGGCTGGAATGCCATCAGAGCGCGAAAGCGTTCGACATGGTTCATGGTTCCTCCTGCGGCGACGCTGGCCTGGCGCCCAGTATAGGGCGCTGAGCGTGGCGTGCCAAGGTGTGGAGGAGGGGATGCGAGGGGGTGGCTAGTTCACGTGTGGGTGGCGCCCGGCGCCGCCGGTCAGGTGTTGGCGCTGTTTGTCGGTGTACATGCTGGCGTCGGCCTCGCGAAAAGCGCGGCGGACCAGCGCGCCCCTCGGAGCTACGGCGCTGCCCATGGAGAGGCTGATGCGCTCGTTCGATGGTAACTGAAGCTGGGCTGAGAGCGCTTTTCGCATACGGCTAAGCGCGGTGGTGGTGCCGGTTTTGTCGGCACCGGGCAAGAGCACGCCAAACTCGTCGCCGCCGATGCGGGCGACGATGTCGTTGGTCCGGAACACCGCGCGCAGCATGGTAGCGACGCGACGGAGCAACGCGTCGCCCGCGGGATGGCCAAAGCGGTCGTTGGTGGTTTTGAGGCCGTTCACGTCCACCACCACCACGCCCACGGGGCCGTCGTGGTCGACCATGCGATCCATCTCTTTTTCAAAGTAGCTGCGGTTATAGAGGTTGGTGAGCGAATCGTGGCTGCTGACATAGGTGAGCTGCTGCTCGAACAGCTTGCGCTCGGTGACATCGTGCAAGAGCACCACGCGCCCTGTGAGCGCACCGCGCCCATCGACCAGAGGAGACACGCGCAGGTCATAGTGTTCGGCCTCGTTGCCGCTGCCCAGGTTGACCTCGGCGCGCGCGTCGGCGGCGGCCCAGCAGTGGGCTAGCTCGCGGGCCTGCTCGGGAAAGATGACGCTGGCGTGCTGGCCGACCGCCTTGGCCTGGGTGAGGTTGATGAGGCGCTCCGCGGCGGGGTTCAGATCAACGATGCGGCTACGGTGGTCCAGGACGATCACGCCATCGCTGAGGGAGGCGATGACCGCATCCCGTGCGGCGGGCACGAGATCGAGGAGGCCAAAGCGGAACAGTGCCAGCGCGATGGCCATGCCCGAGATGGCAAAGGCGGCAGCGGTGATGTCCATGCCTGGCACCGGGGTGCGCCCGGTGAGATAGAGGATGTTGCTGGCCCAGGGGAGGACGGCCCCCAGAATCAGCGCAACCGTCTGGGCACGGTATAGGCGAGCGGAGCGAAAGTGCTCCTGCACGAGCACCAGGGTGCCGATGGCGAGGATGGCGTAGGAGAAGATCGCGTGCACCCAGAACCACGGCCCGTAGGTCTTGCCGATGATGGTGAGACTGCCGATCACCTCAAGCCGCACGTCGCTACGCAGCAACTGGTGGTAACGGTTGGTCCAAGCGAGCACGAGGGTGGTTACGGGGATTAGGATCAGCAGCAGGGCGGTGAGGCTGCGGGGGCGGATGGGCCGCCCGCTATACTGCATGGTGAACAAGAACCAGAAGGCGGGCACGCTCACAATACCGACATACTGCACGCCGCACCAGAAGAGTTTCTGCTGGAGGGTGGGGCTGCAGAGCTCCATGGCATAGCTGATGGCCCAGATGGCCACCGCGAACTCGAGCGCGGCAAAGGCTCTGGCACCCTTGGTGGGATGTCGCTTGAGCGAAAGAACCGCTAGACTGATGCCGACGACGCCCGAGGCCAGCAACGGCCATGCGTATGGTGTGAACTCCCAGTACATTACAGGCTCTCTCCAAAGGGGCGGTGTGGGCGGCCCCGCACGGGCTCATGCTCCCGTGATCTTACGTGGTCTGGACGCTAGCGTCAAGGAAGCTCAACACAAGGGATGGGCGCATTACGGTGCGGTTGCTGGGTGGGATCGACGGGACTGGAGACTAGGCCGACGCTGGTTCGCGGGGATCGTGGCGAGATTCGACGGCCTGCTGTAGCGCCGAACGCATGGGCTGGAGGTCGGAGGGCGCGCGCGTCTGGCCGTTCAGCCAGCGCACCATCTCCTGGAGCCGCGAGAACTCGCGGGACGCCTCTGCGCGCTTGGCTAGATAGGTGGGTATGCCACCACGATGGGAGACGGCGACCTGGACGTCTGCCGGCTGGGCCGACGTTACCAGTCGGTAGCCTACACGTTCCAGGGCGCGGGCCGCCCAACGCGCTGGCAGCCCATCGCCCGTGACGGCCGCGGTGCCTCGGGCCACGGTGGAAAGACGGAAGGAACCGCTCTCGGCATCAAAGGCCATGCGCTCGCTCCGAAAGGCGGCTTCTATGCCGCCGTTGAGCACGAGATCCTCGGGACCCCCGTCGATCAGAGAGCCGTCCATAGCCATGAGCCACAGCCGATCGGCGCTGCGGAGGGCGAGGTCCAGGTCATGGGTGGAGAGCAGGATGGCGCGGCCGGTGGTGTGAGCCAGGTGGCGCAGCACGCGCATCACCTCGATACGTCGGGGCAGATCGAGAAAGGCGGTCGGCTCGTCCAGGATCAACAGCACGGGCTCTTGGGCCAGGGCTCGGGCGATCATCACCTTCTGGCGCTCGCCATCGGAGAGCTCGGTCACTGGGCGCGTCGCCAACTCCTCGGCGCCGACGGCCAGAAGAGACCAGCGCACCACCTCGTGATCCTCTGCGGTGAGACGTCCCGTCCAACCCGTGTGGGGGTGGCGGCCCAGCGAGACCATGAGGTAGGACGTGAGCATCCCCACGCTGATGCGCTCGGTGAGGACGACGGCCAGATGTTGGGCGCGTTCGTGGGCGCTCAGCGAGCTCAGGTTCCGCCCCGCCAGCTCCACCTGCCCGGCCAAGGGGGTTTGCATGCCTGCGAGGGTGCGGATGAGGGTGGACTTGCCGACGCCGTTGGGCCCGATGAGGCAGACCAGCTCGCCCGCATGGAGCGTGAGGGACAGATCGGAAGCCAGGACGCGCGTCTCATGCCTTGGCTCTCGGTAGCCGATGGCCATGCCATGGGTGTTCAGGAGGGCGATCGCGTTCACCAGTCACCTCCCGCGCGCAGAGGCGTTCGGCGTAGGATGACCCAGATGACCACGGGCGCGCCGAGGAGGGCGGTGACGGCGTTCAGGGGCAAGACGGTGGCGCTCCCCGGCATCTGCGCGACGAGATCAGCAACGAGGGCCATGGCCGCCCCCATCAGGGCGGAGGCTGGCACCAGCACGCGATGGTCGGCGGTCCCCCATAGGGCGCGGCAGAGATGCGGGACGGCCACTCCCATAAAGCCGATGGGGCCGCAGAATGCCGTGACGGTACCAGCCAGGAGCGCGGCGCTGACCACCACCCACAGGCGCGCCTGCCGCACAGGCATTCCCATGGACTGGGCATACCCCTCTCCCAGCAACAGGGCGTTGAGCCATTTGATCAGGAGGAACGCCAGGCCGAGACCAACCAGGCTGGCGGTCGCCATCACGGGCATCTGCCGCCAGGTGACCGACGCAAAGGTGCCAAACGTCCAGGAGATATAGGCGCGGATCTGATCCGCGATGGAAAAATAGAGCAGGACGCTGACCAGGGCGTTGGTGAGGAATCCCAGCATCATGCCCAGGATCAGCAGGGTGAGGGTGTTCACGTAGCGGGCGAGCACCATGACGACGAGCAGCACCAGAGCGGCGCCGAGGGTGGCGGCGGCCACCAAGCTGAGGTGCCCTGAGAGATCCAGGTTGGCGAGCAGGGTGTTGGCTGCCACCGTTCCGGCCGAGAGGACCACCATCGCCACGCCCAGGCTGGCGCCAGCGTTGATGCCCAGGATGGAGGGATCGGCCAGCGGGTTGCGGAAAAAGGTCTGCATCTGGAGGCCGCTCACGGCCAACGCCGCGCCAGCCAGCACCGCTGTGAGAGCTTTGGGCAGGCGGTAGGTAAGGACGATCTTGGTCCAACTATCTCTGGCGGCCTCGCCCCCAGCCAGCACGCGGATCACCTGGTTCAGTGGGATCTGTACCGAGCCTAGCGCCAGGCTGAGGAGGAACAGCAACGCGAGGAGGGCGATGAGCGCACCAAAGGCGACGCGACTGAGGGCCGCCGATCTGCGAGGAAGATCCTCTAGCGATACGTGCGTCTCTGTGATAGCGGCCAATCTGGTCTCCCTTGGCAGACCTCGCGGTGGGATCGAGCCTCGATCCCACCGCGAGTGTCGTGTCTATTCCTGGCTCAGCGGCGCTAGCTGCTGGTAGTAGACCAACTCGTGGTCGGGCAGCAGCTCTGGGTGAAAGATGCGGATCAGATCGGCCAGCAGCAGATCTGGGTTGATCACGCCGCTCTCCCAGTAGTCGTTGCCTCCGTTGGGGTTCGTCCGCAGGTTGTTGTTGTAGACCTGACCAGACTGGAAGGCGGCAAAGTCAGCAAAGCGCTCGTCCATCGCCAAGGCCTCGTCGAGGGTGGACCAGGTGCTGGTGTGCAACCAGTAGTCGGCCTCCAGCGCTTGATCGTAGACGGTCTCGAAATCCAGGTAGAGCGTGTCGGGCGAGGTGTCGTCGGACCAGAGATAGTCGGCGCCAGCGGCATTCAGTAGGAAGGCGACATAGCTCTGCCCGCCCGCCATGTACCAGGTATCTCCCCACGGGGCGTTCAGGAACACGGTGGGACGATCCTCCACCTCGGCCGCCAGGTCCACCAGCCCCTGGTACCGCTCACCGATGGCCTCAAAGAGCTCGTTGGCCAGGGCCTCGCGGTTGTAGAACAAGGCGATGAACTTTATCCATTCGGCGCGGGCCAGGGGATCGGCCTCGCGGGCCTCGGCGCTAAGGACCGTGGTGACGCCCGCCTCGAGCAGCTTGGGGTGCGAGTCCCACTCGTTGCCCAGCCCATAGGTGAGGACGATGGAGGGATCCAGGTCGATCACCTGCTCCACATTGACGTCCGAGCCATAGCCCACTTCGATGATCTCGCCTGCCTCAGCGCGAGCCACCACCGAGGGGGTGCTGGCGTAGGCGATGGAATCGGCCCCGACCAGAGTATCCACCACGCCGAGCAGATCCAACTGCGCCAGGTACGAGGTGGACATGCTGATCACGCGCTCGATGGGAACGGCGATGAGCGTGGCATCGGCAAAGCCTTCAGGGGCTGGGGTGCCTCTCTGGTAGAGCACATAGGTATAGGGCCGCTCGATGCCCACCCACGCCTCGGGCACGGTGACGACCTTGTAGGTATCATGGTAGGCAACGGTAAAGCCAACGGCATGCTCGATCGTGGTCTTTTCTGGGAAGCAGTCCATGCCCTCAACATAGGCCGCGAGAGCCCCCTCGGTGACGTTGGCCGCGAGAGGTGGCACCTCGGTAGGCTCGGGAGCATCGGTCGGCTGCGGCGCGTCGGTAGGGGCGGCGGGGGCAGCCTGCTCGGGGGTAGCGCTGGGTTCGGAAGTGGGAGCGACGGGAACGGTTGTCGGTGTGGCGCGTCCGCATCCCGCCAAGACGAGGGTGAGCGCGAGCATGACGAGCAGTAGGAATCGGGCCGTACGCATGGAAAGACCTCCGCTGTGGCGGGACCGGATAGAGACGGGCCGGGCAGGTCGCTGGGGTGTGAACACGAGCTTTCGATCCTCCTTGTTTCGCTCGCTCGTGAGGTGGTTCCCACCCGCGCGGTCGGCGCCAGGGTGCCCGCGGCAAGGTCTTTGCCATGCAGACAGCGCCCAGATACGCAGGGGCCCCCTTGATCACGAGGCGGCGGTTGGCTCTGGCCGTCGGCCAGAGCGCTGCGCGCTGGCACGCTCCGTGAGGTGGGGGCTGGAAAACCGAAACGCGACCCCGCAGGGCCGCGTGCCATCCCGGTGGTTCAAGCCAGGGAGGGTTGCTGTGCCCTCTTTCCTCGAAGGAGCGAGCTAGCATGGTGTAGGCGGGTTATCGGGCTTCGTGCCCAAGGCACGCTACCGTTGCGGGACAGCGCCGGACTGGACCGGTCTTCCCCCATTGTGCGCCGCGCATCCGGGCGGGGGCGCACCTACACCAGATATCGATTGTTGCTCAAGACTATAGCAGGCATCGCGGCGCGCGTCAACCGTGTGGTTGGCGAGGCTCAGTCGTAACGCCCCCGCAGCTCGTTCCACTTGATACGGCAGAGCTGCTCGCCCATCTCTTTGGATTCGCGCAGGTAGCTCTTGCCCTTGCCGGTGGCAATGTCTCGGTTCTCCCACGCCACCGTGACCTCGGCGATGCGATAGCCCGCCCTCTCGGCCAGGTAGAGCAGCTCCACGTCAAAGGCGGTCACCTTCCAGCCGCTGACGGCCTCGGTTCGCCGGATGGCATCCAGCCGCGGAAAGAGATCCAGCGCGACCTGGCGCCGCATCGACTTGAAGCCGCATTGCGTATCCGAGATGCCTCGCAGCATGAGCAGCCGTCGCACCGCCCGGAAGACGGCCGATCCCAAGCAGCGATACCAGCCAAAGTTGCTGCGCTGCATGCCGCGCGAGCCGATGACGACATCGTAATCGGCGGCATAGGCGGGCAGCAGGAGGTCGAGCTGGTCGATAGGCGTGGATTGATCCATATCGGTGAACAGGATGATCTCGCCGCGCGCGCTCTGGATGCCGGCCCACACGGCGCCGGGCTTGCCCTGGTGGGCGTTCTCCTGGAGGCGGAAATGGGGCAGGGCGCTTATGGCCTGGCGCACCAGGTCGCGGCTGGCATCGGTGCTGCCATCGTCAGAGATGATCACCTCGTACGTCCATGGCTGTTGAGCCAGGTAGGCCTGCATCTCTTGGAGCACACCGCGCTGGAGGTTTTCCTGCTCATTGTAGCAGGGGACCACCACCGAGAGAAAGGATTCAGCCATACCGTCCTGCTCCCCTCTGGCCTGCACTTGCATTCTCTGGGATCATGTCAGCACCGACGCGATATAGTCGTCCGATACCTGTCGGCGCGCCATCAGATTTCGGCAGTATCCCCGCCAGCGGTGGGCCGATGCGATCCCCGCCAACTGGCCGCGCAGGCGGGCGCGGGCGGCCTCGCCGCGCCAGGCGCGCAACGCCTCACGAGCGACGCGCCATTGGGCGCTGCGGATACGCTGGCGGTTGCGCCGCCGCAGCTCGGGGGGGTAATTGCGCGCGATGACCCAGAGGGTATTCCGCCCCACATAGTAGCTGGCGAGCTTGCCGCCGCCGGTGGCCGAGAGGTGGTGGCGGACCACGGCGTCGGGTGTATAGACGCACCGGTAGCCGGCCAGCTGGGCGCGCCAGTTCAGATCGACATCCTCGCAGTACATAAAGAACGCTTCCTCGAACAGGCCGATCTCGTCCAGCACGCTCTTGCGGTAGGCCAGGGCGCCCCCGCAGCCGCCGAACACCAGGCACTCGCGGTCGTACGGCTCGCCGTAGGGCTGCCACACGCCCCGTGACTCGGGGATGCCGTCGATCCCGTAGAGATCACCCGCCGAGTGGATGTGGGTGGGCTGGTCATAGAGCATCATGCGCGAGGCTGCCGACCCCGCCTCGGGGTGGCGATCCAGCGCATCGATCAGCGCCTCCAGCCAGGTTGGCTCGGCCTCGATGTCATTGTTCAAGAACACGACGATCTCACCGCGCGCCTGGCGTACGCCGGCGTTGCAGCCGCCGCTATAGCCTCCATTGTGGGCGAGAGCGAGGGTGCGAACGCCGGGGAACTCGCGCTGGACCGCCTCGACCGATCCGTCGCTGGAGGCGTTATCCACCACCAGCACCTCAAAGGAGGGGTAGGTCTGGGCCTGCAACGAGACCAGGCAGGGCCTCAGGTAGCGCAGGCCGTTCCAGTTGGGGATGATGACCGAGGCTCGCGGCTGGCTCACGGAGCTGGGGCGTTCCATCTCACCTCGGTTCCAGGTAGGCGGCCAGGGCGTCGCGCCAGGGGCGCATCTCGATGCCCAACTGGGCCCCCAGGCTGTTGAGGAGCTCGCAGCGTTTGGGGACGCGGGCCAGCCGACGATAGTCTTGGCTGGGATGCACGGTCACGTCCTGGATGCCGGCCAGCTCGAGCACGGCGCAAGCCAGCTCGTAGCGGGAGCAGACGCCGCGATTGGTGAGATGGTAGGTGCCATAGGCGGGCTGCTCCACCAGGTGGAGCAGGGCCGCAGCCACGTCACGGGCATAGGTGGGCGAGCCGATCTCGTCAGTGACCATGCTCATCTCGCCGCGCTCGCGCGCCAGGCGGAGCACCGTTTGCGGAAAGTTGCGGGGGCCATCGCCATAGAGCCAGGCGACGCGCACGACATAGTGAGCGGGGAGATGGTGCCGCACGACCCGTTCGCCCGCTTCCTTGGTCTGGGCATAGACGCTCAACGGATTGGGCGCGTCATACTCGCGGTAAGGTTCCTCTTGCTCGCCGTCGAACACATAGTCGGTGCTGATGTAGACCAGGGGGCAGCCCGCTTGGGCAGCGGCCACGGCAACGTTGCGGGTGCCGATGACGTTGACCCGATAGGCCAGCTCAGGGTCGCGCTCGCAGCCGTCCACATCGGTGAGGGCGGCGGTGTGGATGACCACGTCGGGCGCAAAGGTGCCGATGGCCCGAATGGTGGGCGCCAAGCAGGTGATATCGTGTTCGGGGAGATCGATGGCCAGCACCGTCTCGGCCGGGCATAGCGCGAGCAACGCTTGCCCCAGCTGACCTTTGCTTCCCGTCACTGCGATGCGCATGCACTGCCTCCCATGTTGCCAGGGCGGGTTCCACTCGCGCTGCCCGCCATTATAGCATCGGCCAGGGGCGCCACCAAGCTGCGAGGCCTTGGGGGATCGTTGACCTGACGCGCCGGCGTGGGTAGACTTGCGCGCAAGGTTCATCTGCAGGAGGGTGTGTGCGTAGGGGTCGTTCGTCAGGGGATCAGGCCAGCTATGGGGTGCAGCAGAGCCCAATACGCACGGTGGGGCGCGGTATCCGCCTGCTCTTTTGGGCGGCTTTGCTGTTCTTGGCGGGGCAGGCGGCCTGGCGCGTGCCCGCCGTTCGCGAGCTCTGGGATGGGCTCTCGCGGCGGGGGCCCAGCGTGGGGTTGATCGCGGGGCATTGGCAAAACGACAGCGGGGCGGTCTGCGCCGACGGCCTGCGAGAGGACGATCTCAACCTGGCCATCGCCCGCCGCGTGGAGCGCCTGCTGCGCGAGAAGGGTTACGACGTAGAGGTGCTGCCCGAGTATGCGAAACGGCTTCAGGGGTATCGCGCGGATGCGCTGGTGAGTATCCATAGCGACTCGTGCGTGCTGCTATCGGGGTTCAAGGTGGTGCGAGCGGCGGATTCGCCCGATCCCCGCCGCGACGATCTCTTGGTGGAGGCTCTTGCCCAGAGCTATGCCGTGGCGACGGGGCTGCGATTTCACGATGAGACGGTGACCGAGGACATGACCGCCTACCATGCTTTTCGGCGGGTGGCGCCAGAGACCGCGGCCGCCATCATCGAATGTGGGTTCATGGGGGGCGACCGCCAGTTGCTGACGCAGGAGCAGGACCGTGTGGCCGAGGGCATTGCGAACGGCATCGTCGCCTTTGTGGAGGCGTCGCGCGCCCAGGAATGATGCACGGCACCAAAGAGGAGCAACGATGAGGGTTGAGGGCAGGCAGTATCGGACGGTGTGGCTCGAGGGAGCGGTGGTCAGGATGATCAACCAGCACCTGATCCCGCACCGCTTTGAGGTCGTGGACTTGATCGATCATCGCGAGACGGCCCGCGCCATCCGTGACATGGTCGTGCGCGGAGCGGGCGCCATCGGCGCGACGGCGGGCTATGGCATGGCCCAGGTGGCGTTGGAGGCCCCTGCGGACGGGAACTGGCGCACCTACTTGGAGAAAGGGGCCCAGACGCTGCAGGCCACGCGACCTACCGCTCAGAACCTGTTCTACGCCGTGCGTCGCGTATTGGCGGCTGCCCAGGCTGGCAGCACGCTGGCAGAGGCGCGCCAAGCTGCCTTGCGCGAGGCCCAGGCCATCGCCGACGAGGATGCTGCCTGGTGCAAAGCCATCGGCCAGCACGGGGCTGCGCTGATCCCCGACGGGGCTCGCGTGCTGACGCACTGCAACGCGGGTTGGCTGGCCTTTGTGGATTGGGGCAGCGCCCTGGCGCCCGTCTATGCGGCCCATCGCGCTGGGAAGCGGGTCTTTGTCTATGCTGATGAGACGCGGCCGCGCTCGCAGGGGGCTACGTTGACGGCCTGGGAGCTGCAAGGGGAGGGGGTGCCGTATGCGATCATCGCGGACAATGCGGCGGGGCACTTGATGCAGCGTGGCGAGGTGGACTTGGTGATCGTGGGCTCTGACCGCATCGCCGCCAACGGCGACGTGGCCAACAAGATCGGCACCTATGAGAAAGCGCTATGCGCTCGCGCCCACGGGATCCCCTTTTACGTGGCGGCGCCCACCAGCACCATCGATATGGAGTGCCCTTCGGGCGACCGGATCCCCATCGAGGAGCGCGACCAGGACGAGGTGCTGTATGCCCACGGTCGCGATGACGAGGGGCGGCTGACGCGGGTGCGCCTGGCGCCGGCGGGCGCGCAGGCACGCAACCCGGCCTTTGACGTCACGCCGCGCGATCTGGTGAGCGGCATCATCACGCAAAAGGGGCTGATCGCGCCCGACCGCCTGGCCGAGCTGTTCTAGGGCGCGGGCCGGTTGGCGCTGGGTCACTCTCTGGCGTAGGTCCAGGTGTTCTCGGCATCGCGCAGACGGGGATGCTCGCGGTCACGGGGCGAGAGCAGCGGATCGGCCACGGGCCAGGTGATGCCGATGTCGGGATCGTCCCAGGCGATGCCGCGTTCCAAGGCGGGGTCATAGTAGCCGGTGACCTTGTAAAGGAACTCGGCTCGTTCGCTGGTGACGCAAAAGCCGTGGGCGAACCCTGTGGGGATATAGAGCTGACGCTTGTTCTCTGCCGATAGCCAGACGCCGATCCATCGGCCAAAGCTGGGCGAGCCCCGCCGAATGTCCACGGCCACGTCGTAGACCTCGCCGACGACCACGCGGACCAGCTTGGCTTGCCCGGGCGAAAGCTGATAGTGCAGCCCCCGCAACGTGCCTTGGGTGGAGAGGCTGTGGTTATCCTGGACAAAGACGTCGTCCAGGCCATGCCGTGAGAACTCGCGCACGTTATAGCTCTCCATAAAGAACCCGCGGCTATCGGCGTGGATAGCGGGCTCGATGATCCTCACCCCCGCCAGGTCGGTCTCGATGACATGCATGGTCCGCTCCTAGGATTGTAGCTTACTCAGGCGAGTCTAGGGGCCAAGGGGGGGCTTGTCAACGCGATGGCCCGCTCGTGGGGCCAGGTTGCATATGGCGCGGCCTCGCGTAGAATGGCCGCTGTTTGCTCACACGCGTGGGGCTGGGAGAGCCATGTCCTTTTCGCTGGTCCATGGGTGGCGGGTGATGCGGGCGCGGCTGGAACACAGCCGCATTCTGCATCCACAGACGCGCGAAGACCGTAACGAGGTGCTGTTCTACCTCAACACGGGCATGTTCGGCTTTGCCACCGGCGGCATCATGGCGTTCCTCCCCGTGTTCCTGGCGCGGTTGGGGGCTTCGTCGGCGGCGCTGGGATGGCTCAGCGCCGCGCCAGCCTTGCTGGCCCTGGTGCTGCTGATTCCCGGCGCGATGGTGGCCGAGCGCAGCACCGATCAGGTGCGGGTGCGGGTGCGCAGCGCGTTCTTGATCAAGGGCAGCTATCTCCTCTGTGGCTTGGCCCCGTTTTTCGTGCCCCGCGAGCGGTACGACTTGCTGCCCACCATCCTGATCGTGATCTGGCTGCTCAAGTCGTTCCCGGATTCGGTGGCGCTGCCGGCCTGGACCTCGGTGATGGCGCGGGGGTTTTCGCCTCGGCGGCGGGCCCGGGTGAACGGCGTGCGCTGGGCGATCATGAGCCTGGCCAGCGCGGTGGGGAGTGTTGTGTTCGGCCAGGTGCTGGAGCGGATCGCCTTTCCGCTGAACTATCAGGTGGTATTCCTGCTCTCGTTTGCGCTGTCTATCTTTGATCCGATCTTTTTCTCCGGGGTCGAGGTGGATCCCACGACCGTGCCGCAGCTACAGGCGCAGTCGACCCCCTGGTCGCGGCTGGCCGAGTATGTGCGCCCGGCCTTTGCGCATCGGCCCTTTGTGACCTATCTGCTGGCCACAGGGCCGTACCGGATCGCGCTGCAGATGGGCGCGCCTCTCTTCAGCCTCTTTTGGGTGAACGAGCTGCACGCCGCCGACGGCCTGCTGGGCTTTCGGGGGATGCTCGGCTCGTTGGCCCTGGTGGTGGGGTATGTGATGTGGGGGCAGCTGGCTGGGCGCTGGGGCCACCGGCGCGTGCTCTTTGTGGGAGCGGTAGGCGTGGCCGCCTATGTGCTGTTGACGTCGCTGTCGCCCTCGGCGTTGTGGCTCCTGCCGGCCGCCGTGCTTTGGGGGATCGCTGTGCCTGGCGTGGACCTCGGCTTGTTCGACCTGTTGCTTGGTTCCTGCCCGGAGGAGCGCCAGCCCTTGTTCGGGGCCGTCTGGAGCATGGTGGCCAGCTTGGCCATGTTTGTGGGGCCGCTCATCGGCGCGTGGCTTGGCGCCAGGTTGGGCTTGGCGCCTGGCCTGATGCTGGTGGCGGGGCTGCAGCTAGTGACGACGGTGCCCTTTGCGGCATTGCCGCGCGATGGCTAGGCGCTGCACTGCGGGATTGTGTATGCAGGAACGGGCGGCGCGATCGCGCCGCCCGTTGATATGCTCGGGCAGCATAGCTGCTTGACGAGGTGGCCTAGAAGATGGGCAGATACCGCCGGCGCTCCCACTCGGTCACGTGCATCCGGAAATCGTCCCATTCCTGCCGCTTGGCGTCCACAAACCGCTCATAGATGTGCGGCCCCAACGCATCTTGGATCACCGGATCCTGTTCCAGCGCGTCGATGGCGGCATCCAGCGAGCCTGGCAACGTGGGGAGCCCCCGACGCGCCCACTCGGATTCAAAGAGGTCCTCTTCGGTGGGATCGGGGACCTGCATCCGGTTGCGGATGCCATCCAAGCCCGCCGCCAGCATGACGGCGGCGGCGAGGTAGGGGTTGCAGCTTGGATCCGGGCAGCGCAGCTCGGCGCGGACGGCGGCGGGAGTCGGGGCGCGGGGCACCCGGATCAGAGCCGAGCGGTTCACGCGGGCCCAACTCACATAGACGGGCGCTTCGAAGCCCGAGACCAGTCGCTTGTACGAGTTGACCAGCGGCGCCAAGACGGCGCACATGCCGCGGGCATGGACCAACTGCCCGGCGATAAACTGCCGCGCGATCTCGGAGAGGCCATAGGGCGCTGAGGGGTCGGAAAAGGCGTTCTCTCCGGTGCCGATGCGGGACAGGCTTTGGTGGATGTGCATACCCGATCCGGCGATGCCATAGATCGGCTTGGGCATGAACGTGGCGTACAGGCCATGCTGCTGGGCCACCGCCTTGAGCACGTACTTGAAGGTTACGGCATGGTCGGCCGAGCGGAGCGCATCACCGTAGCGAAAGTCGATCTCGTGTTGCGAGGGGGCCGTTTCGTGGTGGCCGGCTTCTACCTCGATGCCAAAGGCCTCCAAGGCGGTGATCATGTCTTGGCGCACCAGCACGGCCCGGTCGGCGGTGGCGTCAAAATAGCCGGCCTCGTCATGCTTGCGGAGCACATCGGGCTCGTTCCGGTCGTTACGCTCGAACAAAAAGAACTCGAGCTCGGGTCCGATGCGGTAGTCAAAGCCCAGGTCGTGGGCCGCTTCCAGCATGCGGATCAGCGCGGCTCGTGGCGCGCCCATAAAGGGTTCGCCATCGGGCGTGTGCACGTTGCAGATCAGCCGCGCGGTGGTGTGCTGGTCGTTCTCCCAGGGGATGACGGCGAACGTCTCGAGCACCGGCACGAGAAACATGTCGCTCTCGCTGATCCGGGCAAAGCCCTCGATGGACGAGCCGTCGAACCAGACGCCTTCCGCGAGCACGCGCGGGAGCTGCCGGGCGGTCACGGTCACGCTCTTGACCATGCCGACAATGTCGGTGAACTGGAGGTCGATGAAGCGGACACCCAGCTCCTGGACGCGCCGCAGGATTTCGTCGGCGTCCCAGCGTTTG
>CAZUZB010000026.1:6408-11111 GCA_964624695.1 uncultured Anaerolineales bacterium | reverse complement strand
GTGAACCCCAGCTCGCCCTCGTCGGTCTGCCCTTCCCACAAGTCGGCGCTGGGGGCCTTGGCGAGGATCACCTCGGGGGCGCCCAGGTGGCGCGCCAACTGCCGCACCTGGCATTTGTAGAGATGCGCCAGGGGGCGAAAGGCGGCGGCGTTATCGGCGTGGATGGTGAAATAGCCCAGCAGCATCTCGGTGCGATTGCTGGATCCCACCACCAGCGCCTGGTAGGCCTCGGATTGGTCATAGAGCACCATCATGCGCGCGCGAGCCATCAGGTTGCCGCGTCGGCGGTCAGAGAGGCCTGGATAGGCGCGCTCCACGGCATCGACCATGCCGGTGATCTCGTAGCGGGTTAGCGTGACGCCGAGCTGATCCGCCAGCACCCGCGCATCCTGTTCGCTGCTGGGGCTGGAGAGAGCGTGAGGCAGGGCCATGGCGACGACCGCCTCGGCGCCGAGCGCGCGGGCGCAGAGCAGGCAGGTCAGCGCCGAATCGATGCCCCCGGAGAGGCCCAGGATGACGCGCTGACGTCCGGCGCGGGCCAGCTCGCGCTGGACGAACCGGGCGACGCGATCGGTCTCACGTTCACAATCGAGCATCAGGGCAGGCAGCATAGCACGGGGTCCTTTCGGGCCGGTTGAGGCCGCTGCAGCGTCGCGATCTTACGGCGATGTACTGGCTCCGTCAAGTTAGCCGCGGGCTGTGGCGCTGGGCCTGATGGCGCGCGCCTGGAGCTGGAGGGTGCTGCGCCCTTGCCAGGTGTTGATGGAGGGGGCGTACATCAGGTCGATGGTATCGCCGGGCTTGAGCTCCTGCGCTAGGTGACCCAGGCGGAACGCAATGACCGGCCGGTCGATGGCGCCGTCCGTGACCCGCAACTGAAGGTGCTGGCCCTCGCTGCCACAGGCACGCAGGCTGCGGATGCGCAGCCCGGTCGTGGCCAGGGTCGCCTGCTGGTTCTCCTCGCCCACCGGCTCGAGCAGGTTGAGGGCTTCCACGGTGCCCTCGGTCACCTCGGCCAGCTCCAAGAGGGCGTCCGCGCAGTGGCGCGGCACCAGGGTCGTGAGATCCAGGCGCTCGGCGGCGTGCTGTCGTAAACGCTCCTCAAAGGGCGCCAACTGGTCGGCGGCGAGGGTGAACCCTGCGGCTTGGGCATGGCCGCCATAGCGCAACAGCAGGTCATCGCAAGATTCGAGCGCGTGAGTGATGTGGTACTCGGGGATGCTACGGGCCGATCCCCGCACGGTATCGCTATCGGCGCGCATGACCAGGGTGGGGCGGTAGTAGGTTTCGCACAGACGGCTGGCGACCAGGCCGACGATGCCCTCGTGATAGTCGGCCCCGGACACAAAGAGCAGGGGTTGGTCTTGCTGCTCGGCGGCCCGCTGCGCAGCCTCCGCCGTCTGCGCGTCCAGCAGCGTCTTGCGCTCATCGTTGATGGCATCGAGCTGCTGGGCGAGGGCGGCGGCCTGGGCGGGATCGGTTTCCATCAAAAGGCGAAAGGCGGCCTGGGCCGTATCCAGGCGGCCGGCGGCGTTGATGCGCGGGGCCAGACGAAAGGCGATGGTGACGCTATCCACCGAGGCGAGCGGGGTATCTGATACGCGAACCAGCTCGCGCACGCCGATGCGGGGGGCCTGGCGAAGCCGTTCGAGGCCCGCTCGCGCCAGGACGCGATTCTCGCCCACCAGGGGGACCATGTCCGCCACCGTGCCGATGGCGACCAGATCCAAAAGCGGGCGCGGATCCAGGTTGCCATCGCTCACGCCGAGCTTGCGGGCAGCGGCCAAGAGAGCTTCCGCCAGGCGGTACGCCACCCCCACGCCGGCCAAATCCTTGAAGGCATAGCCGCAACCGGGCTGTTTGGGGTTGATGATGGTGACGTCTTGCGGGAGCGTGGCGGGCACCGAGTGATGGTCGGTGATGATCATGTCGAGGCCCAGGTCGCGGGCGTAGGCCACCTCGGGGCGTGAGCGGATGCCGCAATCCACGGTGATGACCAGGTTGGCCCCATCCTCGGCGATGCGCTGGAGCGAGTCGGCGTTCAGGCCGTAGCCCTCATCGAAGCGATCGGGGATATAGGGGCGCACGCGATCGGTCAAGAGTTGCAGCGCCGAGGTGAGCAAGGCTGTGGCGGTGACGCCGTCGGCATCGAAATCGCCATAGACGACGATGCTCTCTTGCCGCGAGACGGCCGCCAAGATGCGCTCGACGGCTGCCGAAACACCTTTCATCTCAAAGGGGTTCTGCAGCGTGGTGGGGGGATTCAGGAACGCTTCGATAGCGGCGGCATCGCGATAGCCGCGTCCGTAGAGGACGCGCAACAGCACCGGGTCGATGTCTGGAAAGCTCTGCGCGAACTCGGCAGGGGCGGAGGGAAGATGGGTCCATTGTTGCGCGAATGGCGGCACAGCAGATCCTCCAGTGTCGGGAATGCAGAGGATTATAGCGTGTGCCACCGCTTCGACCAAGCTGTTGGTCAAAGCTAGGAGGGCTCTAGGGGCGAGAGAATCCCGAGGGGAGCGTCAGCTCCCCTCGGGCGCTGCCAAGCTAGAGCCAGCCCTGCTTGCGCATGAACTCGCTCAGGTAGGGCACTTCGACGGTCTCGCCCTTGAGGGCCTTGATGCCGTAAATCACAAACGGCACGACCGGCACCACAAAGAGCAGCCAGGTGATGCAGGCCAGGAACGGCAGGATGGCGACGAGGATCATGTTCAGGATGAACGCCAGGATCTCGTAGACCACCGCGGCCGCCGCCAGCCCCAGCGTTGTGATCGCGTGGTGCCGCACAAACGCTTTGCTCTTGGTCTGCTCCATAAAGAGCAAAACCAGCGGCAACACCACCGGGATGACGCATTGCGAAAAGTAGGATAGCCCACTCCACAACTTGTCGTCGCTGGTGGGTTCGGAGGGCGAAGCGCCCGCACCCAAGTCGAACGGGTTCTGCGTCTGATCTGTCATCGTCACCTTCTCCTTTTGCTGCAACGGACCTTCCGCGTACCACTACGTGGATGGCGTCGCAGGGTTGCGGCGCGAGCGCCTCCACACCGTTGCCCTATCATACTCGATATGCTAGAATCAATGCTAGTGCTAGAACCTGTTGGACGTAAGTTCATGGTAAAGATCCTCTTTATGGGCACGCCCGACTATGGCGCCACGGTGCTGCGCGCCCTGGCAGGCGAACACGAGATCGTGGCGGCGGTCACCCAGCCGGACTGCTGGGTGGGGCGAGGGCGTTGTCGTTGTGTGGCGCCGCCGGTCAAGCTGGTGGCCGCGGAGCATGGCATCCTGGTGCTACAGCCGGAGCGGTTGCGCCGTGATGAAGACGTCCTGCTGGCCATGGAAGCGGCCGGCGCCGATGTGTTCGTCTTGGCGGCGTATGGGCAGATCTTGCCCGAGAGGGTGCTGCGGATGCCGCCGCACGGGGTGGTGGGCGTGCATGCCTCGCTGCTGCCGAGGTGGCGGGGGGCGGCGCCCGTGGAGGCGGCCATCTTGCACGGCGACGCCGAGACTGGCATCACGCTGATGTTGACGGATGTGGGGCTGGATACCGGCCCCATCATCGCCCAGCGCGCCACACCCATCGCCCCGCGCGAGACCGCGGTCACGCTGACGGACAAGCTGGCTCGACTGGGGGCCGAGCTCTGCCTGGAGACGCTTCCCCGCTGGGTGGCGGGCGAGATCACGCCGCGACCCCAGGGCGAGGAGGGGGTGACGTTGGCGCCGCCCATCGATAGCTGCCAGGGTGAGCTCGATTGGGGCCTCCCCGCGGCGGCCATCGATCGGCAGGTGCGGGCGTATACACCCTGGCCCGGCACTTGCACCTGGTACGACGGCACCCGCTTCAAAGTGCTGGCTGCACATCCGTCATCCTGGGCGGGCGAGGAGTCGCCCGGGCGGGTGGTCGAATCCCCCGAGGGCGTCGGGGTGGTCACAGGGGAGGGGCTGCTGGTGCTGGAGGAGGTCCAGTTGGCCGGGAAGCGGGCCATGCCGGCGGAGGACTTTTGTCGGGGGCAGCGTGGCTTTATCGGGGCCATGCTGGGGCCGCGGGATTGAAGATGTCACGCCATTTGGCCGTGGTTCGCTTGGGCCGGCAGCCCTATGGCGTGGTGCATGCCCTGCAACATCATCTGGTGGCGGCGAGGCAGCGCGGCGAGATCGGTGACACCTTATTGCTGCTAGAGCACGAGCCGGTCATCACGTTGGGTCGGCGGGCGGACGCGACGCACATTCTCGCTGATGCGGCCACCTTGGAGCGAGCGGGCATCGCGGTGGTGCCCATCGAGCGGGGCGGAGATGTCACCTATCACGGCCCCGGCCAACTGGTGGGCTATCCGATCGTGGACCTGGCCGCGCTCGGGCTGGGCCCCAGCGACTATATGCATGCGCTGGAGGACGCCGTCATCGCTGCCATGGCCGACTGGGGCATTGCAGGCGGGCGGCGGCAGGGCCAGGTGGGCGTGTGGGTCGGCGGGAACAAGATCTGCGCCATGGGGGTGCGGGTCAGCAAGCGGGTGACCTACCATGGCTTTGCGCTCAACGTGGACCCGATCATGGATCATTGGCGCATGATCGTTCCGTGTGGCATTCGCGATGGCTTCGTCACCAGCATGGCGGCCGAGCTGGGCAGCGCCCCCCCCATGGATGCGGTGATAGCGACGGTGGTGGCTCGCTTGGGCCACCGGCTGGGTCTGGCCCCCGTCGAG
>CAZUZB010000026.1:0-6308 GCA_964624695.1 uncultured Anaerolineales bacterium | reverse complement strand
TGCGTCGCGTCAAGAGCGAGGCGGAGGTGGCTGGCGTCCGCGCGGCGGTGGCGCTTGCCGATGAGGCCATGGTGCATATTATGAACTGGATCCGCCCTGGCGTCACCGAGCGCGAGGTGGCGTGGGAGCTGGAAGTCTACATGCGGACCCATGGCGCCGAGAGGCTGTCTTTTGACACCATTGTGGGCAGCGGCGTGAATGGCGCCCGGCCGCATGCGGTGGTCAGCGATCGCGTCATCGAGCGGGGAGATCCAGTGGTCATCGATATGGGCGCCGTGTGCGCAGGCTTCTGCTCCGATCTCACGCGTTCCTTTTGCGTGGGCGAGGCTACAGACACCTACCTCGATGTGTGGAATCTGGTTCTGCGCGCGCAGACCGCTGCCGAAGAGGCGATCAAGGCGGGGATGCTGGGGCGCGAGGCCGATGCCATCGCCCGCAACCTGATTGACCAGGGCGGCTATGGTGACAAGTTCGGGCACGGCCTGGGCCACGGGGTGGGGTTGGCTATCCACGAGGGCCCCTATACCTCGCAGCGCTCGGGCGACGTTCTGGCGGAAGGGAACGTTATCACCGTTGAGCCGGGCGTGTACGATCCGGCGTGGGGTGGGGTGCGGATCGAGGACGTGGTTGTCGTGCGGGCCGATGGGTGTGAGGTGTTGACTGGTGCGCCCAAGGTGCCTGTGGTGGGAGACTAGCGCTGAGAACCATAGCGTGGCAAGTGGCGGTTGGCGCGTTGAGCAGCCGAGGAGGAGAGGGGGCGATATGGATCAAGGGCGAGGATCGCATGACAAGGGCAAGGTTTTGCTCCTGGCGGCCGGAGGGCTGGCTCTCGGCGTGCTGATCGGGCTATTGCTCGGCTGGTACGCATTCCCACTCCGATGGTACGATACCGATCCCTCGGACCTGCGCTTGCGCCATCAGATGGACTATGCCACCATGGTGGCCGATTCATTCGCGCTCACTGGCGACGTGGATCGGGCGCGCAGCCGCCTGGCCGAGCTCACCGATGACGACACCACCTGGGAACAGGTCGCAAACTTTGTGGCGCGGGTGGCCGTCGCTCGTCGAGCCGAGGGCGACACGTTGACGGCCGCGCGGCTGGATGCACTGGTGGCCGATGCGGGCTTGCCCGATCCAACCCTGGCGGATTACAGCATGCCTGCCCAGACGAGTGGCGAGGGGCCGCGGATCGGCCTGGTTCTGCTGGGGGCCGTGGCGTTCGTCTTTGCGGCCGGGGCGCTGGCCTGGTTCCTGTTGCGGGCAGGCAAAGGGGCGGCCCAGCCCACGCCCGAGCCAACGCCGCCCGAGGAAACGGCGGAACCAGAGCCGTCGGCTCTCACCAAAGCGTCCACCGCGCCCAAGATGCGGGTGCCCGAGGCCCCTCTATCACAGCCCCAGGACCGTGCGCCCGAGCCATCGGGGGTGCGTTGGGAGATGGTGCCTCAGGTCAGCCTAGATGACGACGAGGCTGATGACGAGGGCTCGCTGGATGTCACCGAGCTCACGGCCGACGCCCTGGTGCACGTGCCGTCGCTAGAGGACGAGGCGAGCACGAGCGCCGCACCTACCGCCACGCCAGCCGAGCCGGAGGAATCTGGCGATGAGGCTGACGAGCCGCTCGCGCCCGCGCGAGAGCCGGTAGCGGACGAGTCCGAAGCCACCGAGGAGCCCGAGCCACCCGCAACCTCCGAGATCCCCGAAGGCGCGCTGGGCGTGTTCCACGCCGAGTATATCCGCGGGGCAGACGACTTTGACTGCTCGTTCACCATCGAGGACGCCGACGGCACCTTTTTGGGCGAGTGCGGCGTGGGCATACGCGACGTGCTCGACTTTGAGGGGGATCAGTTGGTCAATGCGTTCGAGGTCTGGCTGTTTGACAAGGCCGATATCCGCACCGTGTCATCGGTGGTGGCCAGCGAGTATGCCTATGAGGATCAGGTGATGTACACGCGGTTGAGCGCCAAGGGGGACCTGGCGCTGGCCGACGATGCCTTGGAGCTCATGCTGGAGACGCAGACATTGGCTCTGACGGCCACGGTGACGGGCTACGATTATGGCGACGGCGGGCCAGGGCCGAAAAGCCACTTTGAGCGATTCCAGGTCGAGTTGGTGGTGGAGCGCAGCCCCGCTGCTTAGCTATGGGATGGACGGAGGCGCGCTGCACCTGGTGGCAACGCGCCTCTTTTGCCTCTGAGGGCGACCCTCGATGAGACCAGTCCGGTCGCGCGGGAGCATTCGATGAGCGTCCAACGATGGATCTTGCATCTGGATCTGGACGCCTTCTTTCCGTCTGTTGAGGAGTTGCTGAACCCCGCGCTCAAGGGCAAGCCGATCATCGTCGGGGGCGCCCCCGATTCTCGCGGGGTGGTCTCCTCGGCGTCATACGCAGCGCGCAAGTATGGCGTGCGTTCGGCCATGCCCACGGCCCAGGCGCTGCGCCTGTGCCCCCACGCGATCTTGCTCCACGGCCATCATCGTCGGTATGGCGAGTACTCGGCACGGGTGATGCAGATCTTGAGAGAGATCACGCCTCTGGTGGAGCCCCTGTCCATCGACGAGGCGTTCCTCGACGTGACGGGTTGCGAGAGGCTGTGGGGGCAACCGCTGGAGATCGGCATGCTCGTGCGCCGTAGGATCCGCGACGAGGTGGGGCTCTCTGCCTCGGTGGGCATCGCGGCCAACAAGCTGGTGGCCAAGATCGCTTGCGGTCAGGCCAAGCCTGATGGGCTGATCCTGGTGCCACCTGGCGATGAGGCCGCCTTCCTGGCGCCGCTGCCCGTGCGCGAGCTGTGGGGCGTGGGCGCTGTGACCGCCGAGCGCCTGACGGCGATGGGCGTCGAGACGATCGGTGACCTGGTGGCCGTGGGCGAGGACTATTTGCAGCGAGTTCTGGGGGACCACGGGCGGGGGTTGTATCGCGCCGCGTTGGGCATCGATGCAGCTTCCGTGGTCAGTGGACACCGCCGGCAGAGCATCAGCCAGGAGCGGACCTTTGCGCAGGATGTCTCCGATAGGTGTGTTCTAGCCAAGGAACTGCTGCGCATGAGCGAGCATGTGGCCTCCAGCATGCGGACGGCCAATCAGGTGGCACAAACGGTGCGGATCAAGCTCCGGGACGCCGATTTCACCACGCTGACACGGCAGGTACGGCTGGATCAGCCCACGGACCAGGGGCAGCAGGTGCACGCGGCCGCCGCGGCTCTGTTCAAGCGGCACTGGAAGGGACGTCCGTTGCGTTTGCTGGGGGTCGGCGTCAGCGGACTGCTGGATGGCGCCGGGTATCAACTGGATCTCTTTGACGACCTGGACCAGCGGCGCGCTCGCCTGGATCGCACGCTGGACAAGATTCGCGACCGTTTCGGCTATGACGTGATCCAGCGCGCCTCGCTGGCCAAGCGTGAGCCACGCTCGAACCCCGTCGAGAACGACGAAACTAGACCACCCGCGGAACCCGAGCCAGGATCTCGGAAACCACCTCATAGTTGATGGTTCCCAACTGCTGAGCCACGTCGTCTACGGTGATGCTCTCGTGGCCCTGCTGGCCGATCAGCACCACCTGATCTCCTTGCCGCACGCCAGGGATATGGCTGACGTCGATCATGGTCTGATCCATGCAGACGCGGCCGATGATGGGGGCGCGCTGGCCGCGAACGAGCACCTCGCGCCAGGTGTGGGGCGCTCGGCGGAAGCCGTCGGCATAGCCAACGGGGATGACCGCGATGGTGGTGGGGCGGTCGGCGCGATAGGCGCGCCCGTAGCTCAAAAAGTGCCCGGCCGGCAGCGTCTTGACCTGGGCCACCTCGCACTTGAAGGAAAAGGCGGGGCGAAAGCCTTCTGGGCAGGGCGCCTCGGGCGATGGGTCGAGTCCGTACAGAGCGATGCCTACGCGGACCAGCTCATAGTGGCTGCGGGGCAGCCGCAGCGTGGCAGCGCTGTTGGCTGCGTGAGCCAGCTCGGGCCGCAACCCTTGCGCCTCTAGCTCCTGGAGCATGGCGTCGAAACGGTCGAGCTGCCACTGGGTGTAGGCCAGGTCGGCGGCATCGGCGTCGGAGAGGTGCGTAAAGATGCCCTCGACCTGGAGATGTTCCATGCCCGCCAGGCGTTGGAGCAACGGCGTCACGTCCTCGGGGAATAGCCCCAGACGCCCCATGCCGGTATCCACTTTGACGTGGACATGAGCGATGCGGCCCAGGTCTCGCGCGGCGCGGTCGAGAGCCTCGGCCGTTTCGAGGCCGAACACCGTGGCGCGTAGGTTGTGCAGCACAATGTCGCGCGATTGCCACGCGGGGCTATAGCCAAGGATCAGGATGGGCGCATCGATCCCCGCCTCGCGTAGCAGCAGCGCCTCGCCCACGCAAGCCACGCCCAGCCACTGGACGCCGTTGTTGAGGGCGGTGCGCGCTATCTTGACGGCGCCATGCCCATATCCATCGGCCTTGAGCACCGCCATGATCTGTACAGCGGGGCCGACGACGTCGCGCAGGAGGCGGACGTTGTTGGCGATGGCGTCCAGGTCGATCTCGACCCACGTGGGGCGGCCCGGGCGCTGCAGACGCGCCTCGCGCCAGCCGGCATCCTGACGGGGCACGCGGCCACCATCGCGGGCGGGATCGGCGAGCAAGGCCCGGGTGATCCCTTCCATGCGCGCAGGGGTGCCGCCCTTGATGAGAATCAGGTCGCCCGGCTGGAGCAGCTCGCGCAGCAGCCGAAGGGCGTCCTCGGCGCTGTAGGTGACGTGGACTCGCTGCGGAGGGAGGCCCGCTTCCAGAGCGGCTTGGGCGATCAGGGCTGCCAGCTCGCCTTTGGTCACCAGCAGATCGGCAGCTTGGGCAGCGGCGGCGCCCAGCATTCGGTGTAGTGGCTCGGCTTCTTGGCCCAGGTCGCTCATGTCGCCCAGGACGGCGACGCGACGGGCGGCTGGCAGGCTGCCAAGCGCCACCAGCGCGGCCGACATGGACTCGGGCGTGGCGGAAAAGCTATCGTCCAGCACCAGGCTGCCCGAGAGGCCCTCCAGCGGGCACATGCGGCCCGGGATCGGCTCGATCTTGGCCAGCGCGTCGCGGATCGCGGGCCAACCGAGCCCCATCTCGCGGGCGCAGGCCACGGCAGCCAGCACCGCATAGGCGTGGTGTCCCCCCACGAGGCCGACCCGCAGTCTCGTTTGCTCATCGCCGTGGCGCACGGTGAGGTCGGTTCCTTGCAGCGAGGTCGCGATGGCCTCGCCGACATAGTCGGCGTTCGGGCGCAGGCCAAAGGTTACGATGCGGGCGCGGGTCTCGGCGGCCATGCCGGCCACCAGCGGATCGTCTGCATTGAGCAGCGCCAGGCCATCGGGCGGAAGGGCCCGAACCAGCGAGGCCTGCTCGGCGGCTATGCGCTGCAGCGACCCGAAAAAGCGCAGATGGCTGGAGCCTACGCGCGTGATGATGGCCACGCTCGGCTCGATGATGGCCGCCATCTCGGCGATCTCGTTGGGGCTATCGGCGGCCATCTCGAGCACGGCTACCTGATGCTCGGGGTTCAGGTGTCCCAGCGCGATGGGCAGGCCAAAGCGCCCATTGTAGCTCCCAGGATTGCGAAAGGTGGGCCAGGCATCGGCCAGCAGATCGGCCAGGATCTCTTTGGTGGTAGTCTTGCCTACGCTTCCGCCGACCCCGATGACGCGCAATGGGCGCACGCGGAGGATATGCCGGGCATAGTCCAGCAGCGCCTGTTGCGTATTGGGCACGCGAATCCAGGTGACATTGGGGTGCGGGTCGTCGGGCAGGCGCTGGCAGAGGATGCCGCTGGCACCGCCCTCGATGGCCTTCTCGATATGGTCGTGGCCATCGCCCGTCTCGGTGACCACGGCGCAAAAGAGCTGGCCTGGCTGGATCGAACGCGAGTCATAGCCAAAGCTGTGGAAGGTGGTATGCGGCGAGGCCTGTACCTCGCCGCTCGTCGCATCGATCAGATCAGATAGGTGGATCATGCTGTAGCGTTTGGATGAGGCTGCCTCGCCGAGCGAATCGTGGACGGCGAGGCAGCCTGGTTGCCCTGTTTCTCAGTGCCGCCCGTCACGGATACGTGGGCGTCTGCGGCGTGGCCGATGGATCCTGCGGCGGGTATGGGTCCGTCGTCGACGTCGCGGTAGGCGTATGGCTGGGCGTAGGTGTAGGGGTGTATGTGGACGTCGGGCTGGGCGAAGGCGTCCAGGTGTGGGTTGGCGTCGGCGTCAGCGTGGGCGTCCGGGTATACGTCGGTGTGTTGCTCGGTGTGAGCGTCACGGTCGGCGTTCGGGTCAGGGTAGCGGTCAGCGTGTTGGTCGG
>CAZUZB010000025.1:22472-27579 GCA_964624695.1 uncultured Anaerolineales bacterium | reverse complement strand
AGGTGAGAGCTCGGCATCAGCGCAGGCGGCGAATGGGTCCGGGAGCTGCACGACCAAACGCGTTGCCAGTAGGTCGTGACGGAGACGCCACCGTTATCATGGCCGAGGGTATCAGGGCGCATCCATGAGCGATGCCTCTCGTACCTGCAAGAGTGAGGCTGGCTGGCGAACCCTGCAATCACGCAGGGTTTTCTGCTACCTGGCCTAATTGGGGTGGTACCGCGGGAGTATGCGCTCTCGTCCCTTGGGGGATGGGAGCGCTTTTTGCTTACAAGGAGGCAAGTGCGGATGTGATCTGGCCGGTTGGCCGTCGTCGTGTGCGTCGCATCGGATGGTTTCACTAGGAGGCTACCATGACTACCGAAACGCGCTTCTTGTTGAGTCAGTCGGATCTGCCCACGCAGTGGTACAACGCTCAGGCTGACCTGGCCACGCCTCTGCCACCCACGCTGCACCCGCAGACGTTGCAGCCGGTGGGCCCTGCGGATCTCGAGCCGATCTTTCCCATGGAACTGATCCTCCAGGAGGTCAGCCAGGAGCGCTACATCGACATCCCCCAAGAGGTCCAAGACGTGCTCCGCCTCTGGAGGCCGACGCCGCTGATCCGGGCGGCACGCCTGGAAAAGGCGCTGGGTACGCCGGCTCGCATCTATTTCAAGTACGAGGGGGAAAGCCCGTGCGGCAGCCACAAGCCGAACACGGCGGTGGCGCAGGCGTTCTATAACAAGGCAGCGGGCATCAAAAAGCTCTCTACCGAGACGGGGGCTGGCCAGTGGGGCGGCGCCCTCGCCATGGCCTGCCAGTTCCTCGGTATCGGCTGCAAGGTTTATATGGTCAAGGTCAGCTACCAACAGAAGCCCTATCGCCGATCGGTCATGCACCTCTTTGGGGCTGACGTGGTGGCTAGCCCCAGCGAAGAGACCGAGGCCGGGCGGGCGATCCTGGCGCAGGATCCTGATTGCCCTGGCACCCTGGGCATGGCTATCAGCGAGGCCTGTGAGGTCGCCATCAAGGATCCTGAGACCAAGTACTCGCTTGGTAGCGTCCTGAACCACGTGCTGATGCACCAGACGGTCATCGGCGAGGAAGCCATCAAGCAGTTGGATCTGGCTGGCGAGACGTCGGTGGATGTGGTGATCGGCTGCGTGGGCGGCGGATCGAACTTTGGCGGCATCGCCCTGCCGTTCTTCCGTCAGAACGTGCTGGATGGGACCAAGACGCGCCTGCTAGGTGTGGAGCCCATGGCCTGCCCCAGCATGACCAAGGGCATCTATGCCTATGACTATGGCGACACGGCCAAGTGGGCGCCGGTGGTCAAGATGGATACGTTGGGCCACAATTTCGTGCCGGCTGGCATTCATGCTGGTGGCCTGCGCTACCACGGCGTCTCGCCGCTGCTTTCCAAACTGCATCGCGAGGGCCAGATCGAGGCGGTGGCCTATCCGCAGATCCCCGTGTTCGAGGCGGCCCGCCTGTTCGTGCAGCATGAGGGCATCATCCCAGCGCCCGAGACATCGCACGCCATCCGCGCGGCCATCGACGAGGCGCTCGACGCCAAGGAAAAGGGCGAGGAGCGGGTCATCCTGTTCAACTTTAGCGGACATGGCTTTTTGGATCTGGGCGCCTATGATAGCTTTTTGGCCGGTGAGCTGGTAGACTATGCCTACCCTGAGGAAAAGGTCCGCGAGGCGCAAAAGACCCTGCCCAACGTCGAGTGATCGTGCGTGAATCGCTGCCGGAGGGGCGCTGCCTAGCATGCGCCCCTTTCGGCTTCCCATAGGAGCTAGCTATGAGGCCACGCGTGTTGGTGACGGAAAAGATGGCACAGGAGGGGCTCGACCTCCTCCAGCAGGCCTGTGAGGTGGATGTCGTTCTGAACCCCGAGCCCGACACGCTGGCCGAGATGCTTGGCAGCTATGAGGCGCTGGTGGTTCGCAGCCGCACCAAGGTGACAGCGTCGCTGCTGGCCCGCGCCACCTGCCTGCGGGTGATCGGGCGACCAGGCACGGGGGTGGATAATGTCGACCTCGATGCCGCCACGCGGCATGGCATCGTGGTCGTCAACGCCCCGACTGCGACGACTGTGGCGGTGGCGGAACACACCATGGGCCTCATGCTGGCCATGGCGCGAAACATCTGCCGTGCCAACATGTCGATGCACCAACAGCGCTGGGAAAAGAGTGGCCTGGTAGGGACCGAGCTATGCCGCAAGACGTTGGGTATTGTCGGGCTGGGGCGGATCGGCTCCGCGGTGGCCCAGCGTGCGCGTAGCTTTGAGATGCGCCTCTTGGCGTTCGACCCGTTCGTGTCCAAGTCACGGGCTGATGCGCTCTGCGTGGAGATGATCTCGTTGGAAGATCTGCTGGCGGTTAGCGATTATGTGACGCTGCACACACCGCTGAGTGATCGTACCCGTGGGATGCTGGGCGAACGGGAGCTGGCCCTGATGCGGCCCGACGCGCGCCTGGTCAACTGCGCTCGCGGTGGCTTGGTGGACGAGCAGGCGCTGGTTGCTGCATTGCGCGATGGCCGCTTGGCGGGCGCGGCTCTGGATGTGCTCTCCTCCGAGCCCGAGATTCCGAGCGAGATGGCCGAGTGTCCCAATCTGCTGCTTTCGCCGCACTTGGGGGCTTCGACGGAGGAGGCCCAGAGCCTGGCGGCCCTCACGGTGGCTGAGCAGGTGATCGACGTGCTCGAGGGCCGTTCGGCGCGCCATCCTGTGAACATTGCCGTTGTGGATCTGGGCGCGGCCAGGCACCTGGCCGGCTATTTGGATCTGGCCCAACGGCTCGGGCGGCTTTGTGGGCAGTCCATCATGGATGGACTCACCCGTGTCGAGGTGATCTGCGCCGGCGAGCCAACCAGTCTGCCGTCGGAGAGCGTGATGGCGGCGGCCTTGGCAGGATTGCTGGCGGACGTGGCCGAGGTGCCCGTGAACACGGTGAATGCCCACTACTTGGCTGACGAGCGCGGCCTCAAGCTCTCTACCACGCAGACCGATGACACCCACGGCTTCCCTGGCCTGGTGACCCTGGTGGTGCATGCGAGGGACTGCACCTGGCAGGTGAGTGGATCGATGCTGCGGGGTCAGCCGAGGGTGGTGCAGGTCGGTAGCTTCTGGTTCGACTTTGCCGCAGAAGGACGGCTGCTGCTCACCGAGCATATCGAGCAGCCAGGGGTGATCGGCCAGATGGGCACGCTGTTGGGGGAGATGGATCTCTCTATCTCTTTTGTCCAGGTAGGGCGCCAAGAGCGAGGGGGCCACGGCCTGATGGTTCTGGGCCTGGACGATGATCCGCCTTCGAGCATGCTGGCGCGTGTCGAGAAACTGCCCAGCGTGCGAGCGGCCTGGATGGTGCGGCTGTAGGCAAACTGGCCTAGTACGATCCCTCCGGGTCGCGTGGCGGCAGCGGGAGGCCATTGATCTGGAGCCAAGCCTCGCGCACATCGGCGACCAGGAACAGGCTGCCCGTGGCCAGGATGAGATCCTCGGGCGCTGCTTCGGCCAAGGCGCCCTCCAGCGCCTGGAGGGGCGTTGGTGCGGTGTCGGCCGAGCGTCCCAAGCCCAGCGCCGTCTCTTGCAGCCAGTGAGGGTCGGTGGCCTTGGGGTGGTCGGCGCGGGTCATGGTGATCCTGTCGGCCAGCGGCAAGAGCTCGTGCAGCAGCGATTGCGGCTCGTGCGTGACGCTGGCGCCAAAGATCAGGTGAACGCGCCCCCAGGTAAAGTGCGATCTCAGGCTCTGTACGAGCTGCTGCATGGAATAGACATTGTGGGCGCCGTCAGCGACCACCCACGGAGATCTGCCCAGCACTTCCATGCGGCCCGGCCACCGAACCGTCGCCAGGCCTTGCCCGATCGTGTCGATGGTGATGGACATCCCCTGCCGTTGCAGCTCCCACGCGGCGGCGACCGCGACAGTGGCGTTCTCGAGCTGATGCTGGCCAAGCAGCGGGATATAGAGCTCTGGCCACGTGGCGGACGCGCTTTCGGGCGAAGAGATGGCCAGCCACTGCCCATCGGTGGCCTGGCCGCGCGTCGGTCGCCAGGTCCAGTCTGAGCCGATGACCGTGATCGGCGCGCGCTGCTCCTGTGCCACCGCGGTGATGACCTCCAGCGCCTCGGGCTGTTGCGGCGCCGAGATGACGGGCACGCCAGGCTTGATGATGCCCGCCTTTTCCCGCGCGATCTGGGCCAGCGTATTGCCCAGCACCTGCATGTGGTCCATGCTTACCGAGGTGATCACCGACACCCGCGGGGTTAGCACGTTGGTGGCATCGAGGCGCCCCCCCAATCCGACCTCAAAGACGCCTACGTCCACCTGCTGCTCTGCCATGTAGGCCATGGCCAGTGCGGTGATAGCCTCGAAAACGGTCACCCCGCGGCGCTCGGCCAGCATCGGTTGCAGGCTTGTAGCCCATCGCTGCAGGTCGAGTTCGGGGATGGGGGCCCCGTCTATCTGGATGCGCTCACGAAACGAGTGCAGGTGCGGTGACGTGTACATGCCCGTCCGGTACCCGCTGGCGCGCAGGATCGACGCGATCATCGCTGTGGTCGACCCCTTGCCCTTGGTTCCGGCCACATGAACCGATGGGTACTGTGTGTGGGGGTCGCCGAGGGCGCTCAAGAGCTCTCGCACGCGATCGAGGCGCCAGACGCGCTCTGCATAAGGAGGCTGCTCCTGACGTTCGACGTCATAGCGGTTCAGCAACACGCGCAAGGCCTCGGTGTAGGTCAGCATGGACGTTGGCTCCCATCGTGTGAGTCTGTGCGCGATTGTACACAAAGCACGCCGCGCCCCACAATCGCGCGTGTAAGGCATTTGACGCCCTCTGGTGGCTCGGCTAGACTCGTCAAGTGCCTGGCAAAACAGTGGTAGTATGCGGAGGCAGATGGTCCCGTGAAGAGACGATGGGCGGCCGCAATCCTGTTGCTCGCGCTGGTTGGCGCCGCTCTGGCTGGGTGTGGCTCGCGTCCGCTGATCCGTTCGGTGGACGTGCGGCCTGACACGATCTCGCCCAATGCCGACGGCGTGGACGACGTCGCAGAGATAAAGTACACGCTGTCGGATCAGGCGATCGTATCCATCTACCTGACCGATGCCCAGGG
>CAZUZB010000025.1:18100-22372 GCA_964624695.1 uncultured Anaerolineales bacterium | reverse complement strand
ATCGCCGACCGCGTCACCATCAGCTACAACCTCAGCAAAGAGGCGGCCAGGGTGGAGGTGTACGTCCTCGGGGCGGACGGAGCCAAGTACCCCGTGGCCGAGGACGCCATCCGCGAGGCCGGCAGCGCTGGCGCGCATGAGCATGACTATGACGCAGGGATCGATCTCGGCGCGACCCCTCCGCCAGATGGCGCCTACACCGTGGTGGTCGAAGCCGAGGACTATGTCGGGAACAAGGATCGCGCCGAGGGCCAGTTGACCATCGAGGGCGGCGGCGTGCCACGCGTGGAGATCGTCAACGCGGCAGCCGTCTTTTCGCCGCTGATCGTGCAGCTTGGCGAGACGCTCACCTTTACCTGTACGGTCCGGAACATTGGCACGGTGCCCGTGCGCACCAAAGGGCCGGAGCCGGGAACCGAGTACACCAGCCTGGACAATTTCAACACCCTGGGCGAGTACGAAGAGCCGGGTATCTTTCGCGTCGGCCTGGATTACGAGGGCAACAGCGCGGGGCGAACCTATCCCTTCCGCTGGCAACTGGGCCATGACGATGAGCTCACCGTGCTCGACACGCCCATCGGCCCCCAGACATATCTGATGCCTGGCCAGACGGTGACGGTGGTGGGCCACCTGCGCATCACCGAAAAGACCGTCACGGTTGAGCCCTATTTCTGGATCGGGCTGATCCACGAATCGGTTTGGATCGTGCAGGATCGCATCGAGGCGACGCCCATCTCGATCGGCTTCTAGGCGGCGCTATGGACCTAGCCATCGTGGTTGTGAGCTATAACACGCGCGAGCTCACCGCGAACTGTCTCGCGTCTGTGTATGCGGATCTCCAAGACGCCAAGCTGGATGCCCACGTGTGGGTGGTGGACAACGCCTCGCCCGACGGCAGCGCCAGCATGGTGGCGGATCGTTTCCCCCAGGCCACTCTGCTAGCGCAAGACACCAACCTGGGCTTTGCCGCCGCCACCAACTTGGGGCTCCAGGCTGCGCTGACCAGCGCGGCGCCACCTCGGCACCTGTTGCTGCTCAATCCCGATACCATCGTGCGCCCAGGGGCGCTGACCGCCCTGGTCGACTTTATGGATGCCACGCCCTTGGCCGGCGCCGCGGGTGCGCGTCTGTTCTACGGCGACGGGAGCTTTCAGCACAGCGCCTTTCGCTTTCCCTCGCTCATGATGGCGATCCTGGACTTTTGGGTGATCAACCATCGCTTGCTGAACTCGCGACTGAACGGCCGCTACCCCAGGCGCCTCTACGAGGCTGGGGAGCCATTCGAGATCGACCATCCGCTGGGAGCCGCCATGATCATCCGCAGGGAGGCCTTGGATCAGGTGGGCCTCTTGGATGAGGGCTATTTCATCTATTGCGAAGAGATCGATTGGTGTATGCGTGCCAAGGCCGCGAACTGGCGCATCTATTGCGTGCCGCGGGCCGAGATCGTGCATCTGGGAGGGCAGAGCACGGGCCAGTTCCGCGCGCGCATGTTCCAGGCCTTGTGGGAGAGCCGTTTTCGTCTCTTTACCAAACACTACAGTCGCGCCTATCAGAGGGCAGTGCGGTGGATCGTGCGAGCGGGCCTGCGATCCGAGATGGAACGTCTGCGGGCGCAGGTCGCGGCCGGTGAGGTTACGGCCGAGGAGGCCGAGCGCCGCATCAGCGCCTATCGGGCGGTGATGGCGATGTGAGCGCGCCCACCATCACGGTGGCCGTTCTGGCCCGCGACAATGCCGATCAGATCGCCGACTGCCTGCAGAGCGCCGATTGGGCCGACGAGCTCTTGGTGGTGCTGGACGATCGCAGCTCTGATGCCACGGGCGAGATCGCGCGCGGCTTGGGCGCGCGGGTGGAGGAGCGGGCCTTTGACAATTTCGCTGGGCAGCGCAACTATGCGCTATCGGTGACGCGGACCGCATGGGTCTTCTTTCTCGATAGCGACGAGCGGGTGACGCCTCCGCTGGCGCGTGAGATTCGGCAAAGAGTAGCAGAGGACCGGTGTGCGGGCTGGTGGGTGCCCCGGCGCAACCATATGTGGGGGCACGAGATCCGCCACGGCGGCTGGTCTCCCGACTATCAGCTACGACTCTTGCGGGTGGCCGACGCCCGGTATGATCCCGCGCGGCCTGTGCACGAGGTGGTTCTGCTAGATGGCCCCGAGGGGCATCTGGGGGAGCCTCTCATCCACTATAACTATGCCACCATCGGCGATTTCGTGCGCAAGCAACGGCAGTACGTGGGCTACGAGGCAGAGATCCTGTACGAGCAAGGCGTTCGCCCCAAGCCGTGGACCTATGTGACACAACCTCTGCGCGAGTTCCGCAGGCGCTATCTGGCGTTGCAAGGCTACAAGGATGGCTTTCAGGGGCTATTGCTCTGCTTGCTGGTCGCCTACTATTATGGGTTTAGGGTGACGGTGGAGCTGGGCCGGCTTGGGCGACGCAATCGCTAACGTCGTTGCCAGGGCCACCTCTTGCGGGGTTTTGCGGGTGCGGAGGCTCCCTCCGCCATCGCCACGATATGCTGGTACCCCTCGGTGAGGTACGCTAGCAGGGTCTCGTAACAGGCGGCGTACGCCTCCTCGCCCAGTGAGATCGGATCGGTCAGATCTTTGCGCTCGCCCGTTACGCTGCTCAGCAGGTAGGCTTTGCCACTGGTACGCGAAAAGCGCAGCGCCAGATCCTGCAGGTGGGCGCGTTCCATTACCAGGAGCACGTCGGCCTCATCCACGAGCTGTTGTGTCAGCGGTCGCGAACGGTGCTGAGACAGATCCAGGCCTTGGGATGCTAGCAAGGCGACGGCTTCTGCGGCGGCGGGACGCCCCGCGTGTGCCCAGACGCCGGCCGAGGCCGTCCGGAAGCGCTCCTCATCGCCATGGGCCTGCAACAAGCGCAAGAACAGCCGCTCGGCCATGGCCGAGCGGCATGTGTTGCCAGTACACACGAACAGGATGAGCGGGCGGTAGGTCATGTATCTCCTTGCCAATTCAAGAGCGGGGCTGCCATCGGCAGCCCCGCTCTCCGGTTCTCAGCCCAGCTCTGGTAACAGCAATCCATACCCGCCATCATGGCGGCGATAGGTGACGGCAAAATTGTCCGTCTCGGCATTGTAAAAGAGGTAAAAGTCGTGGCCGAGAAGCTCCATCTGGTCGATGGCCTCATCCACATACATCGGCATGGTCTCGAATCGCTTGATGCGGACGATCTGCTCTCGCGCATCGCCCTGAGACTCGGTAAGGACGGGCTCTGGGGTCTCGGAGCGGCTCTTGGAACGCCAATGCTTGCCCTTGTAGCGCTCGATCTGCCGCGACATCTTGTCCATGACGGCATCAAGCGATGATCTTAGGTCCGACGACTTGTCTTCGGCTCTGAGCAAAGCGCCGTTGGCCCGCAACGTGAGCTGCACTACCTGACGATCCTCCGCGCTCTTGGTGCTACGGGAGGCTAGATCGACGCGTGCCTCGCTGATGTTGGGAAGATAGCGATCGAGCTTGGAAACCTTGGTTTCCACAAGCTCACGGAGCTGGTCGGTGATCTGAAGGTTGCGCCCACTGATGATGATATCCATCTCGCAAACTCCTTTTCCTGCCGGGTGAGCCTAGCGCCCATCGACACAGCGACCAGGCCAAGAGCTCCCGCGCGGGTGTTCACGAGCCTTGTTAAGGTACGCTGTGTACCCTTATGCTACTATGGGCCTCCGCTCATGTCAATGGATGTGCGTGAATCTTTCGTGCGATCTGCGTTGACAGGCCAGCCTCCGCCTGATACCCTCACCGGGGGGGAGCCGCATGCCGGTCTATTGGGACGACGAGCCTCAGCCATCTCGGCAGGGTCGCGCAGCGCGCCAGCGAGGGCCGCGCCATGGTCGTGGGCGCCAGGCGGCGGCTGCTGTGGTCGTGCTCATCATGGTGGCCATCAGCGTGCGCCTGGCGTTGGTCGCACTGGTGGAGGCGCCCGCCGCACCCGGGGCCATCACCCTGGTTCCGCGGCCCAGCGAGACGCTCGCCCCCGCCCCCGTGGCCGAGACCGAGACGGCCCCGGCCGAAGCGACCTCGCAGGCGACCGTCTTCCCCAGCCCTACGGTGCCGCTGCGCACGTTTCGGCTGGCCGTGGAGCAGGCTCTGTATGACGCCTTCCTCCGCTCTCTGGAGGCCCTGGATCGCGCCCACGAGGATGTGATCGTGCTGCCCTATGCGCCGGGGGCCACGCCCGAGGATCTGCTCACCCAGCGGCTGGCGGACGGCGTGGTGTTCTGGACCATCGACCCCCT
>CAZUZB010000025.1:3683-18000 GCA_964624695.1 uncultured Anaerolineales bacterium | reverse complement strand
ATCCCTTTTGCCACCGCATCTGGTTGCTCGAGAGCTCGGCCATGCTGATGCCCGACGTCGCTCTGGGCGACCTGCAGCGCGAGCTGGCGTACGAGACGAGCCCCACGGTGCGGCTGGTGGCTGTGGGCGACGTGATGCTGGGGGGCTACTGTGGCGAGCAGATGGCCGAAAAGGGCCTGCTCTATTCCTTTGGCGACCCCGATCTGGCAGCCTTGCTCGCGGATGCCGACATTGCTCTGGGCAACCTAGCATCGCCCATCTCTGAGCGCGGCGAGCTGATGGCGGGCCTCACGGTCTATCGCGCCGATCCAATGGTGGCCCAGGCCCTGGCCGAGGTGGGGTTCGACCTGATGTCCGTCGCCAACGAGCACGTACCGGCCTTTGGCGGCGAGGCGCTGCTCGACACCCTCGACGCGCTGCGTGAGACGGGGATTGAGCCGGCGGGCGCTGGCGTGAATCGCGACGAGGCCTATGCCCCTGTGGTGATCGAGCGGAACGGCCTGCAGGTGGCGTTTCTGGCTTTCAGTGAGGTGGGGCCTGACGAACTGGCGGCTACTGCCGATGCGGCTGGCGTTGCGTGGCTCCATGACAGCCGCGCGCTACGGGCCGTGGCCGAGGCCAGCCGTAGAGCTGATCTGGTCGTCGTCTCATGCCATTGGGGCGACCTGCACGCCTTGCAGGTTACCGAGGCTCAGGTGGCGGCCGCAGAGGCGCTGCTGGGCGCGGGCGCCGATCTGATCATCGGGCACCATTCCCACACGGTGCAGGCCATCTCCTATGGTGAGCAAGGGGTGGTCGCCTACAGCCTGGGTGACCTGGTCTATCACCCCTGGTCTAGCACAAGCTCGGCCGATGGGGTGGCGCTGGTCGCGACGCTCGGCGGCGGTGGCGTGCGGGCTGTGGAACTGGTGCCCTTTCGCGTGGAAGAGTGCCGTCCCCGCCTGCTACAAGACGAGGCGGCCGATGTCGTCCTTGGTCGGGCCAGCGCGCTGCCGACGCCTTCGGGCGGCCCCTAGGCGTCGCTCCCTACGGCATGCTTCAGGTAAGCCTCGATCATCTCGTCGAGGCCGCCGTCCAGCACAGCATCGGTGTTTCCCGTCTCATAGTCCGTCCGCAGGTCCTTGACCATGCGATACGGGTGCAGCACGTAGGAGCGGATCTGATTGCCCCATCCCGCCGAGACGTGCTCGCCGCGCAGCTTGGCCATCTCTTCTTCCTGGCGTTGCAGCTCCAGATCATAGAGACGGGCGCGCAGCACGGCCATGGCGCGCTCGCGGTTCTGTGCCTGGGATCGCTCGTTCTGGCACTGTACCACGATGCCCGTGGGGAGGTGGGTCAGACGGATGGCCGTCGAGTTCTTTTGTACGTTCTGGCCGCCATGGCCCGAGGCGCGGTACACATCGGTGCGGATGTCGTCGGGGTTGATATCCACGCTGATCTCGTCGCCAATGTCGGGGATCACGTCGACCAGCGCGAACGAAGTGTGCCGTCGGTGGGCGTTGTCAAAGGGCGAGATACGCACCAGGCGATGCACGCCCTTTTCCGATCGCAGATAGCCATAGGCGTACTGGCCGCTGATCTCGACGGTGACGCTCTTGAGGCCCGCCTCTTCGCCTGGGGTCTGGTCATAGATCTCGCTGGCGAACCCCCGCTGCTCGGCCCAACGCAGGTACATGCGGAGGAGCATCTCGGCCCAATCCTGGGACTCGGTGCCGCCCGCGCCCGCATAGATGGCGAGAATGGCGGAGCGGTGATCGTGTGGCCCTCCCAGCATGGCGCGAAAGCGCATGGTGGCGAGTTTGGCCTCGAGTTGCTCGGTCTGCTGCGCGATCTCGGAGGCCATCTGATCCTCTCCCTCTCCCTCGATCAACTGGGCGAGGTCCAGCAGGTCGCTGGCGGTGGACTCGAGTTCGCGCCACTCTTGCACCCGGCTATCCAGATTGGAGAGGGTCTGCATCAGCTCCTGGGCGCGCTCCGAGTCGTCCCAGATATTGGGCTCGGTGGTCTCGTGGCGCAGCTCTGCAATGCGGGTCTCTTGTGCTGGTACGTCAAAGACGCTCCATGAGCGTCTTGAGCTCCTGTAGCATTCCGTCGAGTCGCGTTGTCAGGTCGTCCATGGATCCGATCCTCCTGTCGTGTTGGGTACGACTAGGCTGGTTCGTCAAAGAGCGCGTCCACAAAGGTCTTGGGCTCGAATGGGGCCCAATCGTCCAGCGACTCGCCCGTAGCGGCGAACTGGACGGGCAGTTTGAGCTCGTGGGCGATGGCAAAGACCATGCCGCCCTTGGCGGTGCTATCCAGCTTGGCGAGGACGATGCCGCTCACCTCGACCTTTTCGGCAAAGGCGCGAGCCTGGAGCAAGGCGTTCTGCCCCGTGGTGGCATCGAGCACCAGCAGCGTCTCGTGAGGCGCGCGGTGCACCTGCTTTTGCGCCACCGCGCGCACCTTGACGAGCTCTTGCATCAGGTTGTACTTGGTGTGGAGGCGGCCTGCGGTATCGACGATCAGGACGTTGGCCCCGCGCGACTGGCAGGCACGGATGGCGTCATAGACCACGGCGCCAGGATCGGCGCCTGGCTGGGGCGCCACAATGCCGACCCCCACTCGTTCGGCCCAGATGGCCAACTGGTCGATGGCTGCCGCTCGGAACGTATCCGCGGCCGCGAGGAGCACCTTGTCGCCGCGTTCCTGGTGATAGCGGGCCAGCTTGGCGATGCTGGTGGTCTTGCCCGAGCCGTTCACGCCCACGACCAGGATCACATGCAGCATCCGCGCGCCTGAGAGGTAGGGGCGCTGCACGGCCTCTAGCATCTCGACCATCTCTTTTTTGAGAATGTCGCGGAGTTGCGTCGGCGTCATCGCCGGGGTGGCCTGGCCGCGCAACCGCTCCACCAGCTCCATGGTGGTGCTGGCACCGACGTCGGCCTGCACGAGGAGCATCTCGAGCTCGTCCCAGGTATCGTCGGTGATGGTCTCTTGCTGAAAGAGGCTTGCGATCTGCCCAAAAAAGGAGCGCCTCGTCTTGGTGAGGCTACTCTGAAGCTTTTTCCCTAGCGCCACGCCCTGTCATCCCTCATCTGCCTGCTCTCATTCACCAACCTAACATTATAGCAGAGGGCCGTGGCATCCTGAAACCAGCGGAAGGCGAGGGATCTCGCTGCAAAGGGTGTATAGCTGCAGCCAGTGGATCAGAGGCGCTTGCGATGGGCGGCCCAGACCAGGGCTCCCAAAAGGATCAGCACCAGACCTGCCGTGAGCATCCAGATGGTCCGCAGCCATCCCCACAGGCGCCAATGTGGCTGCTGAACCGCCAAGCCATAGTCGGCGACCGGCTCGGTTGGCTGGGTCTCGATGGCGGCTGCCGCCACGGCCCCATCGGCTAGGGCGGCGGGTTCCTCGGTTGGCTCTGGCGTCGGCGGCAACGGGGTGGGTTGCTCCGTGGGCGTGGGCTCTTTGGTCGGCGCAGGCGTCGTCAGAGTGGCCGTCGCCGCAGCGGTCGGCTCGCTGGTTGCCGTGATGCTGGGGGCGTCTGCGACTGTTTGGGCGGGATAGGGCGGTTCCTCGCGCGTATCCCCTGTGGGGGGCGTCTCGCCCGATGCAGTCATGACCGCCATCTCGGCGGGGCCTCCGCCGCCCAAGCCTTCCACCGTGGTGGGTGTCCGCGGATCGGGCGTCGGGAGCGCGCGCATGGCTACCATCTCCGCCTCGGGCTCGACCTCGCCGGGCGCTTCCTCGGCGGCCCCCTCTGCGACCTCGAGCTCGGTGACGGTGGCGACAGTCTGCTCTGGCTCGAACTCGACCTGCTTTTCGGCAACTGCTTCTTCTGCCGCAGGTAGGGCCTCAAGCATCATCACGGGCTCTTCGGGGGCTAGCTCGGCAGCCTGGGTGGTGACAACGACCGCGCCGGGCCGGGCGGAGCGCGCGGCGCCAAAGGGAGACCATCCCAGCGTCAGCGCCATGTCTCCCGCAAAGAACACCAGCATCAGCGCCGATGCCACCACCGCGGCCGTGCGCGCAAAGGCGAACAGCCCCTCCCAGCGCCGCTGGTGGGCCTGGACGGGTTGCATGGTACGGGGCAGAGCAAAGCTGCGGGGCGCATGCACTCGGGGAGCTTGGGAGACCAGGGCGATGGTCCGCTTCAGGGCGGCCATCTCTCGGCGGCACGCCTCGCAAGCCTGCAGATGGCGCTCCACACGCGCGCGATCCGAGGCCGAGAGCTGCTGGTCGATATAGGCCGAGAGGTTCTCTTGCGAGAACCGATGCTCGTGGCCGTTTGTCGATCGGGTGCGCGTCGCCATGGGACAACCTCAAGAGCTATGGGTTAATGGATAACTATTCAACACTAGGACGGAACCCCATCGGTAATTGTTCCTGTCGTTCGGTGAGAAACTCGCGCAGCTTGGCGCGCGCTCGCGAGAGACGCGATTTGACGGTGCCCAGCGCCACCGAGGTGACCGCCGCGATCTCTTCATAGGCCATGCCCTCGATATCCGAGAGCACCAAGACCGTGCGTTGGTCGGGCGGGAGCTCCTCCAGCCCGCGCTGAATCAGCCTGCCTAGCTCCTCGCGGTCCACCCAGTCCTCGGGGCTCTCGTCATCGGTGTTCTCGAGAATGTCCGAGTGCTCGTCATCCTCGACCAGATCGTCGATGGGGGTGCTGGGGCGCCGTTGGTGGGTTCGCAGGAGGTCATAGCAGCAGTTGGTGACGATGCGCAGCAACCAGGCCTTGAACGAGCCGCCCCGATACTGGTGAAGCGCCTTGTAGGCCTTGATGAACGCGTCCTGGGTAGCGTCCGACGCCGCGTCCTCGTTGCCAAGGACGCGATAGGCGACGTTATACGCCATGTCCTGGTAGTGATAGACCAGGTCATTGAAGGCGTCGAGGTCGCCCTTTTGCGCGCGGGCGATTAGCTGTGGTTCGTTCATGCGGTTGGCGCTTTTCCAGTCTCGAAAAGAGTCATGCCTTGCCAGCTGCGCTGCCGGCACACTAGTCTAGCGCACCGAGCACCAGCCACCAAACTTGACGCGACCGTGGTCGCGGTCTATACTCGACTTGGTTTTGCCGAAGTGGCGGAACGGCATACGCGGTGGTCTCAAAAACCACTGGAGGTTTCTCCTTGTGGGTTCGAATCCCACCTTCGGCACTATCCTAGTACGAGGGACCTCGGTTGGCAAGCCTTGCGCGCCGAGGGCTCTTGAACAGCGCCGTTCAAGAAGCTCGGGCCAGTTCGCTAGGCCTGGGCCTCTTTTTTTGTGGTGACGCTGGTTGCGGGTCCGCCATCGGGTGATCGGGCCCAGTGAAAGGAGTCGTCCGATGCCTCTGGTAACGAGTAAAGAGATGCTGCTTGCGGCCATGGAAGGGCACTATGCCGTCGGCGCGTTCAACGCCAACAACATGGAGCAGATTCAGGGCATCATCAACGCCGCGGTAGCCGAGAACGCCCCCGTGATCTTGCAGGTCAGCCAGGGGGCCATCCGCTACGCTGGCCTCGAGTTTGCCGCCGCGATGGTCAAGACCGCCGCGGACCTGGTCAATGTGCCGGTGGTATTGCACTTGGATCACGGCACTGACTTTGATCAGAACGTGCGCTGCATGCGCGCTGGGTTCACCTCGCTGATGTTCGACGGTTCGGCGCTGCCCTTTGAGGAGAACGTGGCTATTACCTCGCGGGTGACCGAGATCGCCCATATCGTGGGCGTGCCGGTGGAGGCCGAGCTCGGCAAGGTGCTCAAGTCCACCGACAATGTAACCGAAGAGGACATCCTCAATGCCATGACCAAGCCCGAGCAGGCGCGCGAGTTTGTCGAGCGCACCGGCTGCGACTCGTTGGCCATCGCGGTGGGTTCGGTGCATGCCATGCGGTCGCAGGCTGCCGAGCTCAACGTCGAACGCGTGAAGGCGATCCGCGAGATGGTGGATATCCCCTTTGTGCTGCATGGCAGCTCGGGTGTCCGCGAGGAGAGCGCGCTGAAGGCGATCCCCTATGGCGTGGCCAAGATCAACGTGGCGACGCTGCTCAACCAGGCCTTTACCACCGGCATCAAGCGCGGCTTGGCCGAGTCGCCCGATGAGGTCGATCCTCGACTGATCCTGGTTCACTCGCGCGATGAGGTGACGGAGGCGGTGCGGCACAAGATCCGCACCTTTGGCTCCAGCGGCCAGGTAACCGCCGCCGGCTACCGCACACCGAAGCGGGTCTTTGGCAAGGCCGAGCTGGGCGACGCCGAGTAGGCACACAAGACAGGAAAGCGGGGGAGCTGGCTCCCCCGCTTTTTGCTTGGCGGACTCTGTCTGGGCCGCGCTCAGGTGACCAGGTGTTCCCTGCTGATGTTGTTCAGGAACTCGTTTCGGGTCGAATCCCGCGACTTGAAGACTCCCAGCATGGCGCTGGTGACCATGCGCGCGTTGGCCTTTTTGACGCCGCGCATGGCCGAGCACATGTGCACCCCTTCCGCGACCACGGCCACCCCCAAGGGATGTAGCGTCTCGTTCAGGAAATTGGCGATTTCCTGGGTCATGCGCTCCTGGAGTTGCAGCCGTCGCGCGAACATTTCCACGATGCGGGGGATCTTGCTCAGGCCGATGACGCGGCCGCGCGGAATATAGCCCACGTGGCACCGGCCGATGAACGGCAACATATGGTGCTCGCACAGGCTGTAAAAGTCGATATCCCGCACGATCACCATCTCGTCGTAATCCACCTCGAACACGGCATTGTTGATCAGCTTGACGGGATCCACGTGGTAGCCCGCGGTGAGCTCGCCGTACATGCGCGCCACCCGCGATGGGGTCTTGGCCAGGCCCTCGCGGTTGGGATCCTCGCCGATGGCCTCCAGGATGGTCCGTACAGCACATTCGACATCGCCGTGACATTCCTGCTCGGGCAGGTCCACCAGATCGACGCGGAACGCATCATAGTCAGCGGGGTTGACAGTCATCTTGGGCATTGTGCTCCTTGCGCGAGACGGTCTAGAACGTCGCAGGGCTACAAACGAACGTCGGGCCTGGGCTGGATGGCGTCTCTATCCAGGCGCGAGGCCAGGGCCTGCAGGGATGCGGCTTGCCCCCGGGGAACCAGCGTCGGCGCGAGGTCGGCCAGCGGCACCAAGGCGTGGGCGAGGCCGACGATGGACGGATCGAGCAGTTGGCCCGCGGGCTGGCTGAGGCTGCCGCCGCCCACCATGGCCACGTCAAGATCGACGGTCCGCGGAGCGTTGGGGTCGGCGGTGCGTACCCGCCCCAGCCGCTCCTCGATGGGCCGCAGGACGACTTGCTTGAGGCTCGCGGCGTCGTGGTGGGTTTCTACCAGGGCGGCGGCGTTGAGAAAGGGCGGCTGATCTGGGTTGCCTACGGGAGCCGTCTCATACACGGGGGAAAAGGCGATGGGGTCCACCGCTTCTGCCAGCTCGATCACGGCCCGCTGCAAGTTCGTCACGGGATCGATGTTGGCGCCCAACAACAAATAGATCCAGTGGCGGTCGGGGGGGCAGACCCGCTCGCGCCGAATCTCGACGCCGACAGACTGGGCGAACCGCACGGCCCCCGGCTTGGTGACGCGGACCGTGGCGGCCAGGGCACGAGGCCGGGCCAGGCATATCTGCGCGATCTCCTCGGCCAGCCGCTCCACCAGGAAAAAGCTGCTGGCCTGAACCAGGCCCACCACCTCTTTGACGATGGTCCGATAGTTGACCGCATGGCGCACATCGTCGGTTCGGCCCGCCGTGTGGGTATCGGTCTCCACGGTGATGTCGATGACGATATCCTGCAGGTTGCGACGCTCGTCGTCGTTGACGCCGATGATGGTGCGCAGCAGCAACCCGCGGACGAGAACGAGATCAGCCACGTGGACTCCTACCAACGATGCGCGTCATAGATGCTCTCCACCCGTCACGTGCAGCACCTCGCCCGTCACAAAGTCTGCCCGCAGAAGGTATAGGGCGGCGCCGACAATGTCCTCTGGGCTGCCGGTGTGCCCCATGGGGATGCGCGGCACCAACCGCTGCAGCGCATCGTCGCTCTCCCCAGGCGGCGGGAGGATGGCTCCGGGCGCGATGGCGTTGACTTGCACCTGCGGCGCCAACCCCAGCGCCAGCGTCTTGGTGAGCGCCACCAACCCCGCCTTGGCGACGGTGTAGGCCACATAGAGCTTGCCCGGACGGAGGGCTCGCCAGTCGACGATGTTCAGAACATGGCCGCGTCGGTCAGCTTCCAACTGCTCCGCCATGGCCTGGCAGAGCAGAAAGGGCGCCTTTAGGTTGATATCCAGGTGACGATCCCACAGCTCTTCCGTCGTCGTCGCCAGCGTGCCACGCTCAAAGATCGCAGCGCTGTTGATCAGGACGTCAACGCGTCCCAGGCGGTCACGTGCCGCGGGCACGATGCCTCTGACCGCGTCCATGTCGCGGAGGTCGGCCTGGATGGTGGTGGCGCGGCGGCCCAAGGCGCGGATCGCGGCCGCCGTCTCTTCCGCGGCGGCCGCGGAACGGTGATAGTGCACGGCGACATCAGCGCCAGCCTCGGCCAAGCCGATGGCGAGCGCCCGTCCCAGGCGCACACTTGCGCCGGTGATGAGGGCCACGCGATCCTGTAGGTCCACCTGTTCGCCTCTCTGGTCTTCTTGGGCCAAGCCGCCTAGCCGCGGAGCTGTTTCGCTTTCTGGGCGACGCTCTGAAGCAGCTCGTCAAAGGCGTCCTCGAACTGGGCCACGCCCTCGGTCAGCAACTGGTCGGTCAGGTCGCTCAGGCTGATGCTGACCTGCTCCAGCCGCGCCAGCACGGCGCGGGCCTCGTCCAGGCCGTCGCGCACGGCCAACTTGGCTACCCCGTGATCTAGCGTGGCCTCGATGGTCTGCGGCGGCATGGTGTTCACCGTGTGCGGCCCCACCAGCGGATCGACGTACATGGTATCGGGGTAGGCGGGGTTCTTGCTGCTGGTGCTGGCCCAGAGGGGTCGCTGGACGCGGCCACCTGCCCGGGCGATGCGCTCCCAGCGCGGCCCCGAGAAGATCGCCTCGAACAGGCTGTAAACGATCTTGGCGTTGGCAACGGCGACCTTGCCCGCCAGCTCGCCTTCTCCGATGGCGGCCAGGGCCGCATCGGCCTTGGTATCGAGGCGGCTGACAAAGAGCGACGCCACCGAGTTCAGCTTGCTGATGTCGCCGCCTTGGGCCAGGCGATCCTCCAGGCCGGCGATGTACGCTTCGGCCTGCTGGCTGTACTTTACCTGGGAAAAGATCAGTGTGACGTTGACATTGATCCCCTCGCCGATGAGGGTGCGGATGGCTGGCAGGCCCTCGTCGGTTGCGGGCACCTTGATCATGATGTTGGGGCGCTGCAAGGTGCTCCACAGGCGGCGCGCCTCGGCGATGGTCGCGTCGGTATCGTGGGCCAGCTTGGGGTTCACTTCGATGCTGACAAAACCGTCGCCCGCATCGCTCTCGTCCCACAGGGGGCGGAGCGCGTCGGCTGCCGCGGCGATGTCTTTGAGGGCCAACTCTTCGTACAGGGCGACGGCGTCCGCCTGCGGATTCGCCGCCAGCAGGGCCTTGAGGTCGTCGTCATAGTCGGCGCTGCCGCCGATGGCCTTGTTGAAAATGGAGGGGTTCGAGGTCACGCCGCGGACGCCGCTGGCCACCAGGGCATCCAGCTCGCCTGACGTGATCAACGAGCGACGGATGAAATCGAGCCAGACGGACTGGCCAAGCGCGTGTAGGTCGTGAAGGATGGTCATGGTTGCCTCTCTTTGGCGTGCGTTCGCGAAACAGGCGATTCGTGCTGCTCTCTGACGGGTCACGTCGATGCCAGGCCATAGGCGGCGGCACCCAATAGGCCCGCATAGGGATGGACGATCACATGCAGGGGGATCTCGCGCATCAGGTAGGCCAGGCGGCCCTTGTGCACAAAGGCCGCGACAAAGCTCGCCGTCTGCAGGGCGGGCAGGATCTTGGGGGGGATGCCGCCCCCCAGATAGACGCCGCCCCTCGCGAGCACCGCCAGCGCCATGTTGCCGGCCATTGCCGCCAGGATCTCGACAAACAACCCCAGCGTGGCCGCGCAGATGGGGAGCGCCTCATCGCCTTTGAGGCCCTCTTGGGCGATGACGGGCACCGGATCGGGCGCGGACGCCAGCCGCGCCCGTAGGTCGGGCGGCTCGGCCAGGCCCTCGACGTCGCGCAAGAAGGCATAGATGTTGGGAAGGCCCGTGCCCGAGCAGACCCGCTCGTTGCTGACGTGCCCGAATCGCTCCAGCAGGTAGTTGTACAGCCTGGCCTGCTGGGCCGAGTTTGGCGCCCAGTCCGCGTGGCCGGCCTCGGAGGCCTGGGGCTGGTAGCGGCAGCCATCCCACGTGAGATAGGCGGTGCCCAGGCCCGTTCCGGGCGCTACCACGGCTAGCGGCTCGTTCTGGCCGGGCTTGCCCTCGTTGAGCGTGACCAGATCGGCCGGATCCAAGGCCGGGATGGCTTGGGCGAGGGCGTACAGGTCGTTGATCAGGCGTACGCGCTCCAGGCCGAGTTCCCGCGCCAGCGTAATCTCATCCATGTCCCAGGGCAGGTTGGTGCCCGATACCTGGCCCTCGATGACGGGGCCGGGCACCCCCAGGGTGGCATGGGTCACGGGATGGTCGATGCCCGCGAGATACTCGCGGGCGAGATCCGCAAAGCTGGCGTACGGCCGGCTGGGGAGGGTGCGCTGGGCGATGGGGTGGTGGGGCCCATGAGCCCGGTCGAACAATGCCAGGGCCGTTTTGGTTCCGCCGATATCTCCTGCCAGATGCATGCTCTCTCCGCCGTGGGACTAGGGCTCGACCAATCCGAGGAGACGCGCTACGTTGCCGCCCAGCACCTTTTGGCGAGCGTCGGCTTTCAGGTCCTGGTAGATCACCTGACGCAGGCCCCACTCGTAGCGCATGGGGCAGAACGGTGTGTCGCTGCCGTAACAGATGCGCTCAGGTCCCAGCAGGTCGAGGGCCGTAAGAACCTTGCGATAGTCGGCTTCCGAGTCGACTAGGTGCCAGGTGGGGTAGCGCTGGGCATAGGCGATGACGGCATCATGAAGGTGAGGCACGCCGGCGCCGCCCATGTGCACGACCAGGATCTGCAGATCGGGGAACGCGTCCGAGATGGCGGCGATGCGAAAGGGATGGGTGCGTTCAAAGTCGTTGGCCCCGCAGTGCAGCGCCAGCACCAGGCCTGCCTCGGCGATGCGCTGAATGAACGGCAGGCTCAGCTCTGGATCGTCGATATAATACTCGTCGCGTGCGCCGTTCAGCTTGATGCCCACCATGCCATACTGTTCGATACAGCGCGTCAGCTCATCATGGCTCTCGGCTAACCCCAGGCGGGGGTTCACGCCGCCAAAGGGGATGATGCGGTCGGAGTGCTGGCGGGCGGCCTCGGCGATGGCGGCATTGTCGGCGGCGATCTGGCGGGTGTAGGTGAGCATAGGCCAGCAGACGGCGCGATCCACCCCCACCAGGTCCAGGCGGCGGATGACGGTCGCTGCGTCTACGGCGTTGCCCTGGGGATTGGCGGCTACATGGCAATCCGCATCGATATACACGGTGAGTTGCTCCTGCGTTCTTGTCTGCGCTTGCCTCGCAGTATAGTGGCGGAGGGCGGCTCGGGCAAGCGCGATCCTGGTGCCCTCAACCCGAGGTGATCCGAGTGAGGATCGCGATTTGCACACCCGAAAGAGCTGTGGTACCATATCGGCGGTCGCGGAGGCGTAGTGTAGTGGTTTAACATGCCGGCCTGTCAAGCCGGAGACCGCGGGTTCGAATCCCGTCGCTTCCGCCTGGCAATTCAGGCGGGAGAGCCATCGCCTCAGTCCATTTGAGGCGTCTCCGCCCACGGCGAGGTCACTAGACCTCGCCGTTTTGCGTTGGAGTAGCCGTGGCGTCTGGGCATGCACGGCTTGACACTTGGCTTTCTCTTCCGCATCATTCCGCCAACTGGCCGGAAAGGAGTGTGCCATGGCCTACGAAGCATCCAACAACTGCGAGCGTTTGGTGCTAGAGAGAGTGCCGCGGGTGCATTTCTGGGAGGGTGGGCCGCTGTGCCCTGAAGACATCATCCTGCCTTCCGTGATGCGGGCTGTCCTCGAATACCTAGGGGAGGAGGACTATGGCTGTCGCCATCGTCTGGCCAAGTGCCCACGTTGCCAAGTTTTCTGCACTTATGCCTACCTGATGGGCGTCTCTGGCGCGGCGGCGTTCATATCCTGGAAGCAAGGTGGGTATCCTGGCGATCTTACCTACATGGGCGCCGAGCCCGGCGCGGCGGAGCGTCACCTCTTTCAGGCCATCGGCTACGATCATACCTGGGTGACCAAGGAGCCCGGCTGCGATAGCGAGGCGCTGTTCCGTGAGCAAATAGCGGCGAGCATCCAGCGGGGCGTGCCGGTGTTGGGATATGGCGTTGTTGGCCCGCCAGAGCCCAGCATCATCACGGGCTATGACGAGGGCGGCGACGTTCTGCTTGGCTGGAGCTTTTTCCAGGAGATTCCGCCCTTTGCCGACGGCCTCACTTACGAGCCTCCGACGCACGATGCCAAAGGCTACTTTCGCAAGCGCGACTGGTTCCAGGGGACAGAAAAGCTGCTGATACCTGAGGAGAAGCGCGAGCGCCTGCCCTGGCCCGAGGTGTACCGGCAGTCGTTGGCGTGGATGCTAGAGGTGATTCGCACACCCATGGTGCGCCCCGAACCCGATGCGCCCGAGGGATACCGGGGTAGGCACAATGGGCTGGCAGCCTATGATGCTTGGGCAGCATACCTGCGCGATGACGCGGCCTGGAGCGATGATGAGGCGACGCTCCGCCAGCTGCATGAGCCCCATAATGAAGCCGTAGGCGTGGTGGCCGAGGCGCGTTGGTACGGCGCCCAGTTCCTGGCGATGGCAGCCGAGAGCTTGGCGGGCGGCCCCGGCTGCGTGGGCACGTCAGAGCACGCCTATCGCGCGGCGGCTTGCTATGCAAGCCAGCACGATCTCATGTGGCAGGTGTGGGATTTGGCGGGAGGCAACGGCTGCCCAGAGGCCCACCTGCGCATGGCCGACGCCGCGGTTCGCCATGCCATGGCCGAGATCATCCTACAGGCGCGAGCCAAAGAGGCCGAGGCGGCCGAGCAGATGGAGCTTGCGCTTTCCTGAGCGCTGCCTGGGGCGTCTGGGGAGCCGGCCACCGGGCCCTTACCAGGCTGCCTCCTCGTCTGTCGTCAGCCAGCGACCCGCGTCTGCTGCCTGGGCCGCCAGCAGGCTGAAGCGGGTAATATCCCAAGCCTGCTGGGCGCTGATCAACAGGCTGCCGCTGCCTTCGATCGCTTGCAGCATGTCCCCGAGAAAGCTTCGGCCACAGGGCTCTAGTGGCCAGTTCGGGGTTGCCCGCTGGTGGGTGAGCACCGAGAGGCGCTGGCCGCCGTCACAGACCTCGATGACACCGCGCTCCCCGGCGATGCGCAAGCGATCGTCGCCGTGGGTCGGGGCGGCGGTGGGGCGCAGGTAATCCAGGGTAAAGGTGGCGCTGCCGCCATTCGCCAGGGCGGCCAGCACGGCGCAGGCGTCCTGAGCGGCGGGGCGCTCGGGGTGGGCCAGGTTGGCGTGCCGCGCGGCGACCTGGGTGAACGGCACGCCGCCGATCCAGCGGGCCAGGTCAAAGATGTGGACGCCCACCCAGGCCATGGTGCTGCCATACAAGGTGGGGTCACCGTACCAGTCTGGGCGCTGTCCCCAGCGGTACGACTTTTGCCCAGAGATGACCAGGGGTGCGCCGATGATGCCCTGCCGCATCAGCGTGTGGGCAGTGAACCAGGCCGGCTCGTAGCGCATGCCCAGCAGCATGGTGTAGAGAACGCCGCTGGCGCGCACGGCAGACTGGAGCGCATCCAGCCCCTCAAAGGTGATGGCCGCTGGCTTTTCCGCGATGATGTGGCACCCTTGGCTGGCGGCGGCGGTTGCGATGGCGGCGTTGCGGTCATGGCGGCCGCAAACTACCACGATATGGGGTTGCGCCTCAGCCAGCAGTTCCTGCCACGTGGGGTACGCGGCACAATCTGGCAGTTCTCGGTAGGCTGTGGTATCCTCGCCGTCGAACGAGGGGGCACATCCAACGACGCGTATCTCGGGGAAGCGCTCCAGGTGGGCCAGGATGTACCCAAAGTGGCCCGATGCTCCGATGAACGCAAGCCGGATCATGAGTTTGGCTCCTTTTCGGCTGTTGCTTGCATGATAGGGGGCTGTGCGATTGGCTGCAAGGCATCTGTTGGTCGGATGGCTGGTGGCAGGGGCGTTCCTGGCAGCGTGTACGCCTCCGCCGAGCGCGAC
>CAZUZB010000025.1:0-3583 GCA_964624695.1 uncultured Anaerolineales bacterium | reverse complement strand
GATGGCTGGTGGCAGGGGCGTTCCTGGCAGCGTGTACGCCTCCGCCGAGCGCGACTATGCCTCCCTATGTGTTGGCTACGGCCACGCCCGAGAGCACGGTAGCTCCTTCGGCCACGGCACTTGACCCTGGCACGGGGGTGACGCCGTCGGCGGTTGCGCCCTCTCCAGCCCAGCCCACCACCGTTGCTGAGGATGATGACTGGGAGACGCTGGTCAAGCGCGCGCTCCTGGCCGAGGATCTCTTGGTCTATAGCGATTCGGCGCGCGCGCTGACCTCGCTCGCCAACATGGTCGGAGCCTACCCCGGCCTGGACGCGACGGGGCGGGTGATGAGCGGGGCCGAGCTCTGCGCGGTGGTGGCCGACGATGTCGCCTCAGGCGAGCCGCAGGCCGACTTGGTGTTGACCTCGGGGGCGGCTTGCGTCCAGAGCCTGGTGCAAGCGGGTGGGCTGTTGTCCTATCTGCCAGTGGATCTGTTGCCCTCTTTGTCGGAGGACATGCTAGAGCCCGTGCTGACCCATCACTGGGAGGTGCTGGGCATTCACCACAACGACCGCCTTGGCGAAGGGCAGGCGATCGATTCATGGTGGGATCTGGTCAGCCCCGCCTGGCGTGGCGGCGTGGCGTTGGCTGATCCGTTGCTGGATGAGCATGCGCAGGGCTTGCTGGACGCCCTCGTCGCGCATGAGGCGGAGCTGCGAGCCAGCTATCGCGGCGAACTGGGCGACGGCGCGCTCGATGGGGAGCCTGCTTGGGCGGTGTGGCTGCAGGCGTTGGTGGCCAACGACGTGAGGCTGCTTCCGAGCGACACCGAGGTGGCGCGCTGGGTTGGCGATCTCTCGGCTGAAGAGGGCCGGGTCGGCCTCTGCAGCTCGGTCCATTGGGAGCGGGCGTCGCGCGGCGATCTGCGGTTGCGGTTCGTTCAGGGCATTGCGCCCATCAGCGGTGTGCGGTGGCGCACCTTTGTGGCGCCGGTGGCTGGCGCGGGCAACCCAGCCGGCGCAAGGCTTGCGTTGATCTGGCTGATGGGCGATGAGGCAGGACGTGGCGGCTATGAGCCGTGGAACCAGGCCGGGCTGTATCCCGCGCGGCTGGATGTGCCGCTTCCTGCAGGCATGGTGCCGCGCAGCGAGCTGGTCGGTCGCCTGTGGGAGGTGCCCACAGCCCCCGACTTGGCGCTGCGGGCAGCGGCCATCGAGCTGTTGGCGGGTGCGCGGGGCGAGTAGGTGCCCCGTTGGCGAAGGGAGCGACATGCGGGCGTTGATCACGGGGCTGACGGGATTCGTCGGCCAACACCTGGCGCGGCTCCTGCTGGCCGAGAGCTCTTGGGCCGTGGGCGGGGTGGCGCACGGGGCGGAGCAACTGGCCGGTGACCTGCGCGACCGGGTGTGGCTGCAGGCGGCCGACCTGCGCGACCCCCAAGCGACACGGCGTGTGATCGGCGATTTCGCCCCTGACCTGGTGTTTCATCTGGCGGCTCTGGCCCAAGCGGGCGCCTCGTTTCGTGATCCATGGCGGACCATCGAGGCCAACACCCGGATGCAGCTCAACGTGCTGGAGGCCTTGGTCGAGGCGGGTGGCTCGGCGCGTGTTCTGGTGGTGAGCTCCAGCGAGGTGTACGGCATGGTGCGGCCTGAGGATCTGCCCTGCGATGAGGAGACCCCCTTGCGGCCCGCGAATCCCTATGCCGTGAGCAAGGTGGCTCAGGATATGCTCGGCTTGCAGTACCACCTCAGCGCCGGTCTGGATGTCGTGCGGGTGCGCCCCTTCAACCACACCGGCCCCGGACAGGGTGAGGGTTTCGTCGCGCCCGACTTCTCTCGGCAGGTGGCGGCTATCGAGGCGGGCTTGCAGGAGCCGACCATGCGCGTGGGCAACCTGGAAGCCGAGCGCGATCTCACCGATGTGAGGGACGTGGTGCGCGCCTACTATACACTGGCGCAACAGGGCGTCTCGGGCGAGGTGTACAATGTGGGCTCGGGGCAGGCGCGAGCCATGCGGGAGATCCTCGATCTCTTGCTGAGCGCCAGCCGGGTGCCGATCCGTGTCGAGCCCGATCCCGAGCGGATGCGCCCCTCGGACGTGCCCCGCGTGGTGTGCGACGCCTCCAAGCTGGCGGCCTGCACCGGCTGGGCTCCCATGATCCCGTTTGAACAGACCATCGCCGATGTGCTGGATGACTGGCGCGCTCGCTTGCGCCATGATGCGTCGACACGCATCTCGGAAAGCTCTGCACGTTCATCTGAGGAGAGGGCTACATGACCAAGCGTGCTTTGATCACGGGACTCACGGGCCAGGACGGGTCTTATCTGGCCGAGTTCCTGCTGGACCAGGGATACGAGGTGCTGGGCATGGTGCGCCGTACCAGCACGGTCACCTTTGAGCGCATCCGTCATATCCAGGATCGTGTGGAGCTGGTCCAGGGGGACTTGCTCGACCAGACCTCGCTGCTGCAACTGATCTCGGATTATCGCCCTCACGAGGTGTACAACCTGGCGGCCCAGAGCTTTGTGCCCACGTCGTGGTCGCAGCCGGTGTTCACGGGCGATGTGACCGGCCTGGGCGTGACGCGGATGCTGGAGGCGGTGCGGGTGGTGGACCCCAAGGGCATTCGCTTCTACCAGGCGTCCAGCAGCGAGATGTTTGGCAAGGTGCGCGAGGTGCCGCAACGCGAGACCACGCCGTTCTATCCACGCAGCCCCTATGGCGTGGCCAAGGTCTATGGCCACTGGATCGCGATCAACTATCGCGAGAGCTATGACATGTTCGTTTGCTCGGGGATCCTCTTCAACCACGAGTCGCCCCGGCGCGGGCTAGAGTTTGTCACCCGCAAGGTGACCCATGGCGCCGCTCGCATCAAGTTGGGGCTGGCAGACGAGCTCCGCCTGGGCAACCTGGACTCGCGGCGGGATTGGGGCTATGCCGGGGATTACGTGCGGGCCATGTGGCTGATGCTCCAGCAGGACGAACCCGACGACTATGTGGTGGGCACAGGCGAGACGCACTCGGTGGGCGAGCTGGTGGAGGTGGCTTTTGCCGCCGCGGGCCTGGATTGGCGCCAGCATGTGGTCCAGGATCCCCGCTTCTACCGACCCGCCGAGGTGGATATGCTGGTGAGCGATCCCTCCAAAGCCCGGGAAAAGCTGGGCTGGGAGCCCAAGGTAGGGTTCGAGGAGCTGGTACGCATGATGGTCGAGGCCGACCTATGTCGGCTGCAGCGCGAGGTTCGCATGGCGTCCGAGGATGCGAGCACTCGCGAGAGCTAGCTCGCAAGCGCCAAGGGGCTGCGCGGCTCAGTAGTCGCGCAGCTTTTCGAACTCGTCCAGCATGGCCATAAAGCAATCGTACTTGGTGCCGATGGCGATGCTATGGGTGGAGCCGAGCACGAATCCGCCGCCAGGTTTGGCCCGCGCCATGGCGTCGCGCACGTCGCGGCGGATCTGGTCAGGGGTGCCATCCACCAGATGCTCCACGGGCACCCCGCCCCAGACGGCCATGCGGCCGCGCGCCTGCTCCTTGACCTGGGCGATATCCATTCCCGCCGAAGCCTGGATCGATTGGTAGCCGTCTACCCCCGCCTGGA
>CAZUZB010000024.1:25325-27767 GCA_964624695.1 uncultured Anaerolineales bacterium | reverse complement strand
CGCGAGAGCTTGGGCTTCTAGCCGCGGCGCCCGTCAGCCCCGAACGGAGCAGAGCAAAACTTGACGCTTTTACTCCTGCATGCTACTATTGTGAGATGCGGCTGTATCCACAGTCTCAAGTGACGACCCCAAGAATGTGGGTGTTGATCCCCTCGTTGCGCTACCGCGTTCTTGGGTACTCGAAAGAGCTCAGCGCCAAAGGATGTCTCGGCCCCAACGAACACCGCCCGCTGCGGAATCGTATGACCGAGGCGTTTTGTGCTGAAACAGTCTCGTCTTGCGCGTTTCCATCCGTTACGATCCCCACGGGAGGGCGATTTGGAGATCAATGATATTCGGTCTATTAGGATTGGCCTGGCTTCGCCCGAACAGATTCTCGAGTGGTCCCACGGTGAGGTAACCAAACCAGAGACGATCAACTATCGTAGATTGCGCCCCGAGAAGGATGGCCTGTTCTGCGAGGCGATCTTTGGTCCCACCAAGGACTGGCAGTGCTATTGCGGCAAGTACAAAAAGGTCCGTTTTCGTGGCATCAAGTGCGACAAGTGCGGCGTCGAGGTCACCCATTCGCGCGTTCGGCGCGAGCGGATGGGGCACATTGGCTTGGCTACGCCCATCGCCCACATCTGGTACACACGGCGCTCGCCCAGCTATCTGGGGTTGCTGCTGAATATCTCGCAGCGGAACCTCGATCGCGTGCTCTACTATGCCCAGTATGTCATCACATCGGTGGACGAGAACGCCCGTGAGCGCGCGCTGCGCCGTATGGACGACGAAATCGAAGAGCGCATCACCAAGGAAACCGCCGAGCTGCAGGCGGAGGTGACGGCGCTCCGTGCCAAGCGGGAGCAGGATCAGCAGTCTCTGGAGGAACAGACCCAAGCCCTCAAGGACGAGATCAAGCGGCGACGCGACGAACTCGTTGAGGCGCTGATGGGCACGGCCACCCACATGGAAGAGATCCTCAACCAGTATCGCGGGCAAAAGGCGCCCGACGACCTGGTTTTCGCGCCCACCAACGCCATTCTGGCCAACGCCGGCGACGAGGTTACCGCCGACCACGTGGCCAAGCTGCGTGCTGAAGTGGAAGAGGAGCTCGGCAGCATCGAGGATCGCCTCAAGCTCGAACAGGATCGCCGCGAGCGGGGCTTGCAGGAGCAGTATGCCGCGCCTGCTGAGGCCGAGGCGCGGCTCTCGGAGTTGGCGCTCCAGGTCGAAGAAGTGCGCAACCGAATCCGCGAGGAGACGCTGGAAGAGCGCGATGAGCTCATGTCGCTCAAGCCGCGCACGCTTCTGAACGAGACGCTGTATCGTGACCTGCGCGAACGCTGGCCCAAGGTCTTTACGGCCACCATGGGCGCGGAGGCGGTCTATGACATCGTCTCCAAGATCGATCTCGGCAAGATGGCCGAGGAGCTGCGTCAGGAGATCCGCACCACGCGGTCCAAGCAGCGCAAAAAGAAGGCGATCAAGCGCCTGCAGATTGTGGAGGCGCTGCGCAAGTCGGGCAATCGCCCCGAGTGGATGATCCTCAAGAATCTGCCCGTGATCCCGCCCGCGTTGCGGCCCATGGTGCAACTGGACGGCGGTCGGTTCGCCACCAGCGACTTGAACGATCTGTACCGTCGCGTGGTGAACCGCAACAACCGTCTGAAGCACCTGATGAAACTGCAGGCCCCTGAGGTGATCATCCGCAACGAGAAGCGCATGCTTCAGGAGGCGGTGGACTCACTGATCGACAACAGCCGCCGCGGCAAGGCGGTCTCTCTGCGGGGGCGTCGCCAGCTCAAGTCGCTGTCCGATATGCTCAAGGGCAAGCAGGGACGGTTCCGTCGCAACCTGCTGGGCAAGCGCGTCGACTATTCGGGGCGCTCGGTCATCGTGGTGGGGCCCCATCTCAAGCTCCACCAGTGTGGCCTCCCCAAGCGGATGGCCCTGGAGCTGTTCCGCCCCTTTGTGATGCAAAAGCTGGTCGAGTACAACCATGCCATCAACGTCAAGGGCGCCAAGCGGTTGATGGAACGCGAGACGCCCGAGGTGTGGGAGGTGCTGGAGGAAGTCATCAAGACGCGGCCCGTCTTGCTGAACCGCGCGCCGACGCTGCACCGCTTGGGCATCCAGGCCTTTGAGCCCGTGTTGGTCGAGGGTAGCGCGATCCAGATCCATCCGCTGGTCTGCTCGGCCTTTAACGCCGATTTCGATGGCGACCAGATGGCCGTCCACGTGCCCCTCGGCGAGGGCGCCGTGCGCGAGGCCCGCGAACTGATGCTATCCAGCCGCAACCTGCTGCGCCCTGCCAATGGCGAGCCAGAGGTGGGGCCCTCCAAGGACATGGTGCTCGGCGTCTACTATCTCACCCTCGATCGCGATGGCGAAAAGGGCGAGGGCATGAGCTTTTCCTCGTACGATGAAGTTCAGCTCGCTTACGAGTTGGGCGTGGTC
>CAZUZB010000024.1:22116-25225 GCA_964624695.1 uncultured Anaerolineales bacterium | reverse complement strand
GTGCCCGAAGCCAAAGAAGCCAAGCTGGACGCGGTCAACGCTCGCGTGGCGCAGGTGGAGGAGCAGTACCGTCGCGGCCTCATCACCGAGAACGAGCGCTATGTAAAGACCGTCGAGCTGTGGACCGAGGCGACGGAAGAGATCACGCAAGAGGTGGTCGATAGCCTCGATCCCTTTGGGTCGCTGGGCTTGATGGCCAACTCGGGCGCGACCAAGGGTGGCATTCAGCCCATCCGACAGTTGGCGGGTATGCGCGGCCTCATGGCCGATGCGTCGGGGCGTATCATCCCGTTGCCCATCCAGTCCAACTTTCGTGAGGGTCTGACCTCGCTCGAATACTTTATCTCGACGCATGGTCAGCGCAAGGGCCTGGCGGACACGGCGCTTCGTACTGCGGACGCCGGCTATCTGACGCGGCGTCTGGTCGATGTGGCGCAGCATGCCATGATCCAGACCGAGGACTGCGGCACCCAACGAGGTATCGTCATCACGGCCGAGAGCGCCGCCGAGGCCGGTGAGAGCATCGGCGAGCGGATCGTGGGGCGCTTTACCTCCAAGGAGATTGTCGATCCCACCACGGGCGAGGTGCTGGCCGACGCGAATAGCTTTGTCGATGATGATCTGGCCGAAAAGGTCGATGCCGTGGGACTGCAAGAGGTCTGGGTGCGTTCGCCGCTGACGTGCGATCTGCCCTTTGGCCTGTGTGTGCATTGCTATGGGCGTGATCTGGGGCGTGGCGGCATCGTCCAGATCGGCGAGGCGGTGGGCATCATCGCTGCTCAGTCGATCGGCGAGCCGGGCACCCAGCTCACGCTGCGGACGTTCCATACGGGCGGTGTGGCTGGCGCCAGCGATATCACCCAGGGTCTGCCACGCGTGCAAGAGCTCTTTGAGGCGCGTAATCCCAAGGGCGAGGCCATCATCGCCGAGATTGGCGGCCTGGTCGAGTTCCGGGAGGAGGGCGATCAGCGCGTCGTACGCATCTCGGATGCGCGCGTGCATCGCGTGCGACACGACGTGCCTGGCAACTATGCCATCCTCGTGGAAGAGGGCGAGACCGTCGAAAAGGGCCAGGTGCTGGCCTCTCGCAAGGGCCAAGAGGACATTGTCGCCAAGGTGGGTGGGCGCGTGATCCTGGGCGAGCGCCGCGTCGGCGTCGTCTTTGAGGAAAAGCGCGAGCGCGGGTACGAGATCCCCGTCACGGCGCGCCTGCGCGTGAATCCGGGCGATCGCCTCAAGGCCGGCGACATGATCACCGAGGGTGCCAAGAACCCCCACGAGATACTCAAGATCCTAGGGCGTGAGGCGATTGAGGATTACCTGGTGATCGAGATCCAAAAAGTCTACCGCTCGCAGGGCGTGATCATCCATGACAAGCATATCGAGGTGATCGTTCGCCAGATGCTTGGCAGAGCCCGCGTTCTAGGCAGTGGTGATACCGACCTGCTGCCCGGGGAGCTCGTAGGCGTTCGCGAGTTGGAGCGGATCAACCGCGAGACCGAAGAGCGCGGCGGCAAGCCGGCTGGCTCGGAGCCCGTGTTGCTGGGCATCACCAAGGCTGCTCTGAACACCGATAGCTTTTTGTCCGCCGCCTCGTTTCAGCATACCATCAGTGTGTTGGCGGAAGCTGCTATCGAGGGCAAGGTGGATAACCTCCGTGGCCTCAAAGAGAGCGTCATCATCGGCAAGCTCATTCCGGCGGGCACCGGCTTTGCGGTGGAAGTGGAAGAGCCAGCCGAAGAGGCCGACGTTCTCGGTGAGGCGGCTACCCAGGCCTTTGAGGATCACCTTCTCGGAATGGACGCGGCAGAGGAGCTGGACGCACTCAGCGCCGCATTCTTGGCCAAGGGTGGTGATCTGGGCGCTCTGCGCGGGCCCGATCTCGACACCGAGTTGACGACGGAGGCCAAAGAGTCGTGATGTACGTCTCTCTGATTCGACGTCAGAGGCGACACAAGGCAAGCGGAGGGCTACCTGCCTTCCGCTTGCTGCTAGCTGGCGCTGGGCTTTTGTTTTTTACGGCGTTTCTGGCAATAGTGGGCGGGGCGGCTGCGGGCCTGGTCATGTACTCGACGTTCGCGCGTGACCTTCCGGCCCCTGAAGAGATCCAGCTACGTAGCACCCAGTCGTTTGAGACGACCAGGCTGTACGATCGCACCGGCGAGGTCCTGCTGTACGAAATCGTCCCGCCAGATACGGGCTGGCGCACCTATGTACCGTTGAGCGATATCCCCGAGGACTTGAGAAATGCCACCATCGCCTCGGAGGACAAGACCTTTTACGACAATGTGGCCAACTGGGGTGGCGTGAACTGGACTGGCGTCGCTCGTGCGGTGTGGGGTGAGATCACGGGTGAGGATGCGGGTGGGGGTAGCTCGATCACTCAGCAGTTGGTTCGCAACGTCCTCATGCCGTTCGATGAGCGGGTGGACCGTAGCCAGGTTCGCAAGATCAAAGAGATCGTTCTGTCCATCGAGCTGTCGCGGCAGTATCCCGGCATGGAGGGGCGGAACCAGATTCTGGAGTGGTACCTCAACAACATTCCCTACGGCAACATGGCCTTTGGGGTCGAGGCCGCAGCCCAGACTTACTTTGGCAAATCGGTCTCGGAGCTGAGCTTGGCCGAGTCGGCTATGTTGGTCCCTGTCGGCAACAGCCCCGCGTTGAACCCGATCGATGCCCCTGAAGAGGCCAAGAGCCGGCAAGAGATCGTGCTGGATCTCATGTACCTGCAGGGCTATATCACGGCCGAAGAGGCCTATGCCGCCAAGCAAGAGATCCTGATCATCGCGCCGGATGTCAAGGGCATGTTGGTGCCCCATTGGGTGTTCTATGTCCGCGATCGCCTCATTGCCCAGTTCGGCAGCGAGGCTGTGTATGGGGGCGGCTTGCAGGTCATCACGACTATCGACCTGGAGACCCAGGCCATGGCCGAGGACGTCGCACGGGAGACGGTGGCCGGGTTCAACGAGTCCCTCAATGCGAACAACGCGGCTGTCGTCGTCCTGGATACCAAGACGGCCGAGATCCTGGCCATGGTGGGCAGCCTGGACTATAACGATCGGTCCATCGATGGGCAGATCAACATGGCCCTCTCGCCGCGGCAGCC
>CAZUZB010000024.1:0-22016 GCA_964624695.1 uncultured Anaerolineales bacterium | reverse complement strand
TCATGCAGGGCTATACGCCGGCGACCATGCTGATGGACGTGCGTACCAGCTTCTCGGACTGGCCCAACCCGGCCCCTTATGTACCGGAGAACTATTCGCGGCGGTTCAATGGACCGATCCTGCTGCGCGATGCGCTGGCAAGGTCTCTGAACGTCCCAGCCGTGGCCATGATGAACAAGGTGGGAATCCAGAGCGTGCTGGATACCGCCCACGCCATGGGGATCAGCACCCTTCGCAGCGCGAGCTACGGTCTCTCGTTGACCCTGGGCGGTGGCGAAGTCCGCTTGCTGGATATGGCCTATGCCTTTTCCGTGTTTGCCAACAACGGGCAAATGCGCGGCATACCGGTGCCGGCGGATCGGCAGGAGGCCGGTTTCCGCAAGCTGGATCCGGCTGCCATCTTGCAGGTTACGAGTTCGGATGGCCAGGTGCTGTACGAGTATTCGCAGCCCTATCGCCAGCAGGTCATCCAGCCCGAGGTCGCCTACCTGATCACCGATATCCTGTCTGACGATCAGGCGCGCATTCCCGGGTTCGGGGCAAACAGCGCCCTGACTCTCGATGGGCGTCCGGCTGGCGTCAAGACGGGCACAACCAACAACTATCACGATGGTTGGGCGGTTGGCTACACGCCCCAGTATGTGGTGGGCGTGTGGGTTGGTAACACCGACTATCAGGCGATGGAGAACGCACCTGGTGCGCGGACGGCGGCTCCCATCTGGCAGCGAGTGATGACCAACCTGCATGCCGATCTTCCCGTAGAGGCGTTCGAGCGCCCCGCCGGGCTGGTGACAGCCGTGGTGGATGGGGTGTCGGGCAAGCTGCCGACGGCGGCCTCGCCCTGGCGCAAGCAGGAGATCTTTATCGAGGGCACGGTGCCGACCGAGTATGATGACATTCACCGCGTCTACCGGATCTGTCGCGCTAGTGGCAAGCTGGCGACGGTGGATTGCCCCGCGGAAGAGGTCGACGAGGTTGTGTACTCGGTCTATGCGCCTGAGGCCGCTGACTGGGTGCGCGAGCAAGAGATTCCGCAGCCGCCTACCGAGTACTGCGATGTACACGGCGCTAGCCTTGCGAATGCCGAGCTGTCCATTACATCGCCTCGCCAGTTTTCTGGGGTGAGCGGCATCGTGGCCATCGAGGGCAACGCCCGTGTCGGCGGCCAGGGCAGCTACTCGGTGCAGGTGGGCCAGGGGCTGTATCCCTCTGAGTGGCTCCCTGTTGGGCCCGAGCACGGGCACACCGTCGAGAACGGCATGCTGGAGCTATGGGATACCACCGGGCTCAATGGCCTCTATACGATCAAGGTGACCTCGGTGGGCGGGGCAGGTGTGCACGAGCATACCGTCTCCGTGAGGGTCGACAATCAGCCTCCCGCCGTGGTCATCATCCATCCGACCGACAATGCGGTCTACTCGCTGGAAAAGGACGAGTGGATCAACATCCAGCTCTTGGTGGAAGATGACCAGGCGATGGACCGTGTAGAGTTCTACATGAATGGCGAGCTTTTAGGCTTTTCCACCGTCGCTCCCTACACACTGCGGTGGACGCTAGCGCTATTGCGGCCCAGCGTCAACTTTGACCTGGCCGAGCCGATCATCGAGGTGGATGGCGAGCGCATCATACGCAAAGAGGTCGTCTTTGAAGATGGGCGCCAGATCTATCGCGAGACGGTTCAGGAGGGCGAGGAGATCACCGTCACCGAGGTGACGCGTGCCTCCGATGGATCCGGCTATGTCTGGTCGACGGGGCAGCGAGTCTCGCAGGCGGGCGGCTATACCGAGACCCATGTCATCTATGTCATTGCGTACGATAGCGCCGGCAACGAGACCAAGAGCGAGCCCGTGCGCGTGCACGTCACCCCCGAGGAGCGGGATGGGGGCATCCCCATCATCGAGCCGGAGGGGGCCGGCGAGTAGGCGCTCTCTGCTAGTGCTCTAGTCTGTCCAGGTCCTGCTCGCTCAATCCGAGATGGTGGCCGAGCTCATGAAGCAGGGTGCTATGCACCTGAGCGATGAGCTCGGCTTTGTTTTGGGCGAGTTGGAGCATCGGTCCGCGAAAGAGGGTCACACGGTCGGGCAGCGCCATGTTATAGCCCCGCCCCCGGCGGGTTGCTGGAATCCCTTCGTACAGGCCCAAGAGGGTCTGCCCCGCCGGTAACTGGGCCTGACGTCGTTGTTCTGGCGTTGGCCAGTCGGCTGTCAAGACGGCCACATTGTCTAGCCGTCCCTGGATCCAACCCGGAAGGGCCTCGATTGCCTCGGCCACAATAGCCTCGAACTCGGCTGCGCTAGGCGCCAGCATGATCGTTTCCCTCGGCATACTCGGTCGGTGAAAGGGGCTCGACGACCAGGGTGCTCTCTTGGCGGTAGGTCACCATGCCAGGGCCAGCTCCGCGGATGGCCTTGACATGTTTGCGCTGGGTATAGTCCACTTGCACCTGGCCTTGATCGCGCGCTGTGGAGTGGTACGCAGCCAGTCCAGCGGCCGCCTGCAGGCTGGCGGAATCGGGCTCTGCGCCCGCGGGGCGATAGATCACGTGCGCGCCACCAACGCCGTGGGCATGCAGCCAGATGTCATCGGGGCGCCCTAGGCGAAAGGTGATCAGCGCGTTCTGGCGACTGTTGCGCCCAACCAGAATCAGGCCGCCGTCGGAGGCGTCCAAGCGCAAGGGTTCGCTGGCGGGCGATGCGTGGCGGCTGGCTTGGCGCCGCCGCAAGTAGCCCGCCTCTTGCAGGGCGGCGGCGATCTCGTCCAGCTCGGGTCGGGAGGCGGCCATCTCCACCTCGGCATCGGCTTGCTCCAGATAGGATAGCTCAAGCTCGACCTGGCGGACGAGGGGCGGTATTCGCTCGCTGGCCGCCTGTAGTTTTCGATGCCGCGAAAAGTAGCGCTGGGCATTGGCCACGGGCGAGAGGCTGGGATCGAGCCGGATCTCCAGGGGCGCGTCGCAGGCCTCTCCCGTCAGCCCCTCTGCCAGGTCGGGCGGCACGAGCAGGCTCTCTTGGCGAGGGCGGATGCTATGCTGCAGGGCCAGCAGGGCGTTGCCTTTGGCCAGCAGCAACGCATCGCCGGGCCGCGCCCCCAGCTCGGCGTTCAGCTTGTTCAGGCGTCGCTCCAGGCGCTCCCTGGCGCGGGCGATGATGTCATGGAGGCGCGTGCGCACCTGGGCGTAGGCATCGAGGGCGCCGCGAGCGCGCAGGACCTCCTCGGTCGTGGCCAGGATGCCCTCACGCGGCTCCCAATCCTCGCGGTGCGTCGGAGCATAGGGCAACGCCATCTCTGGCCGCCGCCGATCGGGCGCGCCTTTGAAGGCGATAGAAGGCTCCCAGCCTCCTGTCTCGGGCAGGGCATAGAGCTCGCCCATGCGCTGCAGCAGGTCCTTGCTCTGAGCCAGCCTGAGCTGATGGCCATCGGCCGGCGCCTGGGCGCGATGCACGATCTCTCGCGCCAGGGCAGGGCTCATACCGGCCACCATGCCGATCAAGAGCCGGTCCAGCGGCATCCCGGGTGCCTGGTTGGTGGCTTCCAGCAGCATTTGCGCCGTCAGGGCTGCCGGCGGATGCTTTCTCTGGGGGGGCGGCGGCACATAGGCGCGCTGCGGCAACACCACCCGGTAGCGGTTCACCGAGGAGGGCACCCGCCGGGCCGCATCCATGACCATGTCGCCCTCGTCCAGCAGGATGAGGTTGCTCAGGCGCCCCATCAGCTCGCACACCAGGGTCACCCGCTCGTCCGTTCGGGCAAAGGTCAGTCGCAGCACGCGTTCGAGTTCCGGCTGCTGGAGCTCCACCAGCCGTGCGCCGCGCACATGCTTGCGCAAGAGCAGCAAGAGTGGGGTCGGCTGGTCGACGCCTCGCCGCAACGGCTTGGCCAACAGACCGACGGCGGGATCCTGCGGCTCGGACGAGACGTAGAGGTATTGCCTCTCTCCGGTATAGAGCTCCAGCACGATAGCTTCGGGGCTGGGCTGGACTACGCTCTGTACCCGCGCGCCCATGATACGCTCCTCGAGCGCCTCGCGGATCGCGGCCAGGGTGAGGTAGTCGAGGTGCATGTGGGCTACTGCTCGGCTATCGGGGCGGCCGGATCGACTGCAGGGACCCAGTACTGATCCAGCAGAGCGATCAGGTTCTCCCCCGTATAGTAGCCGTGGATGCGGATGCGCTCCAGCTCGAACAGGCCGTCGGTCGAGTGATCCGCGCCCTGACGGGTGGTCACGGCCGCCCAATAGTGGGCGGATCGTAGCACCTGGATGGCCAGCTCGTCATAATGACCGGAGGGGTAGCAGAAAAAGCGGACCGTCTCGCCCGTTCGCTCCTCGATGGCCTCTTTAGAGCCCAGCATCTGCCAGACCAGATAATCGACGTCACGGCCGCGTAGCTCCACGTGGGTATAGCCGTGGGCCTGTATCTCCATGCCAGCGGCGTGCATCTCCAGCACCTGCTCCCAGGTGACATAGGCCGGACTGCCGGCATCGATGGGCTGGGTGAGCAGGAAAAAGGTGCCCACAAGGCCGGCCTCCCGCAGCGCTGGAAACGCCTCGGTGTAGGCGTCGCGGTAGCCGTCGTCAAAGGTTAGCACCACGGGCTTTTCGGGGAGCGCTGCGCCGGTCTGCAGGGCCATGACCAGGTCTCGCAGGGTGATGGCCTCATAGCCCGCCGCTTGCAGATGCAGCAGATGCTCGCGGAACGCCGCCGGCGGCACCGATAGGTCCACCCGCACGGCGTCCGAGGGGTCGGGCGCCTCGGAGACATAGTGATACATGAGGATGGGCACGCGCAATGTCCGATGCACGCCATCGGGCGTGGGCTGCGGCTCCGGGGTCGGGGTTGCCGTCGCCGTTGGGCTGGGCGTTGGCGTCAGCGTCGGCGCCGGGGTCGCCGTGTGCGTGGTCGTCGGTGAGGGGCTGGGGCTAGGTGTCACAGTCGCCGTGGCCGTGTGCGTCGGCGTCAGGGTGTGCGTGGCCGTAGCGCTCGGCGACGCTGTGATCGTCGGCGTGGGGGCCTCGGCCAGGGGAGAATCTCCCCAGGCCACGAGAGCCCAAAACACCGCGCCGATGACCGCAAGCAGCGCTAGCGCACGAAACCCGACCCCTCGCGACCAGTCCTTCACCGAGCCCATACCCCCAATCATTGTGTCCTCGTATGGTAGCCATGGGGGCGGTCTGGGTCAATCGGTGGCTATGGCCAATTGACCTTGGCGCCCTCCGTGCCTAGACTCGCCTTGGGAGGTGACCATGCGCGTCATCGCAGGATCCGCCAAGGGCAGAAGGCTCTCTCCCGTGCCGGGTGAGGGCACCCGTCCCGTCACGGATCGCGTCAAAGAGTCCTTGTTCAACCTGATCGGCTCGAGCATCGAAGGCGTGCGCGTGCTGGACCTGTTCGCCGGGACCGGTGGCGTAGGCATCGAGGCGCTTAGCCGTGGCGCGGCCCACGCAACCTTTGTCGACAAGGCCCGTGCGGCGGTGAGGACGGTGGAGCGCAACCTGCGCGAGACGGGCCTGGAGGACAAGGCCTGGGTCATCCATGGCGATGCCTTTCACTATGTGGCCCATCACAATGGCGAGCCATACCACCTGGTCTACATCGCTCCCCCCCAGTATGAGGATCTTTGGGCCAAGGCCATCGTAGCCGTGGACGACACTGACATCCTGGCGCCGCGAGGTTTGGTGGTGGTGCAGATCCATCCCAAAGAGGATCATCACGTGGCGCTCACCCGCCTCGAACGCACCCATGAACGCCGCTATGGCAGCACGCTGCTGCTCTTTTTCAAGCCGTCGGAGGAAGCCGATGTATCCCCCTGATGTGCACGTCGGCGACCGCGCCGTGTTGCGCAAGCCGCACCCGTGCGGCTCCCTGGAGTGGGAGGTGATGCGGATCGGCGCCGACATCGGCCTCAAATGCGTGGGTTGTGGCCATCGGGTGATGCTGACGCGACGGGTCTTTAACCGCAGCGTCAAGCGGCTGATCCCCCGCTCGGCCCTGCCGGCCGAGCCGAGCGACGAGGCATCGGCCTAGATGGCTGGCTTTACGTTGGACGACACCATCGTGGCCGTCGCCACGCCCCCGGGCGTCGGCGGCATCGGCATCGTGCGGCTATCTGGCCCTCAGGCCCTTGGCATTCTGCGCTCTTGCTTTGTGGGCGCCAAGGGCGCGCCGTTGGCGCACCGTCGGCTGGTCTATGGCCATATCGTCGATCCCGCCGACGGCCGTGTCGTGGACGAGGTGCTGGCCACCGCCATGCGAGCGCCAGCGACCTACACCCGGCAGGACGTGGCCGAGATCCACGCGCACGGCGGCATGGTGGCGCTGCGGGCCATCCTGGCGGTCTGCCTGGCCCAGGGCGCCCGTCTGGCGGAGCCTGGCGAGTTCACCCTGCGCGCTTTTCTGCTGGGCCGCATCGATCTCGCTCAGGCGGAGGCGGTGCTGGACCTGATCCGCGCCAAGACCGACCGCGCGCTGGAGGCCGCTGCGGGGCAGCTCGGTGGCGCGCTGTCGGGGCCGGTGAGCGAGCTGCGTGATCGCCTCCTCCGTCTGTTGGCGCATTTGCAGGCCCAGATGGATTTCAGCGCGGACGAGATCCCTGAGCTGCAGATCGCCGATGCGCTGGCGCCCTTGGCGCGCGATCTCGCAGGCTTGGTGGATACAGCTGCCAGGGGTATGATCCTGCGCGAGGGCGTGCGCGTGGCCATCGTGGGCAAGCCGAACGTCGGCAAGAGCAGTCTCCTCAACCGGCTCTTGCGCGCCGATCGAGCCATCGTCACACCCTATCCGGGAACCACCCGAGATACGCTGGAGGAGACCCTGGCTATCCAGGGCTATCCGCTGGTGCTGGTGGATACGGCCGGCATCGCCGAGCCGCAGGATCCCATCGAGGCCCTGGGCATCGAGCGTTCCCTGCGCTCGTTGGGGCACGCTGACCTGGCCTTGTGGGTCACCGACGTCTCGACGCCGTTGAGCGATGGGGATCGCGATCTGGCGGGTCGCCTGGATCCAGGCCGCACGTTGGTGATCGCGAACAAGATCGACCTGGCCGAGGTGTCGCGGCCGCAGGACCTCTTGCCCGAGGCCCCTTGTGTTCGGCTTTCTTGCCTGACCGGGGAAGGTATCGCCTCGCTGGAGGCGGAGCTGGTTCGCCTGGTTGAGCGGGATAGCACAAGCATGGCCGGGCACGCGTCTGCCGCCTCAGTTCGTCACCGGGCTCTGTTCGATCAGGCCTTGCAGGCTGTGCGGCGCGCCGAGGTTGGCTTGGGCCAGGGCGCTACCCCCGACCTTTTGGCGGTCGATCTGGGGGAGGCGGTCTACCTGCTGGGGCAGGTGACGGGCGAGACCGCCAGCGAAGAGCTGCTGGATACGATCTTTGCGCAGTTTTGCATCGGCAAGTGAACGGCGGTGGAGCGTGAAGCTGGCGATTGTGTGCTCGTGGCTCAACCAGTACGGCGGCGCCGAGCGAGTTCTAGAAGTGCTGCACGGCATCTATCCCGATGCTCCGCTCTACACGTCGATCTACTGCCCCGACCGCCTGCCAGAGCTGTTTCGCCAGTGGGACGTCAGGGTTTCGCCGCTGGATCGCGTCCCTTTGGCTCGGCGGCATCCGGGCCTCTTTTTGGGGAGCTTTCCTCAGGCTTTCGAGAGCCTGGATCTGCGCGGCTTTGACGTGGTGCTGAGCGTCACCAGCGCTTTTGCCCACGGCGTGATCACCCCAGCTCGCACGCGGCACGTCTGTTACTGTCTCACCCCCACGCGTTTCCTGTGGGACTATCATGGCTATGTGGAACGCGAGCGCCTGGGCAAGGTGGCGCGAACACTGCTGGCGCCCCGTCTGGTCCGGCTCCGGCAATGGGATCAACTGGCGGCAGGGCGCGTTGACCGGTTCGTGGCTATATCGCGGACGGTGCAGGAGCGCATAGCCAAATACTATCGGCGGGAATCTGAGATCATCTATCCGCCGGTCGCCGTGGATGCTACCATTGAGCCTGCCGAGCCCTCGGATTACTATTTGGTGGTTTCACGGCTGGTGCCCTACAAGCGGATCGATCTGGCGGTGCGCGCCTTTTCCGAGCTGGGGCTGCCGCTGGTGGTGGTGGGCGATGGACGTGATCGCCCAGCCCTGGAGCGTGTCGCCGGGAGCACCGTGTCGTTCCGTGGCTATGTGGACGAAACCACCAAGGATGATCTGATGCAGCGCTGTCGGGCGCTGGTGTTCCCCGGCGAGGAGGACTTTGGCCTCACCCCGGTAGAGGCCATGGCGTTGGGCCGCCCGGTCATCGCCTATGGCAGCGGGGGCTCGCGCGATACGCTGATCGGTGGCGAGACGGGCGTGTTCTTTGACGAGCCGACGGTCGAATCGCTCAAGGCTGCCGTACGGCGATTTGAGGGGATGCGGTTCGAGGGCCGGCGTTTGGTTGAACACGCGCGCAAGTTTGATGTGGCCGTCTTTCGCGAGCGGATCACGACGGCGCTAGAGGCGGCGGCTGAGGAGGCGCGCCGGCAGGGCTAGGCTCGGTGCGGTCTTGCTAGCAAAAAGGCGGCGAGAGGATTGCTCCCCTCGCCGCCTTTGAGTTACCTCTCGGGCTAGTAGCGTGCCCAGGTGCCGTCGTTGTAGAGGACGAACGTCCCGCGGATGTTGCTCCAGAGCATCATGCCGCCATCGAACGGCTGCACCGCCATGGTAAAGCCCCGCTCCTCGGTGGTGGCCCAGCCCAAGGCGCTACGGACGCCGGACTGGTCGCGCCACACCTTGCCAAAGCCACGCTTGGGCTGGTACAGCCCCGTGGGCACCAAGATGTTCGGGTCCCACTCCTGGTCGCCCTCGCGCCAGGTGTCGTCATAGAGCTGCCAGGTCTGGTTGCTGCGCAGCACATAGATCTTGTTGGTATCCGAGCGCCAGAACATCAGCCCGCGCTCAAAGGTCTGCTCAGCGCCCCAGACGCTAGATTCCACGGCTTGAGCGCAACCTAGCTTGGCACGGACCGTGGCATTGCTGTTCCATATCTGCCCAAAGCCGAGGACGGGCGTGATGGCGCAGCCGGTGCTCGGCGGGGGCGTCGTCGTGCCCCCGTCGCGCCGCACGAACTTGACGGCATCAAAGCCCACATAGCGCGTGGCATAGGTCTCGCCGGTGACGTCGTTCAGGAACACGTACTCGGACGAGCCCCCGTTGAAATAGTAGGTGCCCAGGCTCACCCACTGGTTGTAATAGTTGTTCTGGTTGACCGTCTTGGAGCTCCAGGTGCCGGCGTGATAGATCGAGTAGCGCGCGCTCTTGCTTCCGAAATAGTTGCTGGCGATATAGACGTACACTTCCCAGTTGCCGGCCGATGGGAGGTTGGGGAACCACTTGGCCCAGTTGTACTGCTGGGTGCGGCTGTTCCAGGTCCAGCGCAGATGGTTGCGGAAGCCCGTGCTGCGCGCGTAAAAGCTGCTGGTGGGCCCGCCCCAGATAAAACCAGCATCCAGGTCATCGACAATGATCTCCGTGGCGCCGCTGGGAGGAGCCCCAGACACGGTCCAGCTAACCTGGCATAGGGCGCTGCCCGCGGCCTCAAAGTACTCGACCCGCACGGCATGGGTGCCCGCTGTGAGATAGATCGATCCCGTGTGTGTGGTCGGCGACTGTTGGATCCACTTGTCGATGATCAGGTTGCCGTTGACCCAGACGCGCACGCCGTCATCCACCCTGGCTGAGAAAGTGTAGGTTCCGGTGGCCGGGAAGTGAATGTCGCGCGTCCATCGCACGGAAAAGTTGTCAGCGTTGATGCCAGTGGCTGGTGAGCCCGTGCCCCAATCAAAGTTGATAGCCGCATCGGTGCGGACGAGGGCCGGGTCTCCCCCCAGATAGTTGTTGTTATAGTACTCACCGCGCCATCCTGTGGTGGGCGTGGTCCCCGATTGCCAAGAGACCTGGCATAGCGCATCGCCCAGGTGCTCATAGTACTCGACCCTCAGGGCATGGCTACCCTCGGACATGTACCGGGTAAAGGTGTACGTGGTGGCTGACTGGTCCTTCCACTGATCGAGGACCAGTTGGTCGTCGATCCACATACGGACACCATCATCCACACGTACCGAAAAGGTATAGTCGCCAGCGCCAAAGTGCGCCCAGGCGGTCCAGCGCACCGAAAAGCCATCGGCGGGGACGCCCGATGCTGGCGATCCCGAGCCCCAGTCAAAGTTGATGCTGGTGTCGTCTCGGACGACGACCGGAGCTCCCACCAGGTTCATATTCCCATAGTACTCGCCGCGCCAGTTCACGGCATTGGCCGATACGGGCGTGGCGACGAGAACCCCTGCGAGCAGGATGACCATGAGCAGAGCCCCGTGCACCGCTGCTCGCCGCCATCTACCTTGGCTACTGTTCATCACCCTCAGCCTCCTTTTTCCCGGACACCGGGATCCACCCCACGGTGCAGTCGCAGGCTCACGAACGCAAATGGGTTCACATAAGATTTCTGCGGAACACCGGCATTATACCATGTAGACACAGAGGCGACAATAGCCCCAACACGCAAAAGATGCATCGTACATGGGCTAGCTCCCCAATCGGCTTACAGAGACTACCTGTTCTTGGCGCACCGTGGCCCGATACCGCGCCCCCGTGTCCAGATCGGCAAAGATGACGCTCTCGTCGGTCTCTTCCTCGGCGACGAGCACGAGTTGCGCCTTGAGCAGGCCCAGAGCCTCGATCTGGCCCTTGGCGCCGGACGATACCAGGGCGTCGACGCTCTGATCCGTGCGGAGACGAACCAGCGCCCGGTGCAACACTGCATAGGGGGTCCGTTCGGTGAGCGCCCACAGGATCTCGTCGTCAGAGCCTGATCCACCACCCAAAAGGGTGTACGTGTTCGCAGAGCGGATCCATGTCGCCTCGAACCAACGGTGCACGCAGGCATGGCACTGGCGGAAGGGATCCCCTGGTGCGGGCTCTAGCGTGAACGAAGAGCCCCGCACCACCAGGCGATCGCCCGATCCCTCGGCAAAGCGGATCTCGCCGTCGGTGGCAATCCAGTGGCGCTGCCCCTGGGGCGTCCAGGCGACCTGCCACCCCTGCGCACCACGCTCGGCGAGCACAAAGTCTGGATTCACCGAGCTGGCTCCGATGGTGGCATGGATCACCGCCAAAAGGTCGCCCTCGAGGCGCGCATCTTGAATGCGGTGCCCAGAGGCGATGGGATAGGCCCTGCCCTGATCGCAGATATAGATGGTCAATGGGGGCAGTTGGACCAAATGGATGCCATCCCCTATGCGCAATACCTGGGGGCCGGCCAGGTCCAGCGGCACGCCGGAGGCCTGGACGTACCGATAAAGCTGCTGGGTGAGCTCTGCGTCGTCTTGGCTCTCGATGATGGCCAGCCACCGCGCTGTGGTGTCCGCCAACGTCTGCGCGTCAGCGGCCTGGCTGGCAAAGCTAGAGAGCCACGTGTCGAGCTCTATCTCGGGGGCGTCCGTCGCCCGCAAAGAGATCCACCCCAGCGGGACGATGCGCTCCGAGCCCGGCAGGATGCGACGATCGCCGCCATCCGGCCGGATCAGGTAGATGTGGTCAGGAATGGACCCCCCGCTGTGGCGGGCCAGGATCATCTCGTCATCGGGTGCCCAGCCCAGCACGCTGGACATGGCCCCCTGATGCGCAATGACCTGGCGAAACTCGCCATCTGCTAGCGAGAGGAGCCACAACCCGGCATCTCCAGTCGCGACCTCGTCATCGGCCGATTGCGGTTGCAGCATGACGGCGAGCTGCTGTCCATCGGCCGACCAGGCCAGGCTGGTGGGGAGTCCCCCTCCGGGAAGAGCTGCGCAATGCTCGTCGTTCTGCTCGATGGTGCGCAGGCAGACGCTGTCGCCGGCGGGCGCCAAATACGCCAGTTGGCCGGTCTCGGCCTGCAGGGCGACCGGCGAACGGCCATCGATGGCATAGGAGCGGGCCGCAGTAGGATTTTCCAGGGGGATGACCAGCAACTCGCCCAGTTCTTCCTTTTCCGAATGGACCAACGCCCAGGCCGTGTTCATCTCATCGTCGAAAGACAACACCGTTGCCAGGGTTTCCTCGGGCAAGGTATAAGCGGTGATCGAGGCGCCCGTGTCTCCATCGATGGCTTGCAAGACAGTGCGTGGGGTGTCATCTTGCTGGGTGATGATCGTCAGGAGCAGGTTGCGTCCCGCCTGGCCCCACATGACCTCGACCTGCACGACCGCGTCGGCTGCCTCCAGGTTGGTCTCCCAATGGGTTCCGTGGACCAGGTCGATCATCTGAACCAGGCCGCCCTGCGCCATGGCGAGCCTATCAGAGCGTAACGCCCAGCCCTCGGCCAGCTCGACCTGGGCAATAGGCGTGGGGTTCTCTCCCCGCAGATCGCCGACCAGGATATTGCCATCGCGGGCCATAGCCAGGTGCTTGGGCGCGTCGGGCGTGGGCGTGGCGGTGACGGTAGGGCGCCCTGTGGGGGTGCTGCCAGGAGCGGGCGTCGTGGCGGCGCTGGTGGGCGTCGCCGTCGGTGTAGGGAGCGGCGTGGTCGCCACCGTCGCGCTGGCGGACGGGGCCGCATCAGGCGGCGTGGATTCGGGCAGGATGGGTTCTACGGCGGGGCCACAAGCGGCGCAGCCGCAGGAAACAAGGCCCGCCAGCAAGGCGGCCTGGAACCATCGCCTGATGGGGAGCATACGCACGTCCAGCCTCATCCGTTCCTTGCCCCAAGCGCCACGGGACGCGCAAACGAGAGGGATTCCCTCGCCCACTAGACGTTCACACTAGGGCAAGAGTTCCACGAAATCATCAAGAGACATCCCATAGTCCACGCGCAGCCGGCTCAGCAGCAAAGGCGACTCGGCGCGCTGGTAGTAGGTGGGGTTGAGGGTGAAACCGGTGGTGTAGCCTTCGGCTTCGAGCAGGTCCAGCGTCCGCTGATCATAGCTGCCGTAAGGATAGCAAAAGCTATCCACGGTGGTCCCAAGGCGCTCTTCCAGAACGGCTCGCGAGTCGACGATCTGGTAACGCAGGCCATCGTCGTCTAGCTGGCGTAGGTTGTCATGATCGTAGGAGTGGGATCCGATGATGCAGCCTTGGTCCACAAGCTCTTGCAGATGGTCCCAGTCGATATAGAGGCCATAGCCCAGCACCTTGGGGAAAATGAACAGCACGGGGCGTAGGCCCGTCTCCTGATAGACGGGCAGGGCCACGCTATGCAGGTCGGCATAGCCATCGTCCATGGTGATCATGATGGGGCGCGGGGGCAGCGGCGCCTGCTCGGTCCAGTAGGCGTAGAGATCACCGGGCGCGATGCTGTGGTAGCCCTCCCGTGCCAGGTAGCGCATCTGCTCGGCAAAGTCATCGGGGTGCACCGTCCAGGTTCGCTGCGCCTCGCTGGCGCCAGAGTCGAGCTCGGCCAAGCGGTGATACATCAGGATGGGCAGCACCATGCTAGAGCCCGTGGTCTCAAAGGTCAGAGTAAAGGGTTCACGCAGCGGCTGGCCCCATGGATCGGTGGCATCGGTGGAAACGACGATCTGGTAGGCCTCGGCGGTCCAGCCGCCGTCGGGCACGATCATCAACTCTCGAGGGCTTATCACGCGCAGCTCGCCCTCGACGCTTGGTTCGATGCTCAGGCTGGCGGCCACGCTGGCCATGTCCATCTCTTGGTCAAAGACCAGCCGAACAGGGTGCGCTGGATCCACAGCAAAGTCGTCGCTCACGGGGTAGCTGGCTACCACGCGCGGCGGCGGGGGCGGTGTGGGCGTAATAGTCGGCGTGGCGCTGGGCAACGGCGTCGCGGTGGGGAGGAGCGTAAGCGTGGCGGTGGGCGCCAGAGTCGCGGTGGCCGGCGGGTCTGTCGGGGCCGTCGCCACCGGGTTGGGCTCCCGCGCGCACGCGGCCAAGCTCAGCAGGCCCAACAGGAGGACTGCCAGAAAGGTGCGAAACATCGTGCGGATGCGCATGCCGCTCTCCTACGCTGCAAGGGTTGCCCCCGATTGTAGGATTGGCGTGTGGTCGGGTCAAGCTAATGTGGTTTCGTGGCGCCTTGGCCCGTGCTATAATCGAGACAATCAGGAGTAGGAGCATCCATTGGCAGAGCGTGTGATCCCCCAACGTTGGCAACGGATCGTGGTCAAGGTCGGCACCAGCACCCTGACGGCGGGCGCGCGGCGGCTGAGCCCTCCGCGGATGGTCAGCCTGGTGCGGCAGTTGGCGCGGTTGCATCTTGCTGGTCACAGCGTGGTGCTGGTCAGCTCGGGAGCGCAGCAGGCTGGGCGTGAGCGGCTGGGTTACCCCGAGGAGAGCAAGAGCATCCCGTTCAAGCAGATGCTGGCGGCCGTTGGGCAAGGCCGCTTGATGCACCTCTGGGAGCAGTATTTCGATATCTATGACCTGGTGGTGGCGCAGGTGCTCATGACCCGTGAAGACGTGGAGGACCGACGCCGCTACCTGAACCTGCGCGATACCTTTGAGAGCCTTTTGCAGCGGGGCATCGTGCCCATCGTCAACGAGAACGACGCGGTGGCTACCGACGAGATCAAGGTGGGCGAGAACGACAGCCTGGCAGCCATGGTGGCCAACGCCATCGAGGCCGATCTGCTGATCCTGCTTACCGACCGCGACGGCGTGTACACGGCGGACCCCGATCGCTCGGCCGAGGCGCGGCTGATCCCTCGCGTCGAGAGCATCGATGCCAACCTGTACGCCATGGCCAAAGGGAGCCACTCGGGCTTGGGCACGGGCGGCATGTACACCAAGATCCTGGCGGCCGATATGGCCACCCGTTCGGGCACCCATGTGGTGATCGCCAATGGCAACCGTGAGGACGTGGTGGAGGGCGTGTTGGCGGAGAGCGTGCCGTGTACCTGGTTCCGCAGCCAGATCACGCCCGCCGAGGGGCGCAAGCGTTGGCTGCTGGCCCAGACGGCCACGGCCGGCTGCGTGGTGGTGGATGCCGGCGCCGAGCGCGCTCTGGTCCATGAGGGACGCAGCCTGCTGCCGGTCGGCATCGTGCGCTGGGAGGGCGAGTTCTTGCGCGGGGAGGCTATCTCGATTAGAGCTGGCGATGACCGCGAGATCGCCCGTGGGCTGGCCAGCTATGACGCCGATGATCTTGCCAAGATCGCCGGCAAGCAGTCACACGAGGTGACCGAGATCCTGGGCTACCACTATGGCAATGCCTTTGTTCACCGTGACAAGCTGGTGATTCTGTAGCGCGAGCCGTTGATGCGATAGGGAGCTGAGCATGAGCACCGATCTGAGAGCGATGGGGCAAAGGGCGGTGGCCGCCGGCCACAAGTTGGGCCTGATGCCGACCGAGGCGCGCAACGCGGTGCTGGAAGGCATCGCGCGTCGGCTAGAGCGCGAGGCGCCCGCGCTGGCGGAGGCGAACGAGGCCGATCTGGCGCAAGGGCGGGCCGATGGGCTCGCTCCCGCGCTGTTGGATCGGCTGGCGTTGACGCCCAAGCGGCTGGCCGGCATGGCAGCGGGTTGTCGTGACGTGGCGGCCTTGCCCGATCCGCTGGGTGAAGAGTTTGATGTCCGTCGGCTGCCAAACGGCATGCGGGTGGCTCGGCGGCGGGTGCCCTTGGGCGTGCTGGGCGTGATCTACGAGTCGCGCCCCAATGTCACCATCGACATCAGCGCCCTATGCATCAAGACGGGGAACGGCGCCATCCTACGCGGCGGCAAAGAGAGCCTGCGCTCCAACCTGGCGCTGGCGCGGCTGATCCGCGATGCCTGCGCCGAGGCGGGCGCGCCCGAGGATGCCATCCAGTTGATCGAGTCCACCGATCGGGCGCTGGTGCCGCAGCTCTTGGCTATGGATGACGTGATCGACCTGGTGGTGCCGCGCGGCGGCCCGGGCCTGCAGGCGCTGGTGAAGGAGCACGCCACCATGCCCGTGGTCTATGGCGGCATCGGCGTCTGCCACCTCTATGTGGATCGCACCGCCGACCTGGCGCGGAGCGTGCCCGTCATCAACAACGCCAAGACCCAGGCGCCCTCGGTCTGTAACGCGCTGGATACGGTTCTGGTGCATCGCGAGATCGCCGAGGCATTCCTGCCGCTCATGACGGAGAACCTGGTTGAGAGTGGCGTACAGGTGCTGGCCGACGAGGCGTGCTGGGCTATGCTGGAGCGGGCCGGGCTGGCCGAGCACGAGCTGGTGGGGCGCGCTGAGGCTGATGACTTTGGGCGCGAGTTCCTGGCACTGGTGCTCTCGGTCAAGGTGGTGGCTGGCCTGGACGAGGCCCTGGCGCATATCGCGCAGTACAGCACCGGCCACTCGGATGGTATCCTGACCAACGACTATGCCCAGGCCGCGCGCTTTTTGAACGAGGTGAACTCGGCGGCGGTGTACGTCAACGCCAGCACCCGCTTTACCGATGGCGGCCAGTTCGGCCTGGGCGCCGAGGTGGCCATCTCGACGCAAAAGCTGCACGCCCGCGGCCCCATGGGGCTGCGCGAGCTGACCACGTACAAGTGGGTGGTCGAGGGCGATTATACGGTGCGCGCCTAAGGTTGGCTGGGCCAGCCAACCTTGACATGGCCCCAGCGGCTATGCAGAATGGTCACAGGCAACGGATCAGTTCATTTGCGAGGAGGCAAGATGGTTAGCGGAACAAGCAGCGAGGCGCGGTTCCCCCGCAAGCTGACCTTTGGCATGGTGGGTGGCGGGCGCGATGCCTTTATCGGGGCCGTGCATCGCCGCGCGGCCATGCTAGAGGGCGACGTCGAGTTCGTGGCGGGCGCGCTATCGTCGACGCCCGAAAAGGCCCTGGCATCGGCCAAGGACCTCTACCTGCGCGAGGATCGCAGCTATGGTAGCTGGCAGGAGATGCTGGAGAAAGAGAGCGCGCGGCCCGAGGGCGACCGCATCGACTTTGTCAGCATCGTCACACCCAACCATATGCACTATCCCGTGGCCAAAGCCTTTGTGGAGGCCGGGTTCCACGTCGTCTGCGACAAGCCGATGGTACACACCGTCGAGCAGGCCATGGAACTGGTCAACGCCGTCAAGGCCAACGACGTGCTCTTTGCCGTTACGTACAACTATACCGGCTATCCCATGGTCAAGCAGGCCCGCCACATGCTGCAAACGGGGCAACTGGGCAAGATCCAGAAGGTGATCGTCGAGTACCCCCAGGGCTGGCTGTTGGATCGCATCGAGGAGGAGGGCTCCAAGCAGGCAGCGTGGCGCACGGACCCGGCGCGCTCGGGCGCGTCGGGCTGCATCGGCGATATCGGCTCCCACTGTGAGAACCTGTTGTCGTACGTGACGGGCCTGGAGCTGGAGGCCATCTGCGCCGACCTGACCATCTATGCGCCAGGACGCCAGCTCGACGATGACGGCAACATCCTGCTGCGCTTCGAGGGCGGCGCCAAGGGCATTCTCACGGCCTCGCAGATCTGCCCGGGCCAGGAGAACAACTTGAGCATCCGCGTGTGGGGCACCAAGGCGGGGCTGCTCTGGCGGCAGGAGGATCCCAACTATCTCTACATACAGAGCAACGACGGCCCCGAGCAGGTGCTCAAGCGGGGGAACGGGTACCTGTGCGAGGCCGCCCAGGCGGCGGGCCGCATCCCCGCGGGCCATCCCGAGGCGTTCATCGAGGCCTTTGGCAACATCTATCACAATTTCTGCAACGCGTTGCGCGCCAAGATGCTGGGCGAGGAGCCCGATCCCATCGCGGACGACTATCCCAAGGTGGAGGACGGCGCCCGCGGCGTGCACTTTATCAACAAGGCGGTGGCCAGCAGCGCCAGCACGGCCAAGTGGACGCCGGCCGAGTTCACGCTGGCATAGGGCATCCTGAGCGGGGCGATTTCGCCCCACGGGCAAAAAAGGAGTGAATACCATGGGCACGCGACCGGTCACGTTGTTTACGGGCCAGTGGGCCGATCTGCCGCTGGAGGAGTTGGCCGCCAAGGCGCAAGAGTGGGGCTATGATGGGCTCGAGCTGGCCTGCTGGGGCGACCATTTCGACGTGGAAAAGGCTCTCACCGACGACGGCTACTGCGATGGCCGCCGCGAGTTGCTGGCCGAGTACGATCTGGGCGTCTGGTCGATCAGCAACCATCTGGCGGGCCAGTTGGTGTGTGACCCCAACGACTTTCGCACCGACGCTTTTGCGCCAGAGGAGCTGGCGGGCCAGGCCGAGGCCAAGCGCGAATGGGCCAGCGAGACGATGAAAAAGACGGCCCGCGCGGCGGCCAAGCTCGGCGTCGAGGTGGTCAACGGCTTTACAGGGTCATCCATTTGGCATCTACTCTACACCTTCCCGCCCTTTGACATGAGCGTCATCGAGGAGGGGTTCCAGTTCTTTGCCGACAAATGGAACCCGATCCTGGACGTGTTCGGCGAGGTGGGGGTGCGGTTCGCGCTGGAGGTGCACCCGACCGAGATCGCCTTTGACATCATCACCGCCAAGAGGGCGCTGGAGGCGGTGGGCTGCCGTCCCGAGTTCGGGTTCAACTTTGATCCCAGCCACTTGGTGTGGCAGGGGGTGACGCCGCATCGCTTCATCCAAGAGTTCCCCGATCGCATCTACCATGTGCACATGAAGGATGCGGCGGTGACGCTGGATGGCTACACGGGGATCCTGGGCTCGCATCTGAACCTGGGCGAGCCGCGCCGCGGCTGGAATTTCCGCTCGCTGGGGCACGGGGACGTGAACTTTGAAGAGATCATCCGCGAGCTGAACAACATCGGCTATGACGGCCCGCTCTCGGTCGAGTGGGAGGATAACGGCATGGACCGCGAGTTCGGCGCGGCCGAGGCGGCGGACTTTGTCAAGAATGTGGACTTTCCGCCCTCGGCCATCGCCTTTGACGCGGCCTTTGACAACTAGCTAACGTAGGCGGACAAAGACGGCCGAGCTAGATGGCTCGGCCGTCTCTCTATGCGTGCGAGAGGCGGGCCTGGTTGCGCTGCGCGGCGGCCATGCGGTGGAGTAGGTAGCCCTCCAGGTCGCCGTGCGTCTCCAGAATGGGCGCGACGGCGATATCGTCCAGCACGAGCACGGTGACGCCGTCATAGACGCCCGAGAGCGACGCGCGATGCTTGGGCGAGGGCACGCCCGGGCCGGCCGTTAGGATGACCGCCAACCGCAGGCCCATCTCGCGGGCCTGGCGCACCGCCTCGGCCAGCGCCTGGTTGGCAGGCCGCTCGCTCAGGTTGGCCCGCTGCACCAGGAGTGCGGGGCCATGAGCGCGCCAGAGGGCATCCTTGGCGTCCTTGGCGATGGCGAACGGCACCCCCATGCGACGCTGGCGGGCCCGTGTATCGGGATAGAGCGTCAGACACGGCACCAGCGAAAAGAGGGCGGCGGCATAGGCCTCCCACCGCGCCCCTTCATGGAACAGGCCTTTCCGGTCCAAGGCGCGGGCGCGGAGCGTCTCCACCCCCACAAAGGCCGCCTCGGGATCCTCGGCGCCGGGGCGGCGGCCATGGGGCGGCGGTGTGGCCGGTAGGTCGGCTCCGTGGGTGGCCAGATAGGGCTGCAGCGCCCGCTCGTAGAGCTGGTTGCGCACCCGACAGGGCTGCGAGGGCTGGATGGCGCCGATCATCTCCAGCGATGCCAGCACGGGGTCGTTGCGAGTAAAGGGCAGCTCGCGGCCATCGACCACGATGCTGCGCAGGCGGGCTCGTTCGGCCGGCCGCTGATCGAGTTGGTTGATCACATGGTGAATGTTGTCATCATCGACGAGCATCTCTTCGGCCGCCGCCTCGATGTTGCGGGCGCTCAGCTCGGTCACGTTGGCTCGTTCCAGCAGAGCGCAGAGGCGCATGGTCAGGTAGGGATGACCGTTGGTCAGGGTATAGACCTGGTCGACGGCCGAGTCTGGCACGGCGATCTCCAGCCGCTCGAACTCGCGCAGCAGGCGCTCCACCTCGGGCCGGCCAAAGTCCCGCAGGTACACCTTTTCGCAGATATTGAGGGGCGAGTTGGCCCCTGCCGTGAGCGCATACAGATCGACGGCGCCGCTGAACACGAACAGATAGCGGGCCAGGGCGCCGTCACCGCCGCGCCCCTGGGTGAAAACGGCGCGTAGGGCGTTGAACACCGCATCGGAGGCGGTTGGGCGGAGGGCCCCCACCTCATCCAGCATGACCACCACACGGGGAACCTCCAGCTTGCCCGCCAGCTCGCGCAGAAAGCGGATCAGGCCAGCGCCGTCGGTGACGTCCTGAGCGCGTGGGGGCTCGCTCGATCCGAGATGCTCGGACAGCGCGTTGACGAGGTGAAAGGCCAAGAACTGGAAACAGGCCTGGGCATCCTGCGCTCGCAGCACCGAGAGATCGACGAATACGCAGGCATAGCGCCCCGCGAGATCCCGCCACAAGTTCAGAATGATGGTGGTCTTGCCCGTCTGCCGGGCGCTAAGCAGGGCAATGTACTGGGAGACCGACGGTTGCTGCGCCAGCCGCCTCACGCGCCGCAGCTCGGGGCGGTCGATCAGCAGGCGACCCTCTTCCTCGGGCAGGAGCGGTCCGCGGGTGGGAAACAAAAAGCCATCGTCGCGGCCCCGCTCGGGGCTGGGCGGCCCGCCCCGCAGCGTCCCTTCGGCTGCGGCGGCACTATCCGCCCGCGCATGGATGACATCCTCGCGCCAGAGCCGGCCGCTGTTGGAGCGTAAGAACAGCACGGGGGCCGCCCAGTCGTTGGGGTCGGCGCTGGTCGCGCTGGCGCCGATGCGCCCCTCGGCGACGCATTCATCCACGGTGCGCCCCATAGCCAGCGCTCGGTAGAACAGCCGCGAGAATCGGATGGCGGCGCGATCCTCCACGGGCCACTGCATGGCCACCACGGCGGGTACCTCGGCGCGAACCAGGGCCGGCGCCAGGCCCGCCCAGTCGCCGTTGGCGGTGTCGCAGGCGTTGAGCACCACCAGGTTCCCCCCATAGCGGCGGAACATGCGCGCCAGATCCTGCGCCTCGATGGGCGCCGACTTGCTGCGCTTGTTCTCCAGCGAGAGCCAGCCCCGCTTGTGGGCGTGGTCATAGTGGCCGTGCCCAATGAAATGGACCACATCGGGGCTTTGCTCCAAGAGTGCCATGTGCAGCATTTCATGCGTGGCGTGAAGGCACGGGATCAGTTGGACCTTGCCCAAGTCAATGAGTTCCTCTAGCGCCTCGGCCAACATGGTCAGCTCATGGCGCCAATTGAGGGCGGGCTGGTCCTCGGGAGCGGCCACCACCACCAGCAGCTTGACCGACCCGCGCTCGCGCAGCGGGGGCGGGGGTGCGTGCAGGCGCAGGTAGCGCACCAGGGAGATCGTCGGGTCAAAGACCAAGAACTCGCCTTTCTGGGGGTCGTACATCAGTTCCCAGGGGAGCTTGATCAGCTCCAGCGAGTCGATGTGGAGGCGCAGCCGCAGCCCACGGTTGCGCTCGCGGGCCACCTGGCAGCTCTCGTACCAGAGCATCAAGCTGTCGCGGGTAAAGACGCTGCGCAGGAGGCGTTTGCCCAGCATGACCACGCTATCTGGCGTGCGATCGGCACGTCCGCCGCTGGCCAGGAGATCGGGGGCGATCTGAACGCGGTAGCGCTCGCTCTCACCGACGGGCGAGTGCAGGACCTCTGCCACCAGGCTCCCGCTGGCAGGATCAAACTCGCCCAGGCGAAGGTCAAAGCTGAGATACTCCATCCATCATCTCCGCGCCCTGCGAGGCGCCCAGGGTGATCAGTGAGGCAGTCCGCATTATAGGGAGGGGGACCTGGCAGCGTCAAGGACGCGTGCTCTTTCATCTAAAATGTCACCCGGGGCACACTGTTCTCTCAAATGAAAATGTCACCGAGAGGACGGCATGGTAACGCCGTTGGGCCTGGAAGAGCGCCCAGCGTGCTTGTTGCCGACATGACGCGATGAGAGCCCAGTCGACGGCGCGTTCAGCAGGCGCATCATCATCCGCGCGACCTGTGCGCACGCTCGATGCGGCCAGCGGCTTGACAGGGGTCGCTCTGGGGCCGTAGAATCATCGCTGCCGTGATGTGAAACGCTGGAAGGAGTCCAGACATGCGAACAACGCCGATCGG
>CAZUZB010000023.1:0-28231 GCA_964624695.1 uncultured Anaerolineales bacterium | reverse complement strand
AACTCTGGAGTCAAGACCATGTTCACCGAGATCAGCATTCGCACCGGCGTGCGCACCGAACTGGTCGATATCACGCCACAGATACAGGAGGCGGTGAGCCGCAGCGACGTTCGCGACGGCCTTTGCCACCTCTTTGTCCCGCACACCACGGCGGGCATCACCATGAACGAGAACTGGGACCCCGCCGTGCGCCAGGACGTGGTGGCCGCCCTGAACGCCCTGGTCCCTGCCAACCCCACCTATCGCCATGCCGAAGGCAACTCGCCCGCGCACATCAAGGCTACACTGACCGGCTTTTCGGTCGCCTGCCCCGTGCGTGGCGGCAAGCTGGCCCTGGGCACCTGGCAGGGCATCTACCTGGCCGAATGGGATGGCCCCAGGCAGCGCCACATCTATCTCACCATCCACGAGATCGCGGGCTAGCCTCTTAGGCCTCCCGCAAAAAGATGGCGCGATAGGGCTCCAGATCCAGAGCCACCCGCTCCCCCGCCTCGGGCGGCCACGCGGCCACGTCGCCGGTGGCCGGATCCCAGATCTCGACCCGGCGCATGGGCACTTGGACAACGAATCGCTGCCGCGCCTCGCCATAGTTCAAGAACATGGCAAAGGTGCGCCCAGAGCCACGGCGGATGGTATGAGCGATGGTTGCGCCCTGCGTCAGCAGCCGCACCGGCCCGGCGCCCCAGCCCTGCAAGGCATCCACCAGCGTAGCCACGTCGGATACCAAAACCGAGCGCCCCCCGTTGGGCAGCGTCCGCACCTCGTTCGGCTGGCCAAAGAGCATCTCGCCGATCTGGGCCGTCAGGCCAGGCTTGCCGGTCTCGGCCTCAGTGGCGGGGGCAACGCCTAGCGCCAGCACCTTGCCCCCCAGACGCCAGAACTGGTAGATCTCCATCATCACCCGACGAGGCACCACCCGGGCCATGGGCAGCACCAGGAACTTGATCGAGGCGGGATCGCGCCGCCACCAGGACGGATCGCGCGGCCCCCTGGCGAAAGCCTGATGGTCCAGCACGACATAGTCCAGGTTGTTGACCACTAGCTGCTTGCCCAGCTCGCGATAGGTGTCGTCGATGGCGACACATGCCTCGGGCTCCTGCCGCGCATACAACGTGGCCCGTTGCGGGATGAACTGCGCCCACACCGAGGCGATGGGATAGAGCAGGGCGATCTCGCCCGCCCAACGGCTCCCCACCAGCATCTCTCCCAACCGCCCCACATAGCTATTGATGGCCGACCAGCCATGCGGCACCATGTCCTGATCGCCATCGTTCTGCCAATCCTGGCGATAGTAGGAGGTGAGCGTGTTGACGCCCAAAAGGTACTGCCAGCCGATGGTGCCGAGGATCTCCTCATCGGTGACGGGATCGAGCTCGCGCACCCGCTCCAGATGGTCCGAGGTCTCGCTCATCACGCGGGGAGCATCCACCAGCTCGGCCACCGATCCCAGCAGCTTGGCATGCAGCGGGATCGGCTCGAACATGCCCACCGGCGTCTTGGGCGCGGCTGCCTCTGCGCCCACGCAACGCGACGAGAGCACGTCGATGCCCGGCCAATCCTGCCGCCTCGCCGACCGCATATAGTCGCCATAGTAATAGACGTGGGCGATGAGCGATTCCTCCAGCAGCAGATGCCCGCTGGAGGCGATCCCACGCTGCTGGCACCAAGCCTGCAATGCCCCGCCGTAACGCTCGGCTACCAGATCGGCCACCAGGTCATAGAACCAGCAGCGCGCGCAGATATGCTCGGATCCCTGCCCTTCGAACAGATAGGGCAGCAGTGGCAAGAGATCCTCGCCATAGCGCTCCCGGAACCGTTCCTCCAGGTCATAGCACCACGGCACCACCGGCGCCGTCTGGCCGCCGTCCACCAGATAGCCGCCCTGCAACGAGGGCTCATCGGTAAAGGCGGCGGCAAAGAGCTCGCCCAGCTCCCGGCCCAGCCCTTGCCGCACCCGATGCTCGTAAGCGTCGTGGGTCAGACGGATGAACTTGGCCACCGCCCGATCGTCCATCATGTTGATGTAGGGTCGATGCTGATGCACGTTGGCCGCGGCGTGGGTGCCTTCATAGAGGTACTGACGCGCGAATGCCATCAGCCGCCAGGTGCCAGCGCCGGCCTGAACGCGCACGGTGGACGAGCCATCCAGTGCCAGGGTCTCGCCAGGGAGGGACAGCTCGCCATCCTCCAGAGCGCAGAGGCAAGCATAGATGGGCGTACCCTGCGGCACGGTGAGGGCCAGGTCGCCGGTCCCATCAGCGGAATAGTAGCCCACCCCCTCGGCCTGGAACTCGGGGTTATCGCGCAGCGTCAGCCCGCCAGCCAGCCCCGATGGGTACCCCTCCTCATCATAGAGCCACAGCCAGAATCCTCGCTCCCTGGCCTCGGCCACGCCGTCGAGGAACTCTTGCCAGTGAGCTTCGCTCTCCAAATAGGCATCAAAGGACACATTCGTGACCAGGCCGCCGAACCCAGCCTCCAGCAGGCGGTCGTACACCTCACGGCGCTCCTCGGGCCTGCCCGGGATTCGGTGGAACATCTGCAGGATGCGACGGTCGGCGGCGGGGTTAGCGAACCGGTCTCTGGTCGTCATCGAGAGCCTCCTTGCTTGCGCGCCGAGGCAGTCTATCGGCTCTCGCCTGGACAGTCAACGGCCTCAACCCCACCGGTTTTTGAACCGGACCCTAGGCGCGCGCTATAATGTGCCGGATTATCGCTTGGAGGAGCCATGTCCATCGATCGTGACGTCATCCGGCGTTTGTTGACCCGCGTCGAGCGCCCTGCGCGATACGCGGGCGGCGAGCTGCACGCCATCATCAAAGACTGGGAGCAGGTCGAGGTCACCTTGGCCCTGGCCTACCCTGACGTCTACGAGATCGGCATGTCCAACCTGGGGCTGGCCCTGCTCTATGATGGGGTCAACCAGCAGCCCTGGGCCCTGGCCGAGCGCGTCTATGCGCCCTGGGATGACCTGGCCCAGGCGCTGGCCGAGGAGAATGTGCCCCTCTACTCGCTGGAGACCTTCCATCCTCTGAACGAGTTTGACGTGCTGGGATTCAGCTTGCAGCACGAGCTCACCTACACCAACATCCTTTCGATGCTAGCGCTCGGGCGCATCCCGCTGCGCGCGGCCGAACGCGCCGAGGACGACCCGCTGGTGATCGCCGGCGGCAGCGGCGCGTACAACCCCGAGCCGCTGGCCAGCTTTTTCGATGCCTTTTTCGTTGGCGAAGGCGAGCAAGCCCTCGTGGAGCTGCTCCAACAGGTCCGCCGCGCCAAGGCCGATGGCTGGGATCGCCAGACGCTGCTGCGCGCCTTGGCACAGGTTCCGGGCACCTACGTGCCCGCGCTGTACGAGGCCGCACCAGGCCCCCACGGAACGCTGCCCCCTCACCCGAACTGTGCGGCCGCGCCTGACGTCATTACCAAGCGGATCGTCCCGGAGCTGCCGCCGATCCCCACCAGGCCCATCGTCCCCGCCATGCGGGTGGTGCACGATCGCGCCATGGTCGAGATCCAGCGGGGATGTAGCCGCGGCTGCCGCTTTTGCCAGGCGGGGATGATCTACCGCCCCATCCGCGAGCGCCCGGTCCACGAGATCGTCTCGGCCGTGGACCAGATCCTGGCCAACACGGGCTATGACGAGGTCTCATTCGTGTCGCTCTCCAGCAGCGACCATAGCGGCATCGGCGAGATCGTTGCCCAGACGCTCGAACGCCACGGCGCCCATGGTGTAGGTGTCTCTCTACCTTCCCTCCGTACGGACGCCTTTAGCGTGGGGCTGGCCGAAAGCATCCAGCAGACGCGCAAGTCGGGCCTGACCTTTGCGCCGGAAGCGGGCAGCCAGCGCCTGCGCGACGTGATCAACAAGGGCGTCACCGAGCAGGACTTGATCGAGACGGCCACCGCCGCCTTTGGGCGGGGCTGGAACCGCATCAAGCTCTACTTCATGCTGGGGCTGCCCACCGAGACTGACGAGGACGCCCTGGAGATCGCCCGGCTGATCACCACCATCCGCGACCTGGGCCGCAAGCTGCGTGGGCGCCGCGTAGAGATCAGCGTCAGCCTCTCCACCTTTGTGCCCAAGCCCCACACCCCCTTCCAATGGGAGCCCCTCGCCCGCCAGGAGGATATCCTGCGGCGCCAGCGGCTGATTCGCGAGCGCGCCGGCGGGCGCGGCATCAAGCTGAGCTGGTCCGATTGGGACGCCACCTGGCTCGAAGCGCTGATCTCGCGCGGCGATAGGCGGCTGGGCGCGGTCATCCAAGCAGCCTGGGAGCGAGGCGCCCGGTTCGATGCCTGGCAGGAGCGCTTCCGCCCCGAGCTCTGGCGCGAGGCCTTGACCGCCTGCGGTGTGGATCCGTGCTGGTACATCGACGGATGGCAACCTGGAGCTCCTCTGGCCTGGAGCCACATCTCGGCCGGCGTGACCGAGACGTTCCTGCTGCGAGAACGCCAGCGGGCCATCGAAGGGGTCATCTCGGCCGATTGCCGCCAGCAATGCCACGCCTGCGGTATCTTGACGACCCTGGGCGAACGCTACCCGGACGCTCATCAGCGCGTGGCGTGGGAGTGCCCATGAGCATGCTTACGACCGTTGTCCAGCGGGCCCGGGTCACCTTTACGGTGGGTTGGCCGTTGCAGTATGCCTCGATCCTGGATATGGGGCGCCTGTGGGAGCGGCTGTTACGTCGCGCCGCCGCACCATTGGCCTACACCCAGGGTTATAATCCACATGCCAGGCTCCAGTTCGCCGATGCCCTGCCGGTAGGGTACACCAGCGAATGCGAGCTTTTGGACATCTATCTTGGCGAGTCCGTGAACATCGAAGCCTTGCTAGCGCAACTACAAGCGCAGGCGCCGCCGGGCCTCGGCATCGTCTCAGCCGCCGAGGTCGAGGTCGGCGCCAAGGCGCCTCAATCCCTAATGCGGGCAGCCATGTACCAGGTATCCCTACGCACCGACGTCCACGCCGCCGAGATCGCCGCCGCGTTGGCCGACTTGCTCCAGCGCACCAGCATCCCCTTTGTGCGTGAACGTCGCGGGAGGATGCAAAGCTTGGAGCTACGCGAGCTGATCCATGACCTCGGTTACGTCTCCGGGGATTCCCTTTGGCACGAGGTCCAGATGCGGCTGCGCTGTGGCTCGAACGGCTCGGGGCGCCCAGCCGATGTGCTCGAGGCGGCCGGCCTGGCCTACTCGGACCTGCGCGTGCACCGCACCCAGCTCATCTGGGAGGAGCGTTCATCATGAAAAGACTCTGGTCTCCCTGGCGCATGGCCTATGTCAGCGGCGAGAGGCAGGCTGGCTGCGTCTTTTGCGACATCCAAAAGGGCGAACAGCCGGATCAAGACGCGCTCATCCTCTACCGGGGCACCCATGCTATGGTGGTCATGAACAAGTACCCCTATAGCAACGGCCACCTGATGGTCGTGCCAATCCTGCACACCGACACCCCCACCGCCCTGGAAGACGCCGCCCTGCTCGAGATGGCTCGCCTGGTGAACGACAGCCTCAGCATCCTGCGCGAGGTGCTGCGCGCCGATGGGTTCAACGTCGGCATGAACTTGGGCGCCTCGGCCGGTGCCGGCATCGAGCAGCACATCCACATGCACATCGTGCCGCGCTGGACGGGCGACACCAACTTTATGTCCGTATTCTCAGATACCCGCGTCATCTGCGAGGCGCTGGACGAGTCCTACTGCCGGCTCAAGCCGCACTTTGAGGCCTTGGCGCAAGAGCGGAACGCCCAAAACGAAAACTAGGCGGCGTTTGGCTTTTCTGGTAGAATGCGGGATGTTTGGGCCTTCGTCGGCCTGTCGCCGGCGCGCCTGAACCAGACGTCGTATGCGCCTGCTAAGGCAAAGGAACAGCACCTTGGATCGCACACCCGTTCTGGACCACGGCTGGGTTCAGCTAGAGGATTGGATGGGGGGTGACGAGGCTGTCATCCGTGGGGCTCGGATCTGTTACCAGTCAGAGGCGCAGGTACCCGATGCTGACGAACGCCTGATTCGGCGGCTCATGCGCAGCGAGCCCAAGCACAATACCGTGTTCGAGCACGCGGTTTTCCGCTTTGGCGTCCAGTGCCCCCTCTTTGTGGCCCGCCAATGGATGCGGCACCGCATCTGTACCTTTAACGAGCGATCGCTCCGCTATTGCCTGGCAGACCGCACCTACTATGTCCCCTCCAGCCTGGAGGGCGATTCGCGAGACGCCTATGTGTCCCACATGGAGGCGTCTTTTGATCTGTACGAGCGGCTGGTGCAAAGCAGCGTCCGTCGCGAACAAGCCCGCGCCATCCTCGGCACGGCTGTCTATACCCAGTTCGTCTGGACGGTGAACGCCTGGTCTTTGATGAACTGGCTGCAAAAGCGCCTGGACAAGGGCGCCCAGTGGGAACATCGCCAGTACGCCCTCGCCATCCTGGACATGTTCGTCCAGACGATGCCCATCACGGGACAGGCCTTTGAGGAGTATACCCTACAACGATGAGACCATCCTGGGATCAGTACTTTATGGACATCACCAAGCAGGTGGCGACACGATCCACCTGCTTGCGCCGCCATGTGGGTGCCATCATCGTGCAGAACAAGCGCATCCTCTCCACGGGCTACAACGGGCCGCCCAGCGGATTGCCCCACTGTGACGAGACCGGTTGCCTCCGCGAACAGATGGGCATCCCTTCGGGGCAACGCCAAGAGATCTGCCGTGGCTTGCATGCGGAACAGAACGCGATCATCCAGGCCGCGCGACACGGCATCACTGTCGCTGGCGGCACCATTTATGTCACCCATCAACCGTGCATCACCTGCGCCAAGATGATCATCAACGCTGGCATCGTCCGCGTCGTGTGCGCCGATACCTATCCCGACGAACTCGCGCTCGAGATGCTTGATGCCGCCGGCGTGACCTTTGAGATGTGGCCAGACCGAGTATCGGAGTAAAAGAGTGTACAGGAGGGACCATGGGCTCTGACGCCAAGATTCAAAAGCTGCGCCAGTTGCAGCAGGAATCCAAGCTAGGGGGCGGCCAAGCTGCCATCGAGAAACAGCACGGCAAAGGCAAGCTTACCGCGCGCGAACGCATCGCCCTGCTGCTCGACGAGGATAGCTTCCAGGAGCTGGATGCGCTGGTTACCCACCACGCAACAGCGCCTGGCATGGAAGAGCGCGCCGCCATCGGCGACGGGGTCGTCACGGGCTATGGAACCATCGATGGCCGACTGGTCTATGTATACGCGCAAGACTTTACCGTCATGGGCGGCTCGTTGGGCGCTGCTCACGCCGCCAAAATCGCCAAAGTGCAAGACCTAGCCTTGCGCATGGGCGCCCCCATCATCGGCATTCAGGATTCGGGCGGGGCGCGCATCCAGGAGGGCATCCTTTCCCTTGCCGGCTATGCCGACATCTTTTTGCGAAACACCATGGCATCCGGCGTCATCCCCCAGATCTCGGTCATCATGGGGCCCTGCGCCGGCGGCGCCGTGTACTCGCCCGCCCTCACGGACTTTTGCTTTATGGTCAAAGGCACCAGCCAGATGTTTGTCACGGGCCCGGCCGTGGTCAAGGCTGTCACCAGCGAAGACGTGACCATGGATGAGCTGGGTGGAGCCATGGTGCACAACAGCGCCAGCGGTGTCGCCCACTTTGCCGCCGATGACGACAAATCCTGCCTGGAGATGGTACGCACCCTGCTGTCGTATCTCCCTCAGAACAACCTGGAGGATACTCCCTCAGTTCTGACGCAGGATAGCCCCGCCCGGGCCGAGGCCGCGTTGGACACCATCGTCCCCGAGAACCCCAATGCGCCCTATGACATCAAGGACGTCATCAAGGCGATCGTCGATCAAGAGAGTTTCTTTGAGATTCACGAGCACTTTGCCGCGAACCTGGTCATCGGGTTGGCGCGCATGGATGGCTCGGCGGTGGGCATCATCGCCAACCAGCCCGCCTTCAAGGCCGGAGCGCTGGACATCGACGCCGCCGACAAGGGCGCGCGGTTTGTGCGCTTTTGCGACGCGTTCAACATCCCCATCGTCACCTTTGAGGACGTGCCCGGCTTTATGCCAGGCGTCGCCCAAGAGCATGGCGGGATCATCCGTCACGGCGCCAAGCTGATCTATGCCTTTTGCGAGGCCACGGTGCCCAAGGTCACCGTCATCACCCGCAAGGCCTATGGTGGCGCCTATATCGTCATGAACAGCAAGCAGATCCGCGGCGACGTGAACCTCGCGTGGCCCACGGCCGAGATCGCCGTGATGGGGCCCGAGGGTGCGGTGGGCATCATCTATCGCAAAGAGATCGAGGCTGCCGCTGATCCAGATGCCTTGCGCGCGCAGCTCATCGCCGAATACCGCGAGCAGTTCGCCAACCCGTATCTGGCGGCCTCCTATGGGCATGTCGACGCCGTCATCGAGCCCAGCCAGACGCGAGCGGCGGTCATCAACGCCCTGGCGATGCTGCGCAACAAGCGCGACGAGAACCCGCCCAAAAAGCACGGAAACATGCCCCTGTAGTGTTATCAAAGGAGCACCATGAGCGCCAATCCGCTCAAGATATGTGATACGATTCTGCGCGACGCTCACCAGTCGCTTTCGGCCACGCGCATGTCCACGGGCAGCATGCTGCCGGTGGCGGCCAAGATCGAAGCCGTCGGCTATGCCGCCGTGGAGATGTGGGGCGGCGCCACATTCGATTCGGCCATGCGCTTTCTCAAAGAGGATCCCTGGGAGCGCGTGCGAGCCCTCAAAGAGGTCATGCCCACCACGCCGTTCCAGATGCTGCTGCGCGGCCAGAATATCCTCGGCTACCGCCACTATCCAGATGACATTGTGGAAAAGTTTGCCGAACTGGCGGTCAAGGTCGGCATCGATGTGTTCCGCGTGTTCGACGCGCTGAACGACACCCGCAACATGGCCTGGGCCATGGAATGCGTGAAAAAGTACGGAGGCCACGTTCAGGCCGCCCTCTGCTACACCCAAAGCCCGGTCCATAACAACCAGGTCTTTGTCGACCTGGCTCAAGAGCTGCAAAGCATGGGCGCAGACTCGATCTGCATCAAGGACATGGCTGCGCTCTGCCCGCCCTATGTGGCCTATGACCTGGTCAAGGGCATCAAGGCCGAGGTGGATCTCCCCTTGCAGTACCATACCCACGACACCACCGGCTTTGCCATGGCCGCGCTGGTCAAGGCCGCCGAGGCCGGCGCCGATATCGTCGACACCGCCATCTCGTCCATGGCCGGCGGCACGGCGCAGCCCCCCACCGAATCGATCGTGGCTACCTTCCAGGGCACCGAGCGGGACACGGGGCTCGATCTCGAGCTGCTCAGCGAAATCGCGGCCTATTTCAAAGAGGTGCGCACTGAGCACCTCGGCCAGTTCGAGAGCGGCCTGGCGACCGCCGATGTGCGCGCGCTGATCTACCAGATCCCCGGCGGCATGCTCTCGAACCTGGTGAACCAGCTCCGCGAGCAGGGCGCGGCCGACCGCTACGAAGAAGTGCTCAAGGAGATGCCCCGGGTGCGCGAGGATCTGGGCTACCCCCCGCTGGTGACGCCCAGCAGCCAGATCGTCGGCACGCAGGCCGTCATGAACGTCCTCATGGGCGAGCGCTACAAGGTGATCCCCCAGGAAGTCCGCGACTATTGCCGCGGGCTGTACGGACGTCCGCCGGCAGAAATCAACCCGGACCTGATGCGCATGGCCATCGGCGACGAGGAGCCGATCACCGGCCGCCCGGCCGACGGCATCGAGCCCGGCTGGGAAAAGGCCAAGGCCGAGATCGGCGACCTAGCCGAGAGCGAAGAGGATGTGATGTCCTACGCGCTATTCCCGCAGCAGGCACGCGAGTTCCTCGAGCTGCGCAAGCAAGGGTTAGCGATTCCGATCCAGGAGGCCCGCCTGTTCCCGGCAGCGGCTCCCACCAATCAGGGCGCCAAGCCGACCACCAGCATGGCGCCGGTGGTACGCCGCACCAAGCGAGTCCCACAGTCGGCCTCGCTATGGAAGGTATCGCAAAGATTGAGCCGCGGACGCTAGCAAGCCGATCGGGTCGGCTCTCTCCGAGTCCACCCGAGCACCGGGAAAAGGAGCTGGACAGTGAATGATGTTACGCTTGGGCTTCAGGTCACCGGCATCGGCATGGGGCTGGTGTTTCTTACGCTCATTATCGTGATGATCGCCATCTGGTTGCTCTCGTGGGCGTTCCGCCCCAAAGCGGAGCAGCCGGCCCCCGTGGCCAAGCGCGCTGCCGCAGACGCCCCAGCTAGCGATGATGCCGCGATGGTCGCCGCCATCGCCACCGCCATCGCAGCGGCTTCTGCTGCCGGTAACGCGGCCATCAGACCGCAAACACAGGCTGCCGCTCCGTGGACGCGGCAGCCCAGCATGGCCTACGATTACGAAGGGGACGAGATCATCGGCGAGGTCGTCTCCATCGCCCAAATCGACACCGATAGCGGCGCCTGGAAGAACCAGGCCCGCCTGAATGCGCTGCAGTAACGGGAGGCTAACGTGCCAAAGTACGAGATTACGGTCGACGGCAAGACGTACACGGTCGAAGTGGGTGATGTTTCCTCGTCCCCGGTCCAGGTCATCGTCAATGGCCAGCGTAAGTCGGTCGACCTGAAGGCGATCACCGCGGCCACAGCTCAGCCCGCGCCCGCCACCGAGCAGCCAGCGTCCGTGGAAGAGCCCGCTGCTCCGATGCCGGAATCCGCCGCCAGCGGTGACGGCCAAGTGGTCAGAGCGCCCATGCCCGGCAAGATCCTGTCGGTATCCGTTGCCGTTGGCGACGAGATCACCGAAGGCGACACGTTTTGCACGCTCGAGGCCATGAAAATGGAGATGCCCGTGAGCTCAACCGTCACTGGCACCATCACCGCGGTCCACGTGGCAGCCGGCAGCAACGTCGCCAACGACGATCCGCTGATCACGGTGGCATAGGGAGCGAGCCAAAGCATGAATACACTCGGTCTAGACCAGCTACTCGCCGGTTTCACCGGACTCACATGGCAGACCCTTGTCATGATCGCCGTGGGTGGCGTGCTGATATGGCTTGCCATCAGCAAGGAATACGAGCCTTTACTGCTGCTGCCCATCGGCCTCGGCTGCATCCTGGCCAACATCCCCGGCACCGGCATGCTGGACGAGGGCGGCATCCTGAACGTGCTCTACAAGGCCGGCATCGAGAGCGAGCTCTTCCCGGCCCTGGTGTTCATCGGCATCGGCGCCATGACCGACTTTGGCCCCCTGCTAGAGAACCCCAAGTATGTGCTCTTTGGCGCAGCGGCCCAGTTCGGAATCTTTGGCACCCTGATGCTGGCCACCCTGTTCGGGTTCAGCCTGCCCCAGGCCGCTTCCATCGGCATCATCGGCGCCGCCGACGGCCCCACGTCCATCTTTGTGGCCGCCGCTTTGGCGCCCGATCTGGTGGGGCCGATCACCGTGGCAGCCTACTCGTACATGTCGCTGGTACCCATCATCCAGCCGCCCGTGATGAAGGGCCTAACGACCCAGCGCGAGCGCCGCATCAAGATGCCCTACACGTCTCACCCTATCTCCAAGACCACCCGCGTCCTGTTCCCGATCGTGGTCACCCTGATCTGTGGGCTCATCGCCCCCGCGGCGACGCCCCTGATCGGCATGCTCATGTTCGGCAACCTGGCCCGTGAGGCCGGCGTGGTCGAGCGCATCAACCAGGCGGCTCAGAACGAGATCGCCAACATTGTCACCACCTTTCTCGGCATCACCATTGGCTCCACCATGGTCGCGGACAAGTTCCTCAAGCCAGAGACCCTCTTGATCCTGGCAATGGGCCTGGTGGCCTTTGTGCTAGATACGGCAGCCGGCGTCCTGTTCGGCAAGCTCATGTGCGTCCTCTCTGGCTACAAGATCAACCCGCTTCTGGGGGGGTGTGGCATCTCGGCCTTTCCCATGTCGGCGCGGGTGGTACAAAAGCTGGGCCAGGAGGAAGATCCCACCAACTTTTTGCTGATGCACGCCATGGCCTCCAACACCTCTGGGCAGATCGCCTCGGTGATGGCGGGGGGCGTGGTGCTGGCCGTTGTGCCGGCCTTGCTGGGCTGGTAACCAAGCACGCATAGAGCGTCCTCCAAGCGCGGCCACATGGCCGCGCTTGGTCGTCTTGTCAGGCCACGCCGCGAGGGTTGACGGAGTTTCGATGGCTGTGGCATACTGGGCCTGCGCACAGGCTTGCTGTGCGCCACTATGTTAGAGGATACGGCGCTACGTGAGAGTGCGCTAGAGAGCAACTCCCGCAGCACCAGGCAGGGGAGGAATCCTAAGTCATGGAACAGGGCGTTCGGATCTATGGTGAACTGGCCTTGATTGCCGGAAGCGGGAACCCGCAGCTAGCGCAAGAGGTCAGCGCAGAACTCGGGTTGCCGCTACACAAGCGCGAGATCACCGTTTTTGCCAACGAGAACATCTTTATTCAGCTGGGTGAGACCGTCCGCTCCAAGGATGTCTTTATCCTCCAGCCCACCTGCTCTCCCGTCGATCACAACATCATGGAACTGATGATCTTGATCGACACGGTCAAGCGGGCGTCAGCCGGGCGCATCACCGCCGTGATGCCCTTTTTCTCCTATGCGCGCAGCGACAAAAAAGACATGCCCCGCGTGCCCATCACGGCGCGCCTCCTCGCTGACATGCTCGCCGCGGCCGGCGCCGATCGCTTCATGACCGTGGATCTCCACGCCGGGCAGATTCAGGGTTTCTTCAGCTTTCCCGGTGACGAGCTGTCCGCCTTCCCCCTGCTGAGCCGCCATTTCATCAACAAGGGGATCGAGGACCTGGTGGTGGTGGCCGCCGACCTCGGGTTCGCCAAAAAGGCCCGTAACTTTGCTCAAACGCTCAACGTGCCCGTCGCCTTTGTGGAAAAGCGGCGCGATGGGGGCAACACCGAGTGCCTGTCGGTCATTGGCAACGTCCAGGGCAAGAACGCCTTGATCGTGGACGACGAGGTGGACCGCGGCACGACCATCGCCGGCGCGGCCGAGATCCTGCGCGCCAACGGGGCCAAGGATGTCTACTGCTGCTTTGTGCACGCCACCTTTTCCGACGACGCGGCGGAGCGGATGGCCGCGGCCAACTTTGCCGAGATCGTCTGCACCAACTCGCAACCCATCACCCCGGCCAAGCGATTGCCCAACATGAGAGTCATCAGCCTGGGCCCCTGGATGGCCCGCGTGATCGATGCGGTACACCGCGGGCGCTCCGTGGGCAACACCCTCCGCGACTATGAACCCAACTATAGCTAGCATCGCCGGATAGCGAGTCAAAGCCGGGCGAGGATCCTCCTCTGCCCGGCTTTTTGGGCGCTCATGCTATAATAGAACCACGCCTAGATAGAGGAGCGTTCGCCCTATGCTCGGATTCTTCAAAAAGCTCTTTGGCGATCCCGACCAGCGCATCCTGGAAAAGCTGCAACCGCTGGTCGATGAGGTCAACGCGCTAGAGCCCGCCATGCAGGCCCGATCCGATGAGGAGCTCCAAGCCCTCACGCGCGAGTTCCAGCAGCGCATCCAGTCGGCCACCGCAGGGGACCGCGCCGAGATCGCCGAGATGGAGGAGCGCGTCGCCCGCGAACAGAGCGCCGACCGCCGCCGCGAGATCCGCCGTGAGATCGAGCAGCTCCACAAGCGCATGGACGACGTCGAGCGCACGCTGCTGGACGAGATCATGCCCACGGCGTTTGCGGCCGTGCGCGAGGCAGCTCGCCGCACCATCGGGCTCCGCCCCTATGATGTCCAGATCATCGGCGGCGCCATCCTCCATCAGAACCGCATCGCCGAGATGAAGACGGGCGAGGGCAAGACCCTGGTGGCCACCCTGCCCCTCTATCTCAACGCGCTGACCGGCCACGGCGTCCACCTGGTCACACCCAACGACTATCTCTCCAAAATCGGCGCCCAATGGATGGGCCCTGTGTACTCCCTGCTGGGACTCTCGGTAGGCATCATCCAGTCGATGGGCAACGACCCCACCATGAGCTCGTTCCTCTTTGATGAGAACTACCCGGCCGAGGACGATCGGTACCTGCACCTGAGGCCGGTGTCCCGCCGCGAGGCCTACCAAGCCGATATCACCTATGGCACCAACAATGAATTCGGCTTTGACTATTTGCGCGACAACATGGTCCTGGATCTCGGCCAGTGCGTGCAGCGGAGCCTCTACTATGCCATCGTCGACGAGATCGACAACATCCTGATCGACGAGGCCCGCACGCCCCTGATCATCTCGGGGCAGGCGGAGGAATCCACCGAGTGGTACCGCCGATTCGCCGACATTGCGGCCAAGCTCCAAGAGACCACCCACTATGTGCTGGACGAAAAGCAGCGCATCGTCAGCGCCACCGAAGAGGGCATCACCCAGGTGGAGCGGATGCTGGGCATCGACAACATCTATGCGTCCGACCACTATGAGCTGACACCCTACCTGGAGAACGCGCTCAAGGCGCGGGCACTGTTCCAGCGCGACCGCAACTATATCGTCCAGGATGGCGAGGTGATCATCGTCGACGAGTTCACCGGCCGCCTGATGTATGGCCGGCGCTACTCGGAGGGGCTGCATCAGGCCATCGAGGCCAAGGAGCGGGTGCCCGTCCAGCGCGAGAGCCTGACCCTGGCCACCATCACCTTCCAGAACTATTTCCGGATGTACCGCCGCCTGGCCGGTATGACCGGCACCGCCGCCACCGAGCAAGAAGAGTTTCACCTGATCTATGATCTGGATGTGGCGATCATCCCCACCCACAAGCCGATGGTCCGTGAGGATCACCCCGATGTGGTCTACAAGTCGACCGATGCCAAGTATCGCGCCGTCCTGGAAGAGATCAAGAATGAATGCGAGCGTGGCAGGCCCGTTCTGGTGGGCACGCTGGCCATTGAGACATCCGAGATGCTCTCGCACCGCCTCAAGCGGATGGGCATCCCGCACGAGGTCCTCAATGCCAAGTACCATGAACGCGAGGCACAGATCATCACCCAGGCGGGCCGTCCCGGCGCGGTGACCATCGCCACCAACATGGCCGGGCGTGGCGTGGATATCCTGTTGGGTGGCAACCCCGAAGGCCTGGCCCGCGAGGGCCTCCGCAAAAAGGGGCTCAGCCTGCAAGAGATCGAGCCCGAGGTCTGGCAAGAGGCGCTGGCCGAGGCCCAGGAAACCTACCAGCGAGACCACGAAGCGGTCGTGGCACTCGGGGGCCTGCATGTGGTCGGCACAGAGCGCTATGAAGCCCGACGCATCGACAACCAGCTACGTGGCCGCGCCGGCCGGCAAGGGGATCCCGGCTCGTCGCGATTCTTTGTGGCGCTGGATGACGAGCTGATGCGCCGCTTCGGCGGCGAGTCGCTGGCGGGCCTGATGGATCGCCTGGGCGTCGAGGACGACATCCCCATCGAACATACCATGGTGTCGCGCGCCATCGAGAACGCCCAGGTACGGGTCGAGGGCCACAACTTTGACCTACGAAAGCACATCCTGGAATATGACGACGTAGTCAATCAGCAGCGCGAGGTGATCTATGATCAGCGTCGCCTGATTCTCTCCGAGACGAACCTCCGCCCCATGGTGACAGAGATCCTCGAAGAGGTCCTCACGGAGCTGGCCGAAGAGATCGGCGCCCTTGCCATGAGCCAGGACGCTGACAGCGGCGAGGCTATCCTCGCCATTCACGCCACCATCGATCGCATGCTGCACCTGCCGCCCGAGATGACTCCCGCGCATTGGCGCAACATGACGACTGGCGAGATCACCGACGAGTTGCTTCCGCTCGTGGAGCAGCGCTATGACGAGCACGAACAAGAGGTGGGCGTCGAACTGATGCGGCAGATGGAGCGCGTGGTGATGCTACGCACCATCGACCGCGCCTGGGTGGATCACCTCACTGCCCTGGACGAGCTCCGCGAGGGCATCGGTTTGCGCGCGGTGGGGCAACGGAACCCGCTGGTCGAGTACAAGCGCGAGGCGTTCGCCATGTTCGATCAGCTTCTAGGCAGCGTCAAGACGACCATCGCCTCCATGATCCTGAATGTGCGCGTCCGAGAAGCGCCCAGCGCCCCTCGCCCGACCCAGTATTCGGGAGCCAGCGGCGGCAGTGCAGGGTCGGTGCATCAGCAGCGGCGCTCCAGCAAGGTTGGCCGCAACGATCCCTGCCCCTGCGGCAGCGGCAAAAAGTTCAAGCAGTGCTGCCTGCGTGAAGGCCTCACCCCCGAGGAAGCCGCCGCCAAAGGGTCGGCCTCCTCGCCCGCACGACGTCGCTAGCGCTCCTCTGGCGGCAGTCGCAAACGGGGCCGCGCTTGCGGCCCCGTTTGCTCGTCTCGCCCCAAAACAATCACTCGCCGGGATAGGCCTCAGGGTACGCCGGGAGGTCCTCGGAGCCAGGCAATTCCACGGGATAGGGATAGTCATCCTGGATGGGCGCCTCGGGCGTGGCCGGTACCGCCGTGGCGGTTGGCTCCTCGTCGGGCGGCGCCTGCTCGGTCGGCTCCGCCGTCTGTTCGATGGGCGGCAGCGGCGTCGCCGTCTCGGATCGGAACCAGCTCTCGCACCCGGCAGCAGCCAAGCATAGGAGCGTCGCCGCCACCAGCGTCAGCAGCGCCCTTGTCCAACGTGCGTTCTTTCTAGGCATCCGTCCTGTCTCCTATTGGGATTGTGCATAGCTTCACATCAGCAGGCGCCATTCTCAGGCTCCCATCCGATCTCGCGAGCCTCACCATGGTACGTATCGAAAAAGAGCAACCGATTCCGCAGGATCTGCGCCTCGCCGCACAGGATCTTGATCGCCTCGGCCAGCTCCCAGGCCGCGACCAACATGGGCGTGGCGGCGGGGTTCCCCAGCCGGGTCTCCACACCACGGGACGGTACCGCACCTCCCCCATACAGGCGGCTCAGGCCGCGGTCACCCGGCAGCACGGTCATCACCTGGCCCATGTGCCCACCGACGGCCCCGTGGACCAAGGGCACGTCCATAGCTTCGGCGGCGGCCTGGAGGTCCAGGCGGGACGGCACGCTATCCAGCGCATCCACCACCACCTGGGCCCCATGGAGCAGAGCTGTCGCGTTATCCGCTGTGAGCTGTGTTGCGTGCAAGGTTAGCTCGGTGGCGCTATTCACGCGGCGCACGCGCTCGGCCAGCACCTCCACTTTGAGATGACCTAGATCCTCCTCCAGGCAACCGAGCTGGCGATTGAGGTTGTCCTCGGCGAACCGGTCGCCGTCGATCAGGATGAGACGCCCCACGCCCATGCGCGCCAAACCTTCGACGATCCAGCCGCCCAGGCCGCCGCACCCCACCACCGCCGCGCACGAGGAAAGCAGCCGAGCCTGTCCGTCCCACCCCACCGTGCCCAGGTTACGTCGATAGCGGCGGGGGATGATTCGCGCCCTGATGGCCGCTAGCTCGACCTCGCGAAACGAAAGCCCCATCTCCGCAGCGATGGTTCGGGTGCTCTCCAGCCCCACGGTGCGCATGGTCCCGTCAGCGGCTGTCTCCTCCAGGGCACACCTATCGAGAGCCCGCCGCAACGCCTCCGCAACGACCCCAGCCTCCATGGGCACTCTCCTCTAGCCCTGCCGCATCGCCTCGTCAGGCGGTAGCTGGCAGACGGGGCAGAAATGGGTGCCCCGTTGGGCCAACCGCATCTTCACGATGGGGCTGCCACAGCGATGACACCGCTCGCCCGCGCGGCCATACACCTGCAGTGCGAACTGATGCGCCCCGCTGGCCCCCTCGGGCGTGACATAGTCACGCAGCGTGGTCCCACCGTGCTCGATGGCATGCCGCAGCACGCGGCGAATGGCGGCATGCAGCCGCTCAACGTCCTCTATCGCGAGCTCGTCGGATCGCGCAGCCGGATGCACTCCTGCCTCATAGAGAGATTCATCCACATAGATGTTGCCCAAGCCGGCCACGAGGCTCTGATCCAGCAGCAACGGTTTGATCATCCGATGACGCCTCTGCAAAGCCTGGTAAAAGAGATCCGCGGTCCACTCATCGGATAAAGGCTCTGGCCCCAGGCCATCCAGGAGGCTGTCGGGGTCGCGCACCAGCCAGACCCGCCCAAAAGTGCGCTGGTCGTCCAGCCGGAGCGAGCGCCCCGACGCCAGGTCCAAAGCCAGGCGCGTGTGCTGGCCATGGGGCTGGCCGCTTTCTACGATGCGCATCCGCCCCGACATGCGCAGGTGCACGATCAGCCAATCCTGGGGAGCCAGCTCAATGAGCAGATACTTGGCGCGGCGCCCAAAGGCGACCAGACGCCGCCCAATCATCTGCTGGACAAAGGCCGCTGGATCAGAAGCGGCGATGGTCTGCGGGCGCAGAACATGGGCCGCGACGACCAGATCGCCCGCCAGATGGCTCTGCAGGCACCGCGCAACGGTCTCGACCTCGGGCAGCTCGGGCATCAGAACGGCTTGCCCAGAGCTGCGCGGGCGGAGGAGATGAGCAACGGCTCCTCGCGCAGAGTCGAGCTCAGCGGCGGCAGCGGCTCCAGACCCAGGCTGATGCGCCAGCGAGATTCGAGCTCTTCGAGGCCGTAACCCAACACGCGCTCCAGCGCGGCGTCTTGGCGTTGCCCCTCGGAAAAGACCCGCAAGAGCTCTTGCATCGCCTCGCGGCCGTAGGCGTCGAGCATATAGGCCACCACCGAGTGCGCCTGGGCGTAATACAGGTTCACCAGTTGAGCGTCGCCCGTGTAGCTGGTCAAAGAGCGCAGCGTGAGGAGCTCGTCGCCAGCGGTAGCGCTCTGCAGCGCGCGCTGGTTGTCGCGCGGCAGCTCCCCCTCGGCGTTCATGGCCAGGCCCTCGTCCAACCAGCGGGGAATCTCGATGTAGGGATTGTCGGTCGCCAGGCCAACGACCACGTGGCAGAGCTCGTGCGCCAAAGTCTGCCGCACATCGCGGTGCGAGCCTAGCAGCAGCAGCGTGCCGCCGTCCATCGCCATGCCCAGGGTGGTCACCCGCGCATCGTACGATTCGCTGCGAGTCGACGTGGCCCGCGCCATATCGCGCTCGTTGTTGTACACCCAGATCTGGACCGCATCCGGGCTGGGCACGCCCATCTCGGCCGCCAGGCGGTCGATGACCTCCTCCGCCGCCTCTAGCAACTCCTCGGCCTGGCTCTGGGATCGGCCGTGCCAATACAGAGTCACCCGGTCGCTGACCAACTCCTGCCACTGGATCGCTTCATCGATATAGAGTAGCTGCTCCTCGGGCGTCACCACCGTCTCGCCAGAGGCGAGAACCACCTCCCACCACGCGCGCAATAGCGTGCCTGGCGCAAACTGCCCGGGCTCTAGCAGCTCTGTGTGCGCCACCGAAGCCGAGGTGCCAGGCGTTAGCGCGGGGTAGATGCGCCGCACAATCGGCTCGCCGACGACCCCATAGAAGAGGACCACGTCCTCGATCGGCTCGTCGCTCTCCAAGAAGGCGCCAAAGGTGAGCTGCTGTGAGAACGCATAGGTCCACTCGGTCGTCGCGCTCACCTTGGGCTCGGCAGCGGCGCGGAAAGGAGCGCTGGACGCCGCCAACACCACCAGGATCACCGCAAGAACCACAACGCGCCGCCAGCGTTGGCTGGCTGGCCGAGTCAGGCAAGAGCTGGGTTGGTTACGCATGGGGCTCGGGAAGGTCATCGGGATCCACATCGATATACTTGGTGCCCTCCTCGATCAGCATGACGGGGATCCCATCCACAATGGGATACTTGCGGCGGCAGGCGTCACTCTGGCAGACGAGCCACGCGTCTCGCACCAAGACCACACGCGATTTGCAGGCCGGACACGCGAGAATGGAGAGTAGATCGTCCGAAAGCATGGGTAGCCTCCAGCGAGTGATAGGCGGCTTTGCAGGAACGGGCTCAGTATACCATAGGCTAGCGACAAGCCTCAACCATTTGCCGGGCGCCGATCCCCATGATATACTCTTGCCTTGGGAAACGTTCCCATCATCAAACACGCCCTCATGTGGCTGATGTCGTGCCCACTCTGCACTGCGGGGTGGGTTCATCTGCGAGTCAGAGGGCGGGTGCACAAAACGAAGCATGGAGGAAAGCTGTGGCAACCGTTACGATGAGAGAGCTGCTGGAGGCTGGCGTCCACTTTGGGCACCGTGGCCGTCGCTGGGATCCCAAGATGCGCCCGTACATCTTTACGGAGCGCAACCAGATTCACATCATCGACCTGTCGCTCACGATGCAGGCCCTGGAACGGGCCCACACCTATATCCGCGACACCGTGGCGGAAGGTGGCACCATCGTCTTTGTGGGCACCAAGCGCCAGGCGCAAGAGACCATCCTCACCCAGGCGACCCGTTGCGGCATGCCCTATGTGAATGAACGCTGGCTGGGCGGAACGCTCACCAATTTCCGTACCATCCGCTCGCGCATCGACTATATGCTCGAGCTCGAGGGCCAGCAGGAACGCGGCGAGTGGGCCGTCCTCCCCAAAAAGGAAGCTACGGACAAGGCCCGCGAGCTCGCCAAGCTGCATCGCAAGATCGGCGGCCTGCGCAACCTGAACCAGATGCCCGACGCCATCTTTGTGGTGGATATCGAGACCGAGGACATTGCCGTGGCCGAGGCCAACCGCGTTGCGATCCCCGTCATCGCCTTGGTGGATACCAACTGCAACCCCGACCCCATCGACATGGTGGTCCCTGGCAACGATGACGCGATCCGCGCCATCCTGCTCATCACCACCAAGATCGCCGATGCGGTGGTCGAGGGTCAGCAGATGCGTGGCGTGATGATGGACGAAGAGCCCGAGTCCACCCTAGAGCCCGCTGGGGTCTACGAGAGCGTCTATGGTCCGCGTGCCACGGGGCAATCCACTGGCGCCGCGCCAGACGATCTAGACGACGATGACGAGGACGACATCCTCATCATCGACGAGGACGACGAATAGCCCGTTCACCAACCTGGCATCATGACGCCAGACACGCTAACAGACCTGGAGAGGACGTATACCCATGGCCGTCACAACCGAGATGATCAAGCAGCTCCGCGAGCTGACAGGCGCGGGCGTTCTGGACTGCAAAAAGGCGCTGGAAGAGACCAACGGCGACTTTGAGGCCGCCTCGGAGATCCTCAAGCAAAAGGGGCTTGCAGCCGCCGCCAAAAAGGTGGATCGCGATGCTGGCGATGGCCTCGTCGAGGCCTACATCCACGCAGGCTCCAAGCTGGGCGTGCTGGTGGAGATCAACTGCGAGACCGACTTTGTGGCCCGCACCGAAGAGTTCCAGGCGTTCTGCCACGACGTGGCCATGCAGATCGCGGCCGCCAGCCCCTCGTGGGTATCGCGCAGCGATGTGCCCAAAGAGGTGCTAGCGGAGCAAAAAGACGCCATTCGTGCCGAGATGGCTGGCGAGAACAAGCCCGAGCACGTGATGGAGCGCATCATGGAGGGCAAGCTCGCCAAGTTCTATCAGGAGAACTGCCTGCTCGATCAGGCCTTTATCAAGGATGACGAAAAGACCATCCAGCAACTGCTGACCGGGACGATCGCCAAGCTGGGGGAGAACATCGTCATCAAGCGATTCGCTCGCTTCCAGATCGGCTGAACCAACCCGAGGGGTGTGGAGCTCCCACACCCCTCCTTTCCAACCACCTTGCTCACGGAGGCGCCGATGGCACAGCCCACCTATAAACGGGTCCTGCTCAAGCTCTCGGGCGAGTTCATGGCCTCCGACAATGGGTTCGGAGTCGATCCCACCACAGCCGAGCAGCTCGCCCAACAGATCAAGCTGGCCGCCGAGTTGGGGGTCGATGTCGGTATCGTCATCGGCGCGGGCAATATCTGGCGGGGCGGAGCGGCCGTCGCCCGCGGCATGGATCGGGCCTCGGCAGACTATATGGGCATGCTGGGCACCGTGATCAACGCGCTGGCGCTGCAGGATGCCCTGGAGCGAATCGGCGTCGACACCCGCGTCCAGACGGCCATCGAGATCCGTCAGGTAGCTGAGCCCTATATCCGACGGCGCGCCATTCGCCACCTGGAAAAGGGACGCGTCGTGATCTTTGGCGCCGGCACAGGCAACCCCTTTTTCACCACCGACACCGCCGCGGCCTTGCGCGCCATGGAGATCGGCGCCGAAATCCTGCTCAAGGCCACCAAGGTGGATGGCATCTACGACGACGACCCCATGACCAACGACCATGCCAAGCGCTTCGATCGCCTTTCCTTTATCCAGGCGCTGAACATGGGCTTGCGGGTCATGGATAGCACCGCGCTCTCGCTGTGCATGGATAACGACCTCCCCGTCATGGTGTTCAAGCTCGCCCCGCCCGATAGCCTCGTGCGCGCCATTCGCGGCGAGCCCATCGGCACCATGGTCTCACGCCGATAGCGAGCCTGGCCTATCCACCCAGCCATGTTAGCAGTGACGTCAGAGCGAAACGGAGGCCCCCGATGACAGATGATCTTCTACTCACAGTCGAGGAAAAGATGGCCAAGGCCGTCGACGCGCTGAGACACGATCTGCTGACCATACGCACAGGTCGCGCCTCGCCCGCGCTGGTCGACGGCCTCAAGGTCGACGTGTATGGCTCGGTGATGCCGCTCAACCAGTTGGCGACCATCGCCGTCCCCGAGCCGCGTCTATTGGCCATCCGCCCGTGGGATGCTACCACGCTCTCGGCCATCGAACGAGCCATCCTCAAGTCCGAGCTGGGGCTCACCCCCAACAACGACGGCAAGATCATCCGTCTGAGCATCCCCCCGCTCACCGACGAGCGGCGGCGTGACCTGGCGCGCATGGTCAACCAGCGCGTCGAAGAGGGCCGCGTGGCCATCCGCAACGCCCGCCGCGATACCATCAAGTCGCTGCAAGCCATGGAAAAGGATGGCGACATCTCTGAGGATGATCGCTACCGTGCCCAAGAGGACCTGCAAGAGTTGACGGACGAGTACATCGGCAAGCTCGACGCCCTGGGCGAGGCCAAGCAGACCGAGATCATGGAAGTGTGATGACCGACCTGCCCAAGCTCGCGCCGCTGGAGCGGGTACCCCGCCACGTCGCCATCATCATGGATGGCAACGGCCGCTGGGCGCGTGCCCGTGGCTTGCCGCGTACGGCGGGCCACCGGGCCGGCACCGAGAACCTGCGAGAGGTGCTCAAGGCGGCCGTCGAATTCGGCATCGAACAGCTCACCATCTATGCCTTTTCCACCGAGAACTGGGCGCGCCCCTATACCGAGGTGCGCGCTCTGATGGCGCTGGCCGAACACGTCCTCGATAACCGCCTCAACGAGCTACACGAATCGGGGGTGCGGCTGCGACATCTGGGCCGCACCGAGGGGTTGCCCGACACCGTCGCGCAGAAAATCCGCCGCGCGGAAGCGCTCACCGCCGGCAACACCCGCCTCGGGCTGAACATTGCCTTTAACTATGGTGGGCGCGCCGAGATCGTCGATGCCATCAAGGCCCTGCTCGCCCAGGGGCTGGATCTCGCCTCCATCGATGAGCAAGCCGTGAGCGACCGCCTGACGACGCGCGGGCTGCCCGATCCCGATCTCGTCATCCGCACAGCCGGCGAGATGCGGCTCAGCAACTTTCTCATCTGGCAGGCCGCCTATGCCGAGTACTATGCTAGCGACGTCTTTTGGCCCGATTTTGGCCGAGAGCAGCTTCACCAAGCCCTCGTAGCCTTTCAAGAACGGCACCGCAGATTTGGCCGCCTTGAGCCAGACGCGAGCTGACGCTGCACCAGCCACCATCACCCTCGGAGGGGCGTAATGCTCAGCAGTCGCGTGGCCAGCGCAGCGGTGCTTCTCCCCATCGTGGCACTGGCGGCCTATTTCGGCGGGCCCTGGTTGGGGGCCCTCGTCATCGTGGCGGTCGCCCTGGCCATGTGGGAGTTGCTGCGGCTGATGCAGCAACACGGGCTAACCCTCTCGGCGGCCACCTCCATCGCCCTCGCCGTGCTCCTGGCTGCCGACGGCACCTGGCCCCAACTCGGCCTGCTCCACCCCGCCCTGCTGCTTCTGGCGGCCGTCCCCTTGAGCATCGAGGTCTTTCATCGCAACCGGCCTGGCTCGCTCGAAAGCTGGGGAGTCTCCGTCGCGGCAGCTCTCTACCTCGGCTACACCGCCAGCCATTTCAGCCGACTGCGTGCCGTCCCCAACGGCCTGGCCTGGCTCGCGACCGCCATGGTCGGCACCTGGGTGGCCGATACCGCCGCCTACCTTGTGGGCGTTCGCTTTGGGAAACGTCGCTTGGCGCCGCACATCAGCCCGAAAAAGTCCTGGGAAGGCGCCCTGGGTGAACTGGGCGGAGCCCTGTTGGTCTCGCTCGTGGCTGGGCCGCTCTGGCTGGGCATCGGGCTGGGCTGGAGCGCTCTCCTGGGCGCGCTCATCGCCGTAGCCGCCACCTTGGGCGACCTCTGCGAGTCGGTCATCAAACGACAGGTGGGCGTCAAGGATTCGGGATCACTGATCCCCGGGCATGGCGGCATGCTCGACCGCATCGACAGTCTGCTTTTTGTGGTTCCCCTGGTATACTGGTACCAGCTTCTGATGAGCTGGCTGCAGCGTTTGTCCTAGTGCACAACTGGTTGGTATGGAGACCATCACCCTCACTGGCATCCTAGAGTTCGCGAGCCTGGCGCTCTCGTCGGCCATCGTCATCCTTGATTTTGCGCTGCTGATCTATATCCTGGCGCAGAACCTACGCAGCCCCGTGGCCCAAGCCTTTGCCGAGATGGTGGCCTTTGTGGCCCTCATCTATCTGGTGGACGTCACCATCGTCAGCGCAGAGACGCCCGAGGCGGCCCAGTTCTGGTTGCGCATCCAGTGGCTGGGCATCGCCTTTGTGCCCGCCTCGAGCTATCACTTTTCCGAGGCGGTGCTGCGAACTACCGGGGCGCACTCGGCACAACGTCGGATCATCGCCATCGCAGCCTATCTGCTGGCCGCGCTCACCTTTGTCGGCGTCGTGCTCACCCCCTGGATAGCCGATGGCGTCAGCCAAAAAGGTCGCGTCTACCACTTGAGCGCGGGCCCCCTCTTCTGGGCCTTTGCCCTCTACTATCTGGTCATCAACGGGGCCGCCTGGCTCAATATCCGCCAGGCTCAACTGCGGAGCCTCACCTCCTCCGCCCGCCGCCGCATGTCCTACCTGGCGTTGACCATCCTGGCGCCCAGCATCGCCGCCTTTCCCTATCTGCTCGTGCCGACGCTATCCTCGGTGCTCTCGATCAATGTCATCCTCGTGCTCACCTTGCTGGCCAACGCCGCCATTGCGGGCATGACGGTGGTCATCGGGTACACCGTCGCCTACCAGGGCATGTTTGTGCCCGACCGGGTCATCAAGCACCGCCTGATCCATTTCCTGCTGCGTGGCCCGCTGGTGGCCATCATGGTCTTGATCCTGATGCTCCTGGTGCCCAGCGTCGAATCGATCCTGGGCCTGCCCCGCGACACCGTCATGGTGGCCCTCGTCGCGGGGACCGTCGTGCTCTCGCAGATTCTGGTCAACAAGGCCAAGCCGATCATCGATCGCCTGGCGCACCCCCATGACCATCGTGAGCTGGCCTTGATCGAGGCCCTGGACGAGCGCCTCCTCACCACCACCGATCTGGAGCAGTTGCTGGAGAACACGCTAATCACCCTCTGCGAGCGCTTGCGCGCCCCTTCGGGATTCGTGGTGGCCATGCGCAGCGCCGAGATGGTGCTACGCATCTTTTGTGGGCCGCAGCAGGCCGCCGCCGATCTGCTCTCGGGCGTCACGCTGGCTGGCCTGCTCGAACAGGTCAGCCGCAGCCGCACCAACGGCGAGCTGCAGAACGCCGACTGGATCGTCGCTGACGGCCACTGGCTGCTGCCGCTGCGGGCAGGCCCCGAGCGCGCAGTCTTGGGCATCGTCGGGGTCCGCTCCATCGCCGCAGAGCCCTCCTTTGAGCCCGAAGAGCTGGTGGCGGCGCAGCAACTGCTCGATCGGCTGGACCGTGCCCTCGAAGACATCCAGCTCCAGCGGCAGGTGTTGGCCATCGTGCAGGGGCTGGAGAGCGAGCTGGTCCAGCTCCAAGAGTGGCGCTCGGAGCCCTCTTACGCCAGCTCCAGTGCGCGCCAGGGCCTCGCCACCAATCCGATCCACTCGTCTGGGTTCACGCAGACCGTCAAGGAGGCTCTCGGCCAGCTCTGGGGAGGCCCCAAGCTGGCCCACAGCCCGCTGGTGCGCCTGCAGGTCGTCCGCGACCGCATGGCGGACAATGACCACGTCCCCGCCAAAGCCGCCCGCTCGGTGCTCACCGAGGCCATCGAGCGCCTCCGCCCCGAGGGCGAACGCAGCTTGACAGCAGCCGAGTGGCTCCTCTATAACATCCTCGATCTGCGCTACCTCCAGGGGCACAAGATCCGTGACATTGCCCGACGCCTCGCCATGAGCGAATCCGACTATTACCGCAAGCAACGAATCGCCATCGAGCAAGTGGCCGAGATGCTGATCCAGATGGAACGATCGGCGCCCACCGCATCCGACGGCACCCTCACCGAAACAAACGCCTAACCACAGGAGAGCCGATGGTCTGCACCCTCCTGCATGCAGCCGATGCCCATCTCGGCTATGCCCAGTACGGCCTGGATGAGCGGCAGCGCGACTTCTACCTGGCGTTTCGGCGCATGGCCGACGATGCCATCGAACGCCAGGTCGACGCGGTGCTGCTGGCGGGGGATCTGTTTCACAAGCGCACGGTGGACGCCAACACCCTCTTCCAGGCGGTATCGGTACTGGTAAAGCTGCGCCAAGCTGGGATCAGGGTCATCGCCGTCGAGGGCAACCATGAGCGCCCACACTACCGCGAGCCCCTCTCTTGGCTGACTTTTCTAGCCCAGATGGGGCTGCTGGTCGCCTTGACGCCCGAATACCACCAAGGCAGGCTGCTCCTCTTGCCCTGGGACCAGGACGAGTGCAAAGGAGCCTACCTGGATCTCTCCCCCAACCTGCGCATCGTCGGTTGCCGCTATGTGGGCGCCGCCACGCCTACGGTCGTCGCGGACCTGGCCGACGCCATCCCTAACCTGCCCGAGGCCGAGACCCGCCAGACGATCTTGATGCTCCACGCGGGCATGGAGGGGGTGCTGGATGCTTACAGCGGCACCCTGCGTGAGAGCGATCTGCTGCCCCTGCGCGGTTGGGTACAGTATGTGGCGCTGGGACACATCCACAAGCCGTACGAGCGCCTGGAGTGGATCTATAACCCCGGCTCGCTAGAAGCCACCTCCGCCGCCGAGGCCGAATGGACCGATCGCGGCTACTATGTCATCGAGGTTGACCCCGATCGCGGACCGCAGCTCCCTCCGGCAAAGGTCGTGATCGCCAACCGACCTTTTTTGCGGCTGGTCTGCCAGGTGGATGGCATCTCCCAGCCCAGCGCCCTCTGGGCCCAGGTGCGTCGGGTGGCGGACGATGCGGCCGGGCTAGTTCGCCCTGACCTCGAACCCGTGGTCGAGCTAACGCTGCGCGGCCAACTGGCCTTTGCCCGCAGCGCCCTCGAGACGGAGCGAATCGAGCGGATTCTGCAGGAGGTGTGCGCTCCGCTGGTCGCCCGCGTGCGCGATCTCACCACCGTCGAGCCAGGCGACATCGCCTTCGAGGCCGAGATGGGTCGGCGCGAGCTGGCCCAGCACGTGCTGCGCGAGATCATCATGCAGGACGCGCGACTGAGCCCCCTGGCCGAGCCCCTCACCCAGCTCGCCCTGAACCTGCAAGAGATGGCCCTGGCCGAGCCCGATCCGCGCCAGGTCGTGGCATCCTTGGAGCGCTGGCAGGAGGAGCATGGCCGCCCCTTTGCCCAGATCATCGAAACCGCCCACGATGACGAGGCCTAGCCGATGCTGATCCACCAGATAGAGCTCAGCAACTTCAAGAGCTATGCCCAGGCAGTCGTCGACTTGGCGCCCGGCACCGTGGCCATCGTGGGGCCCAACGGCGCCGGCAAGAGCTCGCTGCTAGACGCCATCGGCCTGGTGCTGTTCGACTCGCAGCGCGGCACCTATGCAGAACGCCTGCGCGAGGGCGCGCGCAAGGGATCGGTGCGGGTACGCCTCAGCTCGTCGCTGGACCAGCGCATCTACGATGTGACCCGCGAGTTCTCCGACCGTGCCACTCTCCGCTATCTGGTGGCCGATGTCGAGCTCGACGGACGCGTCCTGGCCGAGGGCGCGGACCAGGTCACGTCCTGGCTGCGCGACCACCTGCGCGTGGATCC
>CAZUZB010000022.1:21529-29099 GCA_964624695.1 uncultured Anaerolineales bacterium | reverse complement strand
ATTGCCAAGGATCTCGCTTTTGGATTCCCGACCCCATACCCCCCGCTTGGCGGGGTTTTTTGTTGCCCCCATCTCATTCCGCTGCTTCCGTTGACACAGCCCCTCCTCTCGCCTAACCTTGGCCGCAACTGTCCGATCTGTGGTAGGCTGGAGGCAGGTAGCTGATGACATCTCTAGAGACGAAACCAGGTCACGCCGCGCCGCCTGCGTGGGCTCTGCGCCAGCGGCATCTCATCGACGTTATGAACGAGGCGGCTCCAGCCTTTGTGGCGCGCTACACCAGGAGCGACGGCAGCTTTGTCTGGCGGGAAGAGTGGCCGGGGTTCGACGGCTCCGACGATGGCTATGAGAGCTATCACAACTGGCCGCTCTTCTATGCCCTCGGCGGAAGCTCTTGGGTGCATGAGGCGTCCCGCTGGCTCTGGGAGGCGGTGACGCAGCAGTTCACGGCCTATGGCCAGGTGCACCGCGAATTCGATGCCAACTATGACTGGATGCACCATGGCGAAAGCTCGATCTATTTCTACTACTTTGGGCTAGCTGATCCGTCTCGGGCGCGCGATCGCGCCCGCGCGCTGCGCTTCGCGCGGATGTATACCGGGGGCGATCCCTCGGCGCCGAACTGGGACGCCGAGCGACGCATGATCCGTTCACCCATCACAGGCAGCCGTGGCCCCCGCTTTGAGAACGCTTGGGACGATTGGTCGACGCACCGCGCCGTGTTGGCCAACTATCCTGCGCCCTTTGAAGATATCCCTGGCGTGCCAGGCCCCGTCGCTGACTGGAACGACGACCGCGTGTACGCCGAGATCCTCCGCCTGTTGAACGAGCGCCAGATGCGCTGCGATGTGCCCCTGAACCTGACCTCGACCAGCCTGGTTACCCACGCTTACCTATACACCGGGGATCCCGCTTGGCGCCGCTGGGTGCTTGACTATGTGGAGGCCTGGGCCGACCGGATCGCGGCCAATGGAGGCATCTGCCCCGATAACATCGGCCCGAACGGCGTGATTGGCGAGACCATGGGCGGCAAGTGGTGGGGTGGCTACTATGGATGGCGCTGGCCCCATGGCTTTATGACCATCATCCAGCCACTGACCATCGCGGCAATGAACGCGGTGCTGCTCACCGGCGATATGGGCTACCTGGATATTCCCCGAGGCCAGCTAGACCGGATGATGGCCATGGGGCGCCAGACCGAGCGGGGCATCGAGATCCCGAATCGGCACACCGATGAGGGTTGGGGCGACTATCGGCCCATGCGGCCCGAGTATCCGATCCAGATCTGGGCCATGTCGCAAGCCGAGGCCGACCGGCAGCGCGTGGAGGCCATCGCTCCGCAGGGCGATGCGTGGGACCAGGTGGCGCCGGGGCGTGGCAAGGGCGATGATATCCATATCGCACCTTGGTATCGCTACATGACGGGGCGTAACGCCTCCTATCCTGAACGCTTACTAGAGGCCCAGTATTCCGAGGTGGCCCGCCGCTTGGACGCGATGGCCCATGACGATGGCGATCCAGAGGAGTGGGACGTCCACCATTGGCAGGATATCAACCCTGTCCATACAGAGGCGCTGGTGCAGCTCTCCTGCGGCGGCCCGCAGATCATCTATCACGGCGGCCTGTTGCATGTGCGGCTGCGCTACTATGATCTGGACGAACGGCGGCCGGGGTTGCCCTCCCACGTGGCGGCGCTCGTCTCTCGCATCGACGATGACGCGGTGCAGGTGACGTTGACTAACACTAGCCCGCAGCACGCGCGCTCGGTGCGGCTGCTGCCCGGCGCATTCGGCGAGCATCGTTTCACACGGGCGGAGGCTGTGGGAGCCCAGAGCGCGGCCGTCGAGGTAAAGGGTCTGGGAGTGGATGTGCGTCTGGCGCCGGCCAGTGAGATCACCTTGCATCTCAGTATGCGCCGCTATGCAGGGAACCCAAGCTACGAGCTGGATATGTGACGCATGCTCACAGGCAAGGAGGGATGAGGAGCGATGGTCGCCTGGATAGAGCAGTTCCCGGCGGTGATCCAAGCCATGTTTGGCGGCCTGTTCACCTGGTTCATGACAGCGGCGGGGGCGTTGCCCGTGCTCTTTGCCAAGCGTGTGAACCGCAAGCTGCTGGACACAATGCTAGGCTTTGCGGCGGGCGTGATGATCGCCGCCAGCTTCTGGTCGTTGCTAGAGCCCGCCATCGAGCTTTCGGGTGGCTCCTGGATCCCTGCGGCCGTCGGCTTTTTGCTGGGCGGGGCGTTTCTGCGGCTGGCTGACCGCCTGCTGCCGCACGTCCATCCTGGCTTGCCCGAGGGTACGCCTGAAGGCTTGGCGACGGCCTGGCAGCGCAGCACCCTGCTGGTCTTGGCCATGACGCTGCACAATATCCCCGAGGGCTTGGCGGTGGGGGTGGCTTTTGGCGCTGCCGCAGCCGGCATCGAAGGGGCGGGGGTGGCGGGCGCTGTGGCGTTGGCGATTGGCATCGGCATTCAGAATTTCCCCGAGGGCATGGGGGTGGCAATGCCGCTGCGCCGCGAGGGTGTCTCCCGCTGGAAGGCCTTCAACTGGGGCCAGTTCTCGGGCATGGTGGAGCTGTTCGCTTCGCTGCTCGGGGCCTGGTTCGTTCTGTCAATGCGGGCTGTGTTGCCCTATGCGCTGGCCTTTGCCGCGGGCGCCATGATCTTTGTGGTGGTCGAAGAGCTGATCCCCGAGGCCCAGGTGGAAGGGAACGCTCACCTAGCCACCTTTGGGACCATGCTGGGCTTTGCGGTGATGATGGCGCTGGATGTGGCTCTGGGATAGAGTTTCCCGCCGCGGAGAGGGCCGGGGTAGTTCATCCCGGCCCTCTTCTGTTTGTAGAGGTATGCTGCTAGCGTACGCTGGCGACACGCGCCGAAAGGACCAACGCTGCCAGGCCAAAGGCGAGGGCCAGACCAAAGGCGGCCGGATAGGAGAACGTCGAGACGATCCAGCCTCCCAAGGGGTACGCGAGCATGGAGAGGGCGCCGACGGTGTTGCTGACGCCGATATAGATGGGGCGACGGGCCTCATCGGCGTACTCGAGGATCCAGTTGAAATAGGGCCATCCTGCAGACCCATTGACCAGGCCGAGAAAAAAGAACAGGCCCAGATAGGCATAAAGCAGTGCCGACCCAAGAGCGGTCGCGCTGGCTGTGATGACCAGCGCCATGGCGGGGACGACGCAGGAAGCGAGGATGACCACGCGCATATGGACGTCCGGCCCGGCGCGATCTTGCAGCAGGCTCATGGCTAGGCCGGCTACCAACGTCCCGGCCACCTGGGCGGAGACGAATAGCCCGGTGGCGCTCATGGGCAAGCCGAGAACGCGCGTGGCATGCAGCACGTAAAAGGCGCTGGCGAGTGAAACGAACCCCGATAGGATGCGAACCGTCTGCATGATCTGAAAAGGGCGATCGCGGGCGATGAGCCGGGGAAGCTCGCGGAGGATCGCCATCGCCGAAGGTTGTCCCTCGGTGGGCACAGTGGGTGAGGGCGGCTCCTTGATGCAGGCCAACGCCACCGCAGAGATCAGGAACATGATCGAGGCCCCCATGTACAGCAGCGCAAAGTTGCCGGGGAAAGCGATGGCGCTGTTCTCGCCAAGGAGATAGCTGACCGCGCCGCCGGCGGCGATTCCACCCAATCCGCCCACAACCTGCGAGAGCCCGACCACGCGTCCACGCCTTCTGGGTGGGATCAGCTTGCCCAGCAGAGCGAACCAGGGAACGCTCACCACGGCGTCGCCCGTGAAAAAGATGGCGATGGTGGCCAGCATGATGGCCAGGGACAGCGTCGGACGGGAGGTGCCCAGGGACCAGATCACCAGGCCGGCCAGAAAATAGAGCGGGCGTGAAGCAAATGCCGCCCCCACGATCAGGGGCTTGTGCCGTGGTCGATGGCTGATCATGCTGGCGATCACGAGCTGTGGCAGGAGCCACGCCGCCGAGGATAGCCCGCTGGCGATGCCCACCAGCATCTCGGAATCGGTCAGGGCAGCCACAAAGGCGGGCAAAACCGTGGTCGCGCTGGTGAGGCTCATGCCCACGGTGAAAAATGCCGAGTCAGCCGCGAGCGACCACGCATTCCGCGTATAGTGCTCCATGGGCGGCGCCGCGGTGGCGATCTCTGGGGTTGTCGTGGCGGCGGCCTCCATGGGCGTTAGCTCCTTGGCTTGGCAAAGGCTGACTCTAGGCCGGCCAGGCCAATCGGTCAAGTGGGGTGCCCGGCGCGATAGCGATGGACCGGGCTGGGGGCGCTCAGGAGAGCGAGTCCACCGCCAGGCGGAGACGATCGGCCAGGGACGTGCGCCGGCGGGTCGATCGGTCTTGCTGAACGGCGATGCGTACCGCCTTTTCCTGGGTGATCAAGACCGCCAGGCGTTCCGCTCTGGAGAGGGCTGTGTAGAGAATGTTGCGTTCGAGCATCACAAAGTGGTTGGTGAGCATGATCACCACCACGGCGGGCCATTGAGAGCCTTGGGCCGAGTGCACTGTCATCGCCCAGGCGTGGACTAGCTCGTCGAGCTCGTCCCAGTTGTACGGCACGCGGTGCCCGTCATAGGAGACCGTCAGCGTGCGGCTCTCTGCATCCACGCTGGCGACGTGCCCCAGGTCTCCGTTGAGAACGCCCTTGCGATAGTTGTTGCGCGTCTGCCGGACCTTGTCGCCAACGCGGAGGCAGGTGGGCGCATCGGGAGCGCGAGCGCGCCCACCTAGGGGTACCTCGGCCTTTCCCCTGGCTGGAGGATTGAGTTCCTCTTGGAGCGCTCTGTTGATGGCTTGCACGCCGGCCGCGCCACCATGCATGGGCGCCAGCACCTGCACCTCGCTGGGCGGGATCCCCAAATAGCTGGGCAAGCGGCAGGATGCCAGCGACACGGCCAGCTCTCGCGCCTTTTCGGGGGAATGGGCCGGCATCTCGTAATAGTCCGAATCGAGACCCTCTGGGCGAACTGGGCGCGTTCCCTGGCGGACGCGCTGACAGTTGGCGGCTATGAGGCTGTGTGAGCCAGCCTCTTGCCGAAAGAGGTGGGTGAGTCGGACGACGTCTGCGCCTGGCAGTCCGGCCTCGGCCGCATCGATCACGTCCTGCAGAACCGCCCCAGGGCCGACGGGCGGAAGCTGATCCACGTCGCCCACGAGAACGAGCTGCGTGTGGCCGCCCACGCGAGCCAGGATCTGATCCCACAGCCAGTTATCGATCATGGAGGCTTCGTCGATGACCAGCACCTCCTCTTTGACGGGGCTCGCACCTCGGCCTGGCATGCCGATGCCCAGGTGCCGATGGACGGTGGCGGCCTCCCGCTGGGTGGAGGCCGCGAGCTGCTTGCTGGCGCGGCCGGTGGTGGCGCAGAGGGCATAGGAGCGACCAACCGCCTCCAGGCAGCGTATCAGCGAGCGGATGGTGGTGGTCTTGCCGGACCCAGGCCCTCCTGTCAGGATCATCATGCGTCTGCCTCCCAGCACGCTGACGATGGCCCCGACCTGCTCCTCGGTCAACGGGCCCTCGCTCTGGCGCTGGGCCAGGTCGATCGCTTGATCGCCTTCCAACGCCAATACGGGAGTCACGAGCAGGCGCGCCAGGCGATTAGCGGAGCGGCTCTCGGCCTCGAGCATGGGGGGCAGGTAGAGGCGTGGCTGCGAGTCCCCAGGGAGGGCGCCATCGGCGATGCGGGCCTCCCGGAGCAAGGGGGCGCGTTGGTGCGCCACCTTTTCGGCTGGCAGCCCGAGCAGATCGGCGGTGGCGGCGTCCAGGTCAGCGGGGGCGGTCCACAGGTGGCCCTCGCCCAAGGCCTCTCTGAGGAGGTGGAGCATGGCGGCCTGGATGCGTTCGGGCGCGTCGTCGGCGAGGCCGAGCTGGCGGGCGATGCGGTCGCAGGTGCGAAATCCATAGCCGCGCAGATCCTCGGCCAGACGGTACGGGTTGGTGCGGATCACATCCCAGGCGTCGTTGCCATAACGACGATAGATCCGCTGCGCCTGATTGGGCGTCAGCCGTGCCACCCCTTGCAGGTTCACCATGAGCTGGTGCGTGCCCTGGTGCTCGGCCCAGCTTTCGCGGATGGCTTGGGCGCGCTTGGGACCGATCCCCGGCACCTCCTCCAGATGCTTTCCTCCACTCTGGAGCTCGTCCAGCGTGGATGCGCCAAAACGCTCCACCAGCGCCTGGGCATAATGGGGGCCCAGGCCCTTGATGCTGGCGCCACCCAGATAGCGTTCGATGGCCGCCAGGCTCTGGGGCATCTCGGGCAGGGCGCTTTCGAGGCGCACCTGAGCGCCGTGCCTGGCATCCTGCGTCCAGCGGCCGCGGATGCGGTAGCACGAGCCCTCGCGCGGTGCGTCCAGATTGCCCACGATCACAAAGCTGCTGCTCGACGGCTTGTCGGCCGGCACCACGTGCGCCACGGCCCAGCCGCTCTCAGGGTCGGCATAGGTAACGCGACGAACCGAGAACACCCCTTCAATGAGGTCGTTTTCGGGTTTCGTATTGGTGGGTTGGTCCCCAGTGGGCATCTGCTCCGCGGGCTCTTGCTCTGTGCTCGGCATGGCTATCCCGGTATCCCCATGTCTATTCGCTGGCCCAGGGTACGATGATGGTGCATCCGTCCTCCAGCGTATCTATGCGCAGCCAGAGGCCTGCTTCGGTGGCTTCGGCCGAGACCTGGGCGCCATCGCAGGCGACACTCTGGGGATCGATCTGGCCAGGCAGCAACAGCCGGATGCCGTGCAGCGGCACGATCTCATCCACCGAGCGCACGATCTCGCGCCCAGGCACGGCGGCGGGCGTGGTGAGGTTGACCAGATGCACGTACAGTGTGTTCTGCTCGTCCCGCTCCAGATGGATCTCGACACTCTTGGGAGCATCGAGCTGGTAGAGCTGCTTCAGATCGAGCCTACACAGCAGCTCCTCGAGCAGATGCGCCATCCGAAAGTAACCATAGGTGTAATAGGCTTTGCCCAACGTGGCGGCCAGGTACCAGGCTTGCCCGTGGCCGTACCTGTTGGCAGTGAGCATGGGATGGTCGGTGGTCGGGCCGGGCACGAGGTCGATGCCAGTGCCCTCGTTGGGATAGTCCGGGTCGGGCGCGATGAGATGCTGCAACACCTCGGCCGTTGTGGCGCGGACCGTCGCCGCCTCTGACGGGCAGGGGCAGGGCTCGATCTCGTCTTCCAGGTAGCAGGTGGGGTGCTGGTAGCGCCCCTGGTACGCTACGCCGAGGACGTCGCCCAGGGCCAGGCTGTTGCGTCGGCGCCCCCGCGCATCGCACAAGCTGGTCTCGCCGGTGGCCAGGAGCTTGCCCCCCTGCCGCACATACGCTGCCACCAGGTTGGCCAACCGATCGTCCAGGCAAGCGACGTTGGGCAGGATCAGCAGCTCATAGGGCGCCAGGTCGTCGAGCTCGGCGATCTGGGAATCGATCAGCACGTCCAAAATGCGGTGACTCTCCAACAGTGCCCGGGCATAGCCTAGGAACTCGTAGCGGTAGGCGCGGGTATCCTCGCCGGGTTCATAGTAGCCCCAGGTGTCCTCTGACCAGAGCAGCGCTACCTGCTTGACCGTGT
>CAZUZB010000022.1:0-21429 GCA_964624695.1 uncultured Anaerolineales bacterium | reverse complement strand
TCATAGTAGCCCCAGGTGTCCTCTGACCAGAGCAGCGCTACCTGCTTGACCGTGTCGCGTGCGGGTCCTTCCGTCTGGGTCGCGTACCGGGAAAACAGGTCCCTGATGTATTCGATGGCGCGTGGGCTGGTGCGCGTGCTGGGATAGGGGCCTTGCCCGCAAGAGCCCAGCGTGGGGCGTCCGTTGCTGCGCACTGCGGCGGCGTGCATGGCGTATTCGGGGGCGGCCAGCGTCGCGTGTGAGAACCCGGGATGTTGCCCGGTGACGAGAAAGAGGGCCGGCTTGGGGACCGAACGAACCCACTTGGCAGTGATGGTGCTGCTATGCACGTCGGCGAACTGGGGCCGCAGGCGGAGCCAGGCCTCGGTGACATAGGAGTCAATGTGCGGCCACCACTGCGAGCTCACCGCGATGAGAGGGTCCATATAGACCGGGCAAAAGCTATTGGGCGCCAGGGCCTTGCCATGGTCGTGGGCGATCTCGGCAAGCTGGGCGATCAAAGAGGCCGAGACCTCTTGCCGCCACGCTAGATAGGCGTCCCAATGATCGCAGACGGCCTGGTAGGTGATGGGCTCGCCCCCCACGATGCGCTTGAGGCCCTCTTGGCAGTGGGGGCAGGCGCAGATGCCCGGATTGAAGAACATATCCAGATGGAGGGCGTCCACGGGGTAGCGGGAGGCGACTTCGGCGGCCACGCGCAGGATCTCTTCCCTGCGAGGCGAGTTGATGCAGGGCAGGAACCACTCGCCATACTCGACCGCATACACAGGGCCCTTGCCCTGCGCGGCGTACACGGGGATCTCGACCAGCTCCTCAGTGGGATGGGAGACGACGTCATCGCTGCCGAGCTTTTGCCAGCGCCATTCCGGGTGGCGCGAATCCAGCCAGTTCATGTAGGCGATGGTGTGTTTGCCATGGGCTCGCAACCCATCCACGATCTCGGCCAGATAGTCGTGCTCGCCTAGAGGGACATACTTGGGCAGGATGTCGCTATCATAGTAGGCCAGGCCCCACTGGTTGGTGGCATAGATAGCATAGAGGTCCGCGTCCATCCGCAAGAGGTCGTCCAACACGGCCTCTGGCTGATAGCTCTTGAACCCTCGCTCGTAATAGTTCTCGCAATACTGGTCGTACCACATAATGGTGCGACAAGACCCCAAGAACGCGCCAGGATCCTTCACAGGCATGTTACTACTCCGTCGGTTATTGCCATGTATGCTAGGAGGCATTGTAGGGTCGCCGCCAGAGGCGTCAAGGGTCGCTGCAATCTGGTTGAGAGCCCGGGCCAACACTGGTAGAATCGGTCTAGGAGTGCTCGCGACCCCGCACAATGATGAGAGGAACACCGATGCAAGAGATCGAGCAGGTGATTCTGGGGCTACTAGCCGAGCGCCGGCTGTATGGCTACCAACTGGTCCAGGCTTTCGTAGGGAGCGATCGCCCCTGGTCTGCAGCGCCACGCGCCGTGGTTGAGGCCACTATCGAGGGCCTGGTAGATCAGGGCTGGGTGTCGCCCACAGGTCGGCAGCCTGCTGACGCCAAGCCGCCCCATGTTCTGTACGCTATCACCGAGCAGGGCCTGATAGCGCTGCGCGACGCGTTGGTGGAGGCTTGGAAAGATGCAGACGAGGGCGCGGGCGGGCTGGCGCTAACGCTGGCCTTGGCGTCGGGCATGCCGACCGAGCAGCTCGCCTGGGTTCTGGAACGACGGGTGGAGCGGTTGGAGACCCTGCGCCAGCGGACCGGGCGCATTCGCGACGAGTGGCTGACGGCCGACGACGCGCCCAAGGGCGGTCCGCGCCTCTTGAATCGGCTGGTGGCGCGGCTGGAGAGCGACATCGCCTGGACGCGTGATCTCGCCACCGCCGTCCGCGAGGAGGGGGCGCAAGCTGCGTTGCCCCTGGAGCGGCGCGAGCGGGTACCCAAGCAACCCGGGCAGGCTGTAGGCGCCTTTACCTTTGTCCTGCATAGTCACCTGCCCTATTGTCGGATGGCTGGCCGCTGGCCCCACGGCGAAGAGTGGATCCACGAAGCGGCGGCGGAGACCTATCTGCCGCTGCTTGATGCCCTGTACGATCTTCGGGACGAGGGCGTGCCGTTCCGTCTGACCATCGGGCTGACGCCGGTGCTCACCGAGCAGCTCGCCGATCCTCTGGTACGTGAGCATCTGGTCGAGTACCTTGAGGAGGAGATACGCGCGGCCGAGGCGGATATCCCGCGCTTTGGAGAGCTGGGCGAAAAGCACCTGGCCTACCTGGCCGATTATTATCGCCAGGTCTATGAGCATGTGCGCGAGGTGCTGGTGGATCGCCTGGGCGGCGATATCGTGGGAGCCTTTCGCCAGCTGCAGGATGAGGGCTACATCGAGATCATCACCTCGGCGGCCACCCATGGCTACCTCCCCCTGCTTTCACGTGACTCGTCCATCTATGGCCAGATCAAGACAGGTATCGCCTCCTATCAGCGGCACTTTGGCCGAGCGCCAAGGGCCATCTGGCTGCCCGAATGCGCCTATCGCCCCGCCTATGTCGAGGATGATGGCACCGTGCGCCCCGGCCTGGAAGAGTTCCTGGCGGCGCAGGGGATCACCTGCTTTTTCGTGGAAACGCACGCCATCGAGGGCGGACGGCCAGTAGGCAAGGCCGCAGGCGATGTCAGCATCGGTCTCTACGGCGCCGTTCAGCGCAATTATGTGCTGCCCATCTCTGAGCTTCCAACGACCGGAGGCTCGACATACGAGGCCTACTATGTAGTGGGCAGCGACAAGGGACTGACCATGCCACCTGTGGCGGCCATCGGACGGAACGATCGCACCGGCCAACAGGTCTGGTCAGGCGATTGGGGCTATCCGGGCGAGGCAGATTACCGCGAGTTTCACCGCAAAGACCCCGAATCTGGCCTGCAATACTGGCGTGTCACGGGCTCGGGGGTCGATCTGGGCGCCAAGGACCTGTACCATCCCGATTGGGCCGAGGGCAAGGTGCGGGCCCATGCGGAGCACTATGCGCAGTTGGTGGAGGATCTGATTCTGGAGCATAGCGGCGGAGAGATCCCGTTTCCGTTGATCGCCTCCAACTATGACGCCGAGCTGTTTGGGCACTGGTGGTTCGAGGGGGTCACCTGGTTGCGGGAGGTGCTGCGTCGCCTCGCCTTTAGCTCGGTGGTCGAGCTGACCACAGCCAGCGGCTTTTTGGCCGAGCACGAACCTCAGCGCATGCTCGCCATCCCCGAGAGCTCGTGGGGCAGCGGCGGCAACCACTGGACGTGGGACAACCCACAGACCAGCTGGGTCTGGCGTCCGATCCACGCGGCCGAAGGGCGCATGGAGCGTCTGGTGGATCGGTTCCCTAGCGCCATCGGCGGGCTGCGGCGGGTGCTGGATCAGGCTGCCCGGGAGCTGCTTTTGCTGCAATCCAGCGACTGGCCGTTCTTGATCACCACCGGCCAGGCCGGCGAGTACGCCAAGCTGCGGTTCCTGCAGCATCTGGACCGGTTCACGCGGTTGGCCGAGTTGGCAGAGGCAGAGAGCTCGGCGGTGGATCCACAGTATGCTGACGAATGCTATGTCTACGACAACGTGTTCCCCGGTATCGACTACCGTTGGTTCGCACAACGACAGGGGAGTGCCGAGTGACTTTACGGGATTGGACCCGCAGATTCGCGAGCCAGCCGAGCGTCTCTGACAGAGGCGCGGCATGGTAGCGCGCAACGCGCGGGAGCCTCTCTATCAGCAGGTGGCGCAGAGCTTGAAGGAGCAGATTCGCAATGGCTCCATGGCTCCGGGCGACAAGCTCCCCAGCGAGCGCGAGCTCTGCCAGCAGTACGACGTCAGCCAGATCACGGTGCGGCGGGCCTTGCGTGAGATGGCTCATCGCGAGCAGGTGTACAGCCAGCACGGTCTGGGCTGGTTCGTAGGAGATGCCCCCGCGGCCGAGTCTTGGCGAGAGCGCGTGGCTCTCATCGTGGATGAGATGACCTGGCCCGCAACCTCGCTTACCATGGGGCTGGCGGCGGCGTTGGAGGATGTGCAGATGGGGCTGGAGCTGTGGTCGTGGCCGCAGCAGCCGCCGGATGGCCTCTCGCGACGGGATTCTGGTTTGCTGCTCTACTGCCCCTCGGGGGAGCGAGCGAGGGCCCTTGAGCGCTGTTCGTGGCTAAAGGACTCTGGTACGCGGGTCTTGATGGTGGGACTCGCGTTGGACGAGGATCCGACTTTGGGCGTCTATCTCGATCTGGCGAATGCCAGCCGAGCGGCCACGGAGCACCTGCTGGGCATGGGGCGGGTGCGGCTGGCTTATCTGGGAGCCGGCCCTCTTTCGACGTTGGGACATCAGGCGTACTGGCCCTTTGCCGAGGCCTTGTGGGCTTCTGGCCTGGACCTGCCTCTCGAGCACGTGCTGGATAGTGGCGACGACGCCTGCCATCGTCGCCTGGCGGGGCTGCTGAGCACCATCGATCGGCCGGATGGGATCATCTGCGCAACGGTCGGCGACGCGGTCACCGCCCTCAGCGCCATCTATGCCGCCGGGCTGCGTTGCCCCGATCAGGTGGCGTTGGCCTGTCTGCAGGATGGGGCTCTGCTCGAAGACGTAACGCCCACCATCACCGGTTATCGGTTCGACATGGAGGGCTTTACGCGCGTGGTGGCCCATTCGGTGCAGCAGATGCTGACAGGAGACGATGCGGGCATCCTGCGGGTGACGGGCGAGTTGATCCCGCGTGCCAGCTCGGTCACCTGACGGGTCTGCTGGTCCTGCGGAGCGACTATCCGGAGCCTGACGCGGTTGCCGTGGGCTCGGGTGTGGGAGAAGGCCACCGCCGCGCCCACTCGTCGCGCATCGCCTTGAGCGCTGGATCGTCCGCGAACGATTCATCCAGCGCGATCAGATCCTCGGTCGCCGAAACAACGCCCCAGTCGGCGTCATAGGTCACCGTGAGGCGACCGATCCACTCGCCGGCATAGCCTTGCTGCACGATGATGGTATCGTTGATCCGCTCTGGCATCTGCATGAGGCGCAAAGTGCGCCCGCCGACGATGATGTCGATGCCGGGGACCGTTTCGGCCAGCGCCATGTCGGCCTCCAGGCCGAGATGCGAGAGGACGATGAGCACGTCCACCTCGGCGCGGAGCGCCTCCACCTGTGTTCGAGCGATCTCGATGGGATCCTGCACCGCGATGAGCGTGCCCACGCCCGGCAGTTCGACGGCCTCGGGCTCGGTCAGGCCAATGATCCCAAAGGTGCCCCCCTCCCACTCGATGATGGTATGGCCCCCGGTGATCGGCTCTCCCTCGGCGGTCTGAAGATTGGCCGAGAGCACGGCAAAGGTCGCCTCGCCGATGCGCTGCTGGAGGATCTCTGGCCCCATGTAGAGATCGTACTCGCCCACCGCCATGGCGTCATAGCCCATCGCGTTCATCGCTTCGATGAGGATCCTGCCTTCGGATTCGATCGAAGGCCAGTAACCGAAGAGGGTGCTGCCTGCATCCAGCACCAACAATGGCCCCTGCGCCGCCTCGCGCTCCTGCTTGATGAACGTGGCCCGCCGGGCCACCCCTCCCATGGGAATGCCTCAACCACAAGGGTCCATTTGGCCAAACACGTCATTGGTATGGAGGATGACCACCGTCACTCCGCCCTCGGGTGTCGGACTCTTGGTAGGAGGGGTGGTGGCCGTCGGTTGTGGCACCGTGGATGTGGCAGACGGCCGTGCGGTAGCACTGGGCGTACTAGCAGGGGTAGCCGCGGGCGTGGCTGTGGGAGCGGCGGAGCATGCCGCCAGGATCGTTGCTGCCATGACGAACAGGCCACAGACCACTGGGCACCAACGCTTGATCCATATTTGGTGTCGGAGGCGGTCTGTGCAAGCGCTCATGTCTGGATGACCTCGGTGCTGCTCTCGCTGGGTGCGGCGCTACTCGGCGTCGCTCTCGGCGGCTGTGGTGGTGGGCGACTGTGCGGCTATGCGGTATCGAAGCACCAGCGACGCGACGGCGGGGTCGTCTGAGAACTCGGGACCCAGCGAGATCACTTGCCACCGGTTAGCCACGGGCCGGCTATCCTCATCGAGAGCGATCTCGATCTTGCCCAGATCCTCTCCTCTGGCCCCGATCTGCACGATCACGGCGCCATTGACGATCTCGGGGGCGACCATCCGCCGGGCGTTGCGCCCGCCGACGATGACATCGATGGCGTCATAGCGCTCGGCCAGCAGCTTGTCGTCTTGGAGGCCAACGTGAGACAGGAGGACGATCAGGTCGCTCTGAGACGCGACGTCGTCGATATAGGCGGCTACCGTATCATCGTACGATAGCACGTCATAGCTTTCGGCGTCGGGAGCCTGGTCCAGGGCCGTGTCCTCGGTCAGGCCCAGAATGCCTACCCGCACGCCGCCCCGCTGGATGACCACGTATGGACTAAAGATGGGCAGGCCGGTCTCGCGGCTAACCAGGTTGGCCGCGAGTACGGCGAACGCGGCCTCGTCGGCCAGAGCGCGTAGGTGCGCAACCCCCAGTGCCAGATCGCCTCCCCCAACGGCCATGGCGTCGTACCCCATGAGATCCATGGCCTCACGCGTGAGGGCGCCACCGCTCTCTTGGCTGAGCGCATAGCCTAGCAAGGCGTTGCCGGCATCCAGCACCAGCAGCGGTTCGCCGCCGACGCTTTGGCGGATGCTCTGAATGGCGTTGGCCCGCCGGGCCAAGCCCCCTCTGGGGATGCCTCAACCGCAGGGATCCACCTCGCCGCGGACATCGTTGGTGTGCGCGATGGTGAGCACCGGAGCGCCCTCGGGAAAGGCGGCGGTGGTGGGGTCTGCGCTCGCGGCTGGGGTAGCGGTGGGGCTGGCTGTTGGCGTGGGCAAAGGGCCGCAGCCGCGAAACATGCCGGCAGCGAGGATCACGGTCCAGATGGCCAGGAAGGTCTTGAAATAGGCTAGCATCGATGTTCCTCAGAATGCGTATTCATCTGCTGAACTATACCATGGCGCTCTGAGAGGTCAAGCAAAGGGCTGCGCGTTGCTGAGAAAAGGCAAACGGGCAGCACGCCATTGTTGCTGCCCGTGTTGACTACCGTCGGTTGCTACTGCAGGAAATCCCTCAACTGCTGGCTGCGGCGCGGGTTGCGCAAGCGATCGAGGGCCTGATGCTCGATCTGGCGGATACGCTCGCGGGTCAGGCCAAACTTTTCGCCGACTTCTTCCAGCGTGTGCATGTGGCCATCGCGCAGCCCAAAGCGCAGCCTCAAGATGCGAGCTTCGCGCGGGCTGAGGGCGGTCATCACCTCCTCCAGCTCCTCGCGCAGGAGTTGCTGGTGGGCCAGATCGGTCGGCGGTGGCATATCCTCGTCCTCGATGAAATCGCCAAATTCGGTGTCGCCATCGTCGCCGACGGGGCGCTCCAACGAGACGGGATAGCGCGAGATGCGCAACAGTTTTTCCACCTTGGCCGGCGGCATGTCGGCCTCGATGGCGATCTCTTCAGGGGTGGGGCGCCTGCCCGTATCCTGCTCCAGCTCTTCCGCGATGCGATAGATGCGGCGGATCTGGTCGCCAGCATGGACGGGGAGGCGAATCAGGCGGCTCTGCTGGGCCAATGCGCGGGTGATGCCCTGGCGGATCCACCAGGTGGCATAGGTGCTAAACTTGTAGCCGCGGTGATAGTCGAACTTTTCCACAGCCTTCATCAGGCCGATGTTGCCCTCTTGAATCAGGTCGAGAAAGGGGACGCCCTGGCTCATGTATTTCTTGGCGACGCTGACCACCAGGCGGGTGTTGGCCTCGATCAGACGGGCGCGGGCGTGCTCGCCGACCTGCATCGTCTCGCAAAGCTCGCCGCGCCTCTCGGGGCTCAGGCCGTTGCGGTGGAGGCGGCGCCTGGCTGCCTCGCCCTCTTCGATCTGGCGGGCCAACATGACCTCTTCGGCCGCGGTGAGTAGCGGCACCTGGCCCATCTGCTTCATATACAGGCTTACCGTGTCGTCGATCGAGATGTCGTCCAGGTCGACCCGGGTCCGTGATTCGGTCGCGGGCTCGTCGGCGGCAGTCTCTACGACATCACTCTCAATCTCTGGCTGGTCCGAGACGTGATCCTCTGACGTTTTCTGGCGGATCCTGGGCTGGTGAACGGCTTCCATCGTCTTGGATCTATCCTTTGGTTCCGAATATCGGTGGATGAACCGAGTGTCCCCAGAGACTTCTGGGCTACCGGGGAAGGATCACGAACGCTTGTGAGGGATAGACCACCTCCTCCTGGGCTACCCTTTGCGTTGGGCCGTGGCAGGAGGCGCATACCCCGACGACGGCCCTCACGATGAAACCTATGCTAGACACAAAAACACTCGGGAACCCAAGGCGATGCGGGACTTGCCGCACATGGCGTGCCGCATCCGGTTTCCGAGCGTTGCAGTCTCACCAAATCAACACCACAAGTCACACTAAATCCACGAATCTGCCTCCTATTATACCTTGTCTAGACGGAGGGGTCAACCCTTTTTCTGGTATTTTCGGGAGAATTGCGTATTCGCATCGCTCGGCCAGACCTCCACGGCATCGAGCTGCCAACGTCTCGGTGCGCGCCTTGCCTCGGCGGCGTGGTTCAGGCATACTCCTGCGCGGCAGTGGCGTCGCGAGTCGGGCTGGCACCGATAGCGCCAGTGTGATCAGTCATGGCCAAGGAGGAACAGCGATGGGATTCGTGGGGCTTGTGTCGGATAGCACGGCGGGGTTGCCGCCAGAGGTTGTCGAGCGCCATGGCGTGCGCCTAGTCCCTCTCTATATTACCTTTGGTGAGCAGGTCTTTCGCGAGGGTGTGGATCTATCCTACGAGGCCTTCTATCAACGGCTACCTAACGCCGATCCCCTGCCAACCACCTCGCAGCCTTCTCCCGGCGATTTCGCCAAGGCCTATCGCGAGCTGGCCGAGGCCGGTGCCGAGTCGATCATCTCGATCCATCTATCCTCGGGGATCAGCGGCACGATAAGCTCTGCTCAGCTGGCGGCGCAGGATCTGACCATTCCGGTCGCGATCCTGGATACACAGTGCGCGGCAGCGGTACACCGTCTGGCGGTGGAAGCGGCCGCCACCAGCCTGGCGCAGGGCAATGGACATGAGGCGGCCGTGCGTGCCGCAGAAGCGGTCATCGCGAACCATCGCACGGCTTTTGTGGTGGATACGCTCGAGTATCTGCACAAGGGCGGACGGATCGGCGGGGCGTCGGCGCTGCTAGGATCGATGCTCCAGCTCAAGCCGCTGCTTCACTTTGTGGATGGACAGATCACCTCGCTGGAAAAGGTGCGCAGTTCGGCGCGCGCTCTCGATCGCCTGGTCGAGATCATGGCAGAGTGGATGGGCGCCGAGGAGCCGATGCGTATCATCCTGATGCACTCGGCCTGCCCGGAACGGGCAGAAGCTTGTGCCGCGATGCTCGAACAGCGGCTGCAGGTAGCCGCGCTGGATTCGGTCCTGCTCACGCCAGTCATCGGCGCCCACGTCGGGCCGGGCACGCTAGGAATCTGCTGCTGTCCCAGCCGTCTGGCGCCGCGGGCGGACGCCTAGTAGGCGCTAGGGCTCGATAACAATGTGCACATCAGCCGGCAGCGCCAAGCCCGCGGCCACCTCGATGGCTTTGAGAATGGCCGAGGGGACCGGGCAAGCCGCGTGCAGGCGACAGGCCGCTGCGGCGCGGTAGACCGCGACCTCGTTGATGGGCGCGCGCAGCGCCTCGAGGACCGACACCTGGCCGAGCTGCTCGTTCAGTATGACGATCTTGGCGCACTGGCTCGTGATAGCGACGCTGGCCTGATAGGCATCATCGACCTGGGCCTCGATGGTGGTCACAAATCCACAGATTCCCGGGGTGACGGTGGCTTGGCTCATGGCTGGCTCCTTGATTTTTCATCGGGCCATCATAGGCTCACGAATCTGATTGTCAATAGCGGCTGAAAGGCCTAGTACGCAAGATGGACGCGTGGTATACTGAAACCAGAGTGATGGGCGGAACCAGGAGGTGAGATCTGGACGAACGTCAAGTGGCTGACCTGGTCGTGGAGGTGATCGCGGACAGGATGGGCAGCGACATCCTGCTGCTGGACCTGACCGACGTGACACTGATCGCTGACTATTTTGTGATCGCCACGGCGCAGAGCGAGCGACAGCTCGGCGCCATCGCTCAGGAGCTTGCTAGACATCTCAAAGAGCAACTGGAGCTGGCGGCGCAGACCACCGACGGGACGCCTGCATCGGGCTGGATCGCCATCGACCTGGGCGGCGTCGTGGTTCACCTGTTCACCGAGGCCATGCGCGCCCGCTACCAACTGGAAGAGTTCTGGCAGGACGCGCGGACCATCGTTCGCCTGGCCTAGGATCCGATAAAGCACGCCCCGCCCTCAACATCTGGGGCGGGGCGTCCTGCCTTGGGGACGGCGTGCGCCTACAGGCTGGCGATCGACACCACCTCGCCCGTCTCCAGCGAGCGGTTCGCTGCCAAGCAAAAGGCCAGTGATCTGCACCCATCCGCATAGGATGAGAGGATCGAGTCAGGCTGGTCACTGGATACGGCTGCGATAAAGGCAGCATCCTCGACCTCAAAGATGTTGCTCTCCCCTTGGATCCGCTCCTCCTCCAGCGTGGACTTGCGGATCACCACCGCGTTATCCCAACCTGTGAACGTAGCATAGTGGTGCATGGCGACCACCGTCATGTGCACGCCGCCGCCGGCGCGGCTGGCGCAAGAGCTCATCAGGTTGGCTACGGCGCCGCTCTGGAAGGTCACCGCCACGGTGCTGGCGTCTTCGACGTCATAGTCCGCCATGTCGGTGACGCGGCCGGTGACGCCGCGGGCGAGTACGTCCACTGGCTCGCCCATCAAGTAGCGTGCCAGGTCAAAGGTGTGCGTGGTCTGCTCGACGATCTGGCCGCCCGAGAGAGCCTTGACGCGCCACCAGTAGACGCCTGGCGCCCCACCGATCCAGGCTCCATGGGCCAGAATGGGGGGATCGCCTTGCAAGAGCTCACGCACCCGCTGGACCCCGCGACGGTAACGGGTCATATAGCCGACGCTGGTCAGGATACCCGTGCGCTCGACGCCGTCCAGGATCTTGCGGGCGGTGGCCAGATCGTTCGAGATCGGCTTTTCCACCAAGAACGGGATCCGACGATCCAGCAACGAGAGCTCGGCCTCGCCATGCGCAAAGGGCGGCAAGCAGACCCAGGCGGCGTCGGGCTTGGTGCGGTCCAGCATCTCGGCCGGGTCGGTATAGGCCTCTCCGCCGTACTCTTGGGCAAAGGCGGTGGAACGCGCCAGGTCTACATCGCAGGCGCCGACAAAGGTGACATCCGAGCGCTTGGCCAGCCCCTGCGCGTGGTTTCGGGCGATGCCGCCGGTTCCGATGAATGCGATCCTCATGGTATCCTCCTACTCCTCTAGTCGACCAGGGCCAACGTTTGGCTCAGGGACGTTTCGGCATCCATGGTGGGCGAGTATTCCAGGCCGACGTATTTGACATAATCCGCCTCATCGATGGCGCGGAATACCGCCTTGTAGTCGATCTCGCCGCCTGCCAGTTCGTGGCGTCCGGGCACCCCTGCGGCATGGAAATGGCCGATGAACGGGATGTAGCGCGTCAGGTTGGCGATGAGGTTGCCTTCTTGCACCTGCTGATGGTAGAGGTCCATCAGGATCTTGACGGCGGGAGAGCCGACCTCTTCCACAATGTCGACGGCGTGGGCCATGCGCGTCAGCCAGTAGCCGTGGTGGTCGACCAGGGTGTTGAGGGGCTCTAGCACCAGGGTGAGGCCGTTGTCTTCGCAGATGGGCGCTAGCGCCTTGAGATGGCGCACCACCCGCCGGCGCGACATCTCATCGGTCTCGTCGTCTAGGGTGTTGCCGGTGGTGGTGATGACGGTGCCGCAGCCCAGGCGCTTGGCTACCTCGGCCGTCTCCTGCGTGCCGTCGACCAGTTCCTGTTGATAGCCGCGACGTATCAGCGCAAAGCCGGGCTCCAGGCATAGAGCTGCGAGGGTGAGCCCGGTGTCGTCGAGCGCGGCCCGCATGGCATCCAGGTCCTTGTTCTTCCATCCCCAGAACTCACAAGCCGGATAGCCGAGCTCGGCGACCTTGGCGACACGTTCATGAGGGGGCTGATCGCGCCAGAACATCTCGATGCAGACAGAGAGCTTGGTCATCTGATCCTCCGCACAGTATGTAGAAAGCGCTCACGACAGAATGCCGCTGGCTGCGGCGGGATCCAGGTAAAGGATGGCGCCAGCATGGCGCCGCATGATGGTGGCCGGACAGCTCTCATCGATTGGCCCGTGAAGCGTCCTGGCTACCGCCTCTGCCTTGGTGGGGCCGGGCACCACGCAGGCGATATGGGCGGCGGACATGAGGGCCGGCATGGTGAGCGTGATGGCCTGCTGGGGAACCTCATCGATGCTGGCAAAAGCCCCGTCGTTGACCTGCTGCTGCCGGCAGACCTCGTCCAGGGTGACCGGCTTGACCCAGGCCGGATCCTGGAAGTCGGCCACATGCGGGTCGTTGAACGCCATGTGGCCGTTCTCGCCGATGCCGGCGCAGACCAGATCCAGCGGGGCGGCGCGGAGCAGCGCGGTATAGCGGGCGCATTCGCCCGCTATGTCAGGGGCGTTGCCATCGAGATAGTGGACGTCGGCAAAGGGCAGGTCCAGGATGCGCTCGCGCAAAAAAGTGGCAAAGCGCTGCGGGGCTCCCTCGGGCAGGCCCACGTACTCGTCCATGTGAAAGGCGGTGATACGTCCCCACGGGATGTCCGTCATCTGACGGAGAGCGGCCAAGAACTCGTTCTGGGAGGGGGCGGCCGCAAAGACCATCCTGGCGCTATCCTGGCTGGCGAGCACCTGGCATATCCGCGTGGCAACGTGAGCCGCGGCGGCTTGGCCCATGGTGGCCCTGTCGGCGTACACGCGGACTTCAAGCTGATCTTGCACGCGTTGGTGAATCGGTTCAGGGGGGTGTTGGCTCATCTGGGGCTCCCTTCATGCTGATGATGTTTCCAGTCTAGTGCGGATGCAGGGGTGGGGCAAGGGTAGGCGCTGGGTTCCAGTGCAGGCACAGGCGCACAAGAAAACACCCGCGCTCCTCCCAGAGACGCTGAGTGGCGCGGGTGCATGGTGCCAGGGTGCGAAATCTATCGCGTATAGTCGGGACGGTATTCATCCTCGATGGTGCCAGCCTCCACCAAGAGGGTGAGGGTGGCGTTGCTGTAAAGGATCGCGACCAGCGCCATGAGAAAGAGGAACAAGGGCGCGATGAGCACCGAGCAGAGCGCGATCAGGACAAGACTGATGAGGCCGATCAGGATGGTGTACACCGGAAAGCGCATCGCCAGGATGGCGCTATTGCGCCAGGCGCGCAGGATGTTGGGATCCTCCTGGACCACCAGCATTGGCCAAAAGTGGAGCTGGGTCATGAGCCAGACGCCAAAGAGCGATGTCCAGAACCCGCCAATGAGCAGGACCCATGCGCTATCGATGAGCTGCGTGTAAAAGTCGAGGTTCACGTACCACAAGATAGCGACGACGATGTTCGCGAGGAACCAGAGGAGGCCGCGCCACCAATAGGCCTTGACGCCGTCCCAGTAGTCACTGACATGAAAGGTTTTGCCGCGGGCCACCTGATAGGCGATGGGGTACATGGCGGCGGTCGCCACGGGGAACGTGATGATGGAGAGCACGCTTGGGTACCAGACCTTGACCACCGTCGCGATGAAAAAACCCGAAAAAGCCGCTAGGAACCAGATGAAATTCACCACGGCGAGTAGGAACAGATCGCCCCAGGTATCTTTCAGGGCCTGCCACACGACCTTGAACGCTTTGCCGATCATGTTCCCCCTCTCCAGCCGTCATTGGTGAACAGGCGCGGGCACGATGTGCATCACTATAGCTGCGTATATGAACTAGGCAAGCCCACGGGCTTGCCTAGTCGACGAGCGCTTACGGATTGCCCACAAGGGCGTGCCTAGCGGCGGTCGCGACGCCGGCGCTCGGCCAGCGCCTGCTGGAACGCAATCTTGAAAGGGCTCTCGATCTCGACCGCGGGTTGATCGGGCATGGTCACTTCGGGATCGCGGCGGCGACTGCGTCTCGCCGGACGATCTTCGCGCGGCGGGGCGGCCTCGACCTGTCCCGTGCCCTTCATCGAGAGCGAGATGCGACGCCGCTCGTGATCGACCTCCAGGACGCGTACCTCGACCTCCTGCCCGACGCTGACGGCTTCTTGGGGGTTTTCCACAAAGCCGTTGCAGAATTCAGAGATGTGCACCAGGCCATCGGTCTGGGCGCCGATGTCCACAAATGCGCCAAAGTCGACGATGCGCACCACGCGCCCCTTGACGATGCTACCGGCTTTGGTCTCTTCGATGGGTGTGCGATTTCCGGCGATGGCATCGGGGATGGTTAGGCTAATCCGGTTGTCGTCCTTTTTGACACGACGAACCACCACATCCAGCTCATCGCCAACCTGGATGCTCTTGTCGATCCCGGCGCGACGTAGCGTGGAGACATGGGCGAGCCCGTCACGGCCCACGCCGATATCTACAAAAGCCCCAAAATCGACGATATTCCGTACCCGCCCGCGAAGCTCCATGCCGGGCTCCAGATCTTCGATGGTGAGTTCTGCGCTCTCGGTGGGCGATGCGGATTCGGGTGAGGGGTCGGGGCTAGTCTCGGTCTCAATCTGAGGATCGGTGTCTTGACTCGCAACTTGCTGAGCGGGTTGAGTGTCCTCTAGCTCAACCCTGACGTCCTGATGTTCCATCCGTGGCGCTCTCCATGACTACTGACTGGCTTCTCAAAGAACTGCTGTGACCACCGAGCATTATCCCACAGCCTCGGGAGAGCGTCAAGTTATGCCCAGGTGCTGGGAGCGATCGCTTGAGATAACGAGGGGCGCGCGGCGATCTGGGGGGGATGCCGCGCGCCAAGGGTTAGGGGAACTATGATCAACCCGGTAGCGGGCTCAGACGGTAGCCCGCTCGAGGGCTGAGGCAGGTTGCTGGGCGATCCACTCGTCGAGTGCTGATGCCAGGTCCTCGATCGTTGTCGCCTCGGTTTGGGTTACCACCACACTCTCTTCCGACGACAGCTCAAGATCCGCCAGCACATCGCTGGATCGGTTGAGCAAGCGCTTGCGGAAGGCGCTATCGACGATAGCGCGGCCGACAATCGCTTGAAGATTCTCGTGTGACATATTCTCTAGATCTCCGTTTCGGCTGTTCGGGAGCTTGTTTGGGCGTCGGCAGGACGCATGGATCTATGAAAGAACCAGAAGGCTCCCGCTGCCAGGAATAGGTCCCCTGGGCTAAAGGCGGTTCGCACTGGAGGGCCCAGCACGAACAGGTCGCCGAGCCACCAGAGATGAGCGGCCTCTCGCGTCAGTACTACGTCCTTGGACATGGCCACGCGGGCACCGATCATGGGCGAGCTGGCCAAGTGTGCCAAGCCGGCGGCCTCCAGCGTTTCAGGTGTGACCGGCATGAACCCGCCATTAGCCGCCATGACGAGGAGGTTCAGCGCCATCCCCGCCGCCATGAGTGGAATGCCCGGACACCGCCAGTTGAGGGCCGCAAAGACGCAGAGCAGCCCATACGATCCCATCAGCAATAGCGCTTGGGGCGACCAGGGCTTGGCCATGGCCGGCTCGCGCTCATAAATGACCACGAACTGCAAGGCGAACCCCAACAAGGCCAGCCAGCCCATTCGCAGATCAACCTGGGCGAGGGCGCCCAGGCGCCCTCCTCGCGCCCATGCGGTGATCATTGCCAGAACCAGGGCCACCAGCAGTATCATCCTGCCGTGCGTCCGTCGCTGGCGTTCGGCTTGGTGGGCTCAGCCACCCCCGCCGTTGCCTCCAAAGATAAGCGGCGCCCCGCTGGCGAGAACCATGGCCGCTACCGTGAGGACGACATAGACAACGGTCCAATAGGCCTTTTTCATGATACCTCCTGTGTGTGACTCTGCGCTCATGATAGCAGGGCACACTCACGAAATGCTCACGAGGGACGGGGTTTTCTAGGAACTGGCTGCGGGTGTGTTGTCTACAGACCGGGGAGTGGGCAGGAGCGCTGAATGGCCTGGGAGAGCAACTCCGTTTCACCATCGGGAGGGACGCCCAGCTCCTGCCGCAAGACGCGTTGGCACTGGCGGTACAGTTCCAGCGCCCCTGCGCGGTCGCCACGACTGGCCCGGCACCACATGGCTCCTCGATACGCGGCCTCGTCGTAGGGATCGTAGCTCAGCATGGCGACGAACAGCGTCTCGGCTTGGGCAAGATCGCCCGCATGCGCGGCGGCGCCGGCTCGCTGGAGTAGCAGGTGTTGATGGGCCTCGGCGGCCTGCTGGCGGAGGTCGTCGGCCCACGCCGCGTCACATATCTCGAGGAACGGCGTCTGGTACATAGCCAGCGCTTGATCCCAGCACGAGAGCGCGTCCGACGCCTCCACGGGCGTTCGGGCGAGATCCAGGAACTCGCTCACGTCGCAACGCCATACGATCGCCGGGTTCACCGCGTATGCGCCGTTGCTCCGGTCATGAACGATGCCATCTTCGAGTCCCAGCGCCTTGTGCACGCGGTACTTGGTCGAATGAAAGCTGCTATTTCCTCGCGCTGGCGGGGCTTCCGGCCACATCATTTCGATGATCTGTTCCTTGCGCAGCCCGTGTGGGTGGCAGGCGAGAAGAAACGCCATCACGCGAGCTGGTGTGGACTCCCATTCTGTGACGGGTTTGCCGTTCACCAGAATCTGCCCTCCTCGCAGCCCCAGCAGGGTCACTTGCGTGATGGGGGCCTCCTGCGATCCCTCGGCTTGCCCGGGCGCGTCCTCTCGCGCGAGGTGGAGACGGCGGACCTCTGCGGCGATCTCGCGCACCGGCAAGCCCGGGGTATCCCAGCTCTTGGCCGCGCGCCACAGAGGTAGGAGGGTCGTCCCCTCGGCGATGGCGAACTGGTGAGAGCCCAACAAGCGGGCCAGCCTCCCCGCCTCACGCAGATGCTCGATGGCGTGGGCCTCGTCCCCCGCCTCATGGGCCCAGGCGGCCAGATGGATATGGGCGCGCGCTTGGTCGCGGGTCGCATCGCAACTGGCGAGCATCTCGAGGGCGTGGGCGCCGGTTCTGGAGGCTGCCTCCTCGCCTTGGGCGCTTTGGAGGAGCGCCAGGGAGAGCTCGCAATACGCCCGTTCCCGCACCCAACGTTTCTCGGTGATCTGGTCTCTGGCTTCGGCCAGCACTTGCCCCGCGCGGACGAGATCGCCCTGCATGCGCCAGGCGTTGGCCAGCGCGTCTAGCACATAGATGCGCAGGCTGGAGTCGTTGGATTGGGAAGCGAGGCTGGAGGCGAGGCGATAAGTGGCGATGGCTTCCTGGAGCCGGCCGGTGTCACGCAGCAGATCGCCCTGGCTGGTTACCAGATAGGCTTCGGTGCGCAGGTCGCCGGCCTGGCGGGCTCGATCGAGGCCCTGTTCGAATCGGTTAGCTGCCTCTGCATACTCGCCCAGGTGATGGTGCACGACTCCCAGGCTAATATAGGCCAACGCCAATCCTGCTGGAGTGCCAGACGTGGCAAAATGCCCTAGCGCCTGATGAAAGCGCTGGCGAGCCCCTCGAAGATTGCCGCGCATGGCCTCCAGTGTGCCCAGATCATGAGCGCTGTAGGCGGCGTCGTTGTCGGCGCCGCTTTCCTGGGCGGCATCGAGGGCTTCGGTGAGGAGCTCGATGGCGCGGTCAATCTCGCCCAAAGACGCATGGCAGATGGCCAGGTTGCGCAACGCCTTGCCCTTGGTGACGAGGTCGATATCACCGGCGCACGCCAGGGCCTCGCGGCTGGCCGCCATGGCCTCCTCAAAGCGGCTTCTGAAGCGTTGCGCTACCGCTGTGGCGACCAAGGCACGGGCCTCTCCGACGGCGTCATTCTGCGCCGCAAAGCTTTCCCGCGCCTGGCCGAGGAGCCTCAATGCGCCAGCAGGATCGCCTTGCTCGGTCTGGATCTGCCCGCGAAAGAGCGCCAGGCGCGGGTGGCTCTGCAAGGTGCTGGGAGGCAATCCGTCGATCCACTCGGACAGGCGGTCCCAGCGCCCGGTGTCGAACGCCTCTTGGGCGGTAACATCGATAGCACGAGCCGCCTCGTGGTGGGCGTCGATCTCCATAAAGCGGGTGATCGCCTCGGACCACTGGCCTCGATCGCTGTACAGCGCGGCTGCGCGGCGCACGAGCCGTTCATAGTCTGACGGGTCCACCTGGCGGAGGCGCGCCCTGAGGAACTCGCGAAAGAGCTGATGATACTGATACCACTCCCCCCGTTGGTCGAGGGGGTGGGTGAACAAGTTGGCCTCAGAGAGCAGCCGGAGCTGCTGGGCCGAGTCACGGCGCTGGAGCAGGGCATCGCACATGGCGGGGGACATCTGGTCAAGCACGGCGCTGCCCAGGAGAAAGCGCACGCGTTCCGAGGGCTGTCGCTCAATGACCTGTTCGGCCATGTAGGCAAACACGCCAGGCGTGCCCCCAGAGAGCTCCAAGAGCGTGGACGTCGTCGCGGTCAGGCCGGCTTGAGCAGCCAGAAGGATGCCCGTCACCCAGCCTTCTGACCGTTGCGCTAACGTCGTGATCTGCTCTGGCGAGAGATCCTGCTTGCCCAGCCGAATCAGGAGTTGGCCGATTTCCTCCTCGGTAAAGGCCAAGTGCTCGGTGCCAATGCCAAACACCTCTTGCCGAGCGACCAGGCGCGTTAGGGTGAGACGCGTGGGAATGCTCCGGGTGGCCAACACGATGTGACAGTTCTCGGGCAGATAGCGGAGCAGCGTATCGATCAAAAGGTTGATGGGCTCGCTATCCGCGACCTCGTGATAGTCATCCAGCACCAAGAGAAAAAAGTCTGGCGCGTTACGCGTTATCTCGTCGAGCAGGAGGCGGGCATAGGCCTCGACGGGAGGGGCTCCTGTGGGGGGATGCGCTAGCGCCGAGAGAACGCTGGCCCCAAAGCCGGGAAAGCGCGCTCGGATGCTGGCGGTCAGGTACTCGACAAAGGTAGCTAGCTGTGTGTCCAACGGGTCAAGACTGTACCAACAGACGGGAACGCCGGCGTCGTGGCCGAAATCGATCAGCAGAGAGGTCTTGCCATAGCCGGCGCCGGCCGAAACCAGAATGAGCTTTTGTTGGACGTTGGCATGCAAGAGATCGAGCAGGCGAAGGCGCTTGACCGCCAGGGGCCGCTGCCGGGGAACGGCAATCTTTGTCTGGATGAGTGGCAGTCCCGTTTCCATCAAGCTCTCGTAGGGCTGGGGTCATCGAGCGCGCCGCCCCAGAGCCGTCCGGTGGCGGCGCCGAGAGGCACGCAGAGCTCACGAATGCGGCGGATGCGTAGGCGGTAGAGCCGGTCATAGAGCTGAGCACGCGCTGGGTCTGGCGTGTACATCTCGCCCGGCAGTGCGTGCGCGGCTTGGGCATCTTCCAACGAGCTGTAGATGCCGCTGCCCAGCCCAGCCAGCATGGCCGCCCCCAGCGTCACGGCCTCGGTCTGTGGCGATACCATCATCGGGTGCCCCGTGATGTCTGCCTTGAGCTGCGTCCAGAAGGAGCTTTGGGAGCCCCCGCCGGCGGCGATGACCTGGCTGATAGGGTAGCCGGCGCTCTGCTCCAGGGCGCTCAGGAGGGCATTCAGCTCATAGACCAGCCCCTCAAAGGCGGCCCGGGCGATATCATTCCGCGTGTGGCCGAGGGTGAGGCCGGCCATGACGCCCCGTGCCATCGAGTCGCGGTCGGGCGAGCCCGCTCCAGCGAGGTGCGGGAGAAGGTAGAGGCCGTCCGCGCCGGCCGGGCTGGTGGCTGCCGCCTCCGTGAGCGCGGCCAGTCTGGCGTGTGGCGGCTTTTGAGGGAAACATAATCCCGCAGCCCAGGCCAGTAGGCTGCCGGCACCGAGAATCGCGCCCTTGATATAGTACCGCCCCGGTGCGGCGTGGCACCCCACCGAGAAATGCTGATCATTGCGATCCAGGATAGCTCGGACGGAAGGGATGGCCATGAGCTCGGTCTCGGTGGTGCCGGTGGAATCGAGCACGATGCCCGGGGCCGTGGCGCCCATGGCAATAGCCGCCACGGGATGGTCGTGTCCCCCAATGAACACGGCCGTGCCCTCGGGCAGGCCAGTGGCTACAACTGCTTCGGGTAGCACGCGCCCCAGCAGCGTGCCTTCGGGGGCCAACGCGGGCAGCAGCCGCTCGGGTACCCTTGCCAGGTCGAGCAGCTCGGGCGACCAGGCGCGCGTGCCGAGATCCAGCGCCATGGTGCGCGATGCCAGCGAGTAACCCATGGCCTGCTGGCCGGTCAGGCGGAACCCGATATAGTCGCCCACCGCTAGCCAGCGGCGGGTGGCGGCCCAGGCCACAGGGGCCTCTTGGCGGAGCCACTGCATCTTGAGCAGGCTAAAGGTATGCCCCAGGGGCAGGCCGGTCAGGGCAAAGAGGCGTTCGGTCCCCAGATTCACTTCCCACCACTGCGCCAGGGGGGCGGTGCGCTCGTCGTACCAGGCGATGATGGGGCAGGTCGGGTCGCCATGGGCGTCCAAAGGCACGCCAGCCTCGCCCACACTGGCCACGCACACGCCGGCGATGTCGGGCGAGCTCCCGCAGGCCGTCACGGTCTTGGCAAGCGTCTCCGCCACGGCTCCCCAGATCTCGTCGGGGTCTTGCTCGGATTGGCGCAAGGCGATCGTTCTCGATGGCGTGGGCGAGCTGGCCTGGGCGAGGCACCCGCCATCGGCCCGGTAGGCCGCGGCTTTGATGTTGGAGGTGCCGATATCCAGGCCAATGAGCAGCGTCATGCGGGGTCCCCCGTTCGCGAGTCGGTATGCACGAGGCATTTTACTGGCGAAAGCGGCTTCTCGCAATGTGGGTACCCACTTGCACAGCCGCGAGACCTGGTGTATAGTTGGGCAGTGCTTAGCACTCAGGGAACCAGAGTGCTAACAAGACCAGCGGAGGTCGTCGAGCAAGTAGGGCTTGGGCGGCCGATAGCAGAAGGAGGAACGAGATCATGGCAACGAGTCTGCAGCCTCTGGGAGATCGTGTCTTGGTAGAGCGTCTCCAGAGCGAAGAAGTCACGGCAGCCGGTATCGTCCTGCCTGAGACGGCCAAGGAAAAGCCCCAGAAGGGCACCGTGGTGGCGGTGGGTCCGGGTAGCCGTGGCAAAGACGGCGAGCGTGTCCCGATGGGCGTCAAGGTCGGCGATATCGTCGTCTTTGGGCGCTATGGTGCCACAGAGATCAAAGAGGGCGGTCGCGAGTACCTGATCCTCCGCGAGGACGATATCGTCGCTGTCGTTACGAACTAGGGCAACGGGTAGACACAACGAGGAGGCAACATGGCAAAGCAGCTCAAGTTTTCGGAAGACGCACGGCGCTCCCTGAA
>CAZUZB010000021.1:21049-29127 GCA_964624695.1 uncultured Anaerolineales bacterium | reverse complement strand
CCCGATGGCGGCCCTCTACCGGACGACCAGCTATCCCGGTTGCTAAGGCTGCCCCTGCTGGTGGTGCTGGACGAGGCCTACGTCGAGTTCGGCGGGCCCTCCCGCGCCAGCCAGGTGGCACAGCGAGACAACCTGGTGGTCCTGCGCACCTTTAGCAAATGGGCCGGCCTGGCCGGCATGCGCATCGGCTATGGCGTCTGTCCTTGCCTCCTGGCCGAGCTCTTGCTCAAGCTCAAGTCACCCTATAACGTCAACGGCCCCGCCCAAGCCGCCGCGCTGGCGACGTTGGCGGATGCGCAGACCGCGCTGGATCGCGTGGCGGCCATCGTGGCCGAGCGTGGGCGCATGGCCGAGGCGCTCGCAAGTATCCCCTATCTGCGCCCGTACCCCAGCCAGGCCAACTATCATCTCTGCCGGCTGGAGGGCGTCGAGGCCGAGCGGTTCCAAGCGCACATGGAGGCGCGCGGCATCCTGTTGCGCTATTTCGAGGGGGGGCGGCTGGACGGCCACATCCGCATCACTGTGGGCACGCCAACCCAGAACGATGCGGTGCTAACAGCCCTTGTGGCGTTCTAGGAGGTAGCATGGCAGCAAACCGATCAGCCCTGGTGGAGCGCAAGACCCGCGAGACCCAGGTGCGTGTGAAGCTGGACCTGGACGGCACCGGGCGCTGGGAGATCGACACCGGCGTGCCCTTTTTCGATCACATGCTCAGCCATGTGGCCGCCCACAGCCTGATCGACCTGGAGATCGCCTGCCGGGGGGATCTGGAGGTCGACGCCCACCATAGCGTAGAGGATGTGGGCATCGCCATGGGGCAGGCCCTGGCGCAAGCGCTGGGAGACAAGGCCGGCATCGTTCGGTATGGCAGCCAGACCTTGCCCATGGACGAAGCCTTGGCCCTGGTGAGCCTGGACCTGTCCGGCCGAGGCCTGTTGGTGTACCGCGTGGATATCCCCGCCGCGCAGGTGGGCAGCTTTGATACCGAGCTGGTGCCCGAGTTCTTGCGCGCCTTGGCGCACAACGCCGGCATCACCCTACACGTCCGCTCGCTGGACGGCGCCAACAGCCACCACATCATCGAGGCAGTGTTCAAAGCGCTCGGGCGAGCCCTGGGCCAGGCTATCGGCCGAGATCCACGCCGCGTCGGCATCGCCTCCACCAAAGGAGTGCTCTAGCGTGCTAGCCATCATCGACTATGGCGCCGGCAACTTGCGCAACGTCACCATGGCCTTTCGGCGCCTGGGCGTGCAAGCCACCATGACGGCCGACCCCGCCGACATCACGCGAGCCAGCGCCCTGGTTCTGCCGGGCGTGGGCAGCTTTGGTGACGCCATGGCCAACCTGCGCGCGCGCAAGCTAGAGGCGCCCATCATCGCCGCCATCCGCGAGGGGGTGCCCTTTCTAGGCATCTGTGTGGGGATGCAGGTGTTGTTCGAGGTGGGCGAAGAGATGGGTGAGCACCGCGGGCTCGGCATTGTCCCAGGTCGCGTGCGCCGCTTTGGCTCGGGTGTGACCGTCCCCCACATGGGATGGAACCAGATCCATCAGACCAAAGCCACGCCGCTGTGGGATGGCGTCCCCGACGGCAGCTATGCCTACTTTGTCCACTCGTACTATTGCGACGCTAACGATGAATCTGTCGTCGCCGCTCGCACGGACTATGACCGTGGCTTTGTCTCCGCCATCGCCAGCGGCAATGTCGCCGCCATCCAGTTCCACCCCGAAAAGAGCCAGGATGTGGGCGAGCGGATCCTGCGCAACTATCTCAAGATGGCGGGCCTATCGCCGGAGGAGCGATGATCGTCTACCCTGCCATTGACCTGCGGGGAGGGCGCTGCGTGCGCCTGATCCAGGGCCAGGCCAGCCAGGAGCGCGTCTACTCGGCCGATCCCGCGGCCATGGCGCAAGCCTGGGAACAGCAAGGCGCCCAATGGCTCCATCTGGTCAACCTGGACGGCGCCCTGGGCGATCAAGCGGCAGCCAACATGGCCGCCCTATCCGCCATCTTGGCCAGCGTCACAATCCCAGCGCAGTTCGGCGGCGGGCTGCGCAGCATCGATGACGTGGCCCGCCTGCTGGACGCCGGCGTGGCGCGCGTCATCCTGGGGACGGTGGCGGTCCGCGAGCCGGATATGGTGGCAGAGGCGGTGGCGCGATTCGGCCCAGCGCGCATCGCCGTGGGCATCGACGCCCGCGACGGCCGCGTGGCTACCCACGGCTGGCTCGAGACCAGCGACGTTCTGGCCGTGGACCTGGCGCGCCAGATGGCCGAGGTGGGCGTGGAGCGCATCGTCTACACCGACATCCAGCGCGACGGCACGCTGACCGGCCCCAACGTGGAGGCGACCCGCCACCTCGCCCAGCGTTCCGGCTTGGCGGTCATCGCATCCGGCGGGGTCAGCGCGCTGGAGGACATTCGCACCCTGGCCTCCCAAGCGTCCGCCGGCATCGAGGGCGTCATCGTCGGCATGGCGCTGTACGAGAAACGCTTCACCCTGGCCGAAGCAAACGCCGTCGCCAACCGTATAGAGCGAGGAGCCTGAGATGCTAGCCAAACGGATCATCCCCTGCCTGGACGTCATGAACGGTCGCGTCGTCAAGGGCATCAACTTTCTGAATCTGCGTGACGCCGGCGATCCGGTCGAGCAGGCCAAGGTCTATTCCGACGAGCGGGCCGACGAGCTGGTGTTCCTCGATATCACCGCCTCGCACGAGAGCCGCGATATCGTGACGGACATGGTGCGGCGCGTGGCCGATGTGATCAACATCCCGTTCACCGTCGGGGGGGGGCTGCGCAACGTGGACGATCTGCGCAGCGTTCTGCTGGCCGGCGCCGACAAGACCTCCATCAATAGCGCGGCGGTCCGAACGCCCGACCTGATCGACGAGGGCGCCAAGCGCTTTGGCAGCCAGTGCATCGTCGTGGCTATCGATGCCAAGCGCAGCGACGACGGGCGCTTTGAGGTTTTCATCAGCGGCGGGCGCATCCCCACGGGCAAAGAGGCCGTCGCCTGGGCCAAGGAGGTAGAGGACCGCGGCGCGGGCGAGATCCTGCTGACCAGCATGGACCGCGATGGCACCCAGGATGGCTATGACCTGGACCTGACCCGCCAGGTCGCCGAGGCCGTGTCCATCCCCGTCATCGCCTCGGGCGGGGCTGGCACCCTAGAGCACTTTGGCCAGGTTCTGACGGACGGCAAGGCCAGCGCGGCCCTGGCCGCCTCGCTGTTCCACTTTCAGACCTATCGCGTCAGCGATGTCAAGGGCTATCTGGCCGAGCACGGTGTGCCGGTGAGGCCCTGACCATGTGCATGAGCGGCGATAGTTACCTGCAGCGGGAAGCGGTCGACGCAGCCTCGCTGCGTTGGAACGCCGATGGGCTCTTGCCGGCCATCGTCCAGGATGCCAGCACACAACAGGTGCTGATGGTGGCCTGGGTCAACCCGGCCTCGCTGGCACGCTGCCTGGAAACGGGCGAGACCTGGTTCTGGAGCCGCAGCCGGCAATGTCTCTGGCACAAGGGCGAGACCTCTGGGAACACGCAGCGTATCCAAGAGATCCTGGTCGATTGCGACGCGGACACATTGCTCATGCTGGTGACGCCGGCGGGCCCAGCCTGCCACACCGGGGCCCCTAGCTGTTTCTACCGCCGTCTGGGCGGAACACAGGAGAGATCATGACCCAAGATGTCATCGCCGCTCTGTGCAGCGTGATCGAGAACCGCAAGCAGAACCCCCGCGAGGGATCGTATACCTGCGCACTGCTGGAGGCCGGCGTGCCCAGGATCCTGAAAAAGGTAGGCGAAGAGGCCGCCGAGGTGGTCGTGGCAGGGGCTCTGGAGAGCGACGAGCGCGTGGTGTCCGAGACGGCAGACCTCGTCTACCATCTGCTGGTGATGCTGGCATCCAAGGGGCTGACGTGGGACGACGTGCTGGCCGAGCTAGCGCGACGGTTCGGCTAGGCGGGAGGCGCGGTGACCCATCCCCCCCACCCACCAGTCTCCCCAATAGCCTACACTCCCAGAGCGATCCTGTTCGATCTGGACGGCACCCTCATCGAGACCGACAACCGCTGGGCTGATACGCTGGCCCAAAAGCTCGGCTGGCTCGCACGGCTGATCCCCCGCGTGGACGCCCAGACCCTGGCCAGACATATCGTGATGAGCGTCGAATCACCTGCCAACTATCTCATGTCGGCCCTGGAGCACCTGGGCATCGGTAGCGGTTTCTTTGGCCTGGCGGATCGTGTGCGGCGCGCCAAGGGGTTGGCCACGCGCGGGGAATCAGAGCTGGTGGAGGGCTCGATGCGGCTGCTGAACGCGCTCCAGGGGCACTATTTGCTGGCGGTGGTGACGACACGCGCGCGCCCAGAAGCGGAGGCATTCGTGCAGCAAGCCGGGTTGCAGGAGCTCTTTCCGTTAGTGATCACCCGACAGGATGTGCTGCGCATGAAGCCGCATCCCGAGCCGGTGCTCAAGGCTGCCAAGCTGCTTCAGGTGCCCCCCAGCGCGTGCATGATGGTGGGCGATACCACTGCCGATATCCGCGCGGCCAAACGCGCCGGCGCGTTCGCTGTGGCAGTGCTTTCGGGCTTTGGGGTACGGAAAGAACTGGAAAAGGCCGGCGCCGACCTGGTGCTGCCCCGGGCCGAACTGCTGCTCGATCACCTGAGCGCATCAGAGCAAGCTCACAGCTAGCGGGGTGGGATCTATGACCGCAAGCGTCGACGACTAGGCCAGATCCTCGTCGTCGACCTCTTCCATACCCGGCGTGATCCGCCAAAGCTTGTCAGCACTCTCGATGCGATCGATGTACAGGATCCCATCGAGATGATCCAGCTCGTGCTGAAAAGCCTGCGCCAAGAGCCCCTCGGCTCGGTAGCGCACGTTGCGCCCCTCGATATCCTGCCCCTTGATCACCACATAGGTGTTGCGCTTGACCATGCCACGGTAACCCGGCACAGATAGACACCCCTCGACCATCTCCTGCTCGCCCCGCCGGCGGACGATCTCGGGGTTCACCAGCACGTACCGTTCGGCAGAAAGCTCCACCTGGCCCTCTTCGTCCAACTCCTCAGGGAGCTCGACGATAAAGACACGTTGCGGCACCCCGACCTGCGGCGCAGCCAGGCCCAGGCCGTTGGCGGCATGCAAGGTATCGAACATGTTGGCCACCAGATTGTTCAGGGCCGCCCCAAAGCTGCTCACCCGCTTGGATTTCTCACGGAGCGACGGGTTCTCGGACGTGACTACATTCAAGACTGCCATATCTGCCCTCGGATGTTGCTAACACTCGGACTAGTATAGGCCTCCGAGACACCGATGTCCATTTTTGGGCCCTTTGCCGATATGCCGTCAGCGGGCACGCCACCACGCCCCCCATGGCGAGCGCAGCGGCAGCGAACAAGCCCATCGCTGATCCGTGGAGGCTTGCACGGTCGAGCGTTTCGACTATAATCGCCCCGTCAACGACGCAGTGAGGCTGTTCCTGGGGAATGGTCTCGATCTGGAGGAGGGGAGAACGATGCGTTACGAGATCACCGGATCGGTCCTGCCGTCGGTGGACGTCTACCTGGAGTCAGGCGAGTCGGTCTATACCGAGTCGGGCGGTATGGCTTGGATGCAGGGCGACATCGCCATGAACACCAGCACCCGCGGCGGCCTGATGGCTGGCCTCGGACGCAAGCTGGCGGGCGAATCGCTGTTCATGACGTCGTACCGCTGCAACCGTGGCTCTGCCATGATCACCTTTACGCCCGAAGCTCCTGGGTGCATCCTGGCCTTTGAGCTGGGATCAGGGCAGAGCCTGATCTGCCAGAAAGACGCCTTTATGGCGGCTGAGGAAAGCGTCTCTATCGAGATGCATTTCCGCAAGCGGCTGGGCGCGGGCCTGTTTGGTGGCGAGGGGTTCATCCTCCAAAAGATCACCGGGCCGGGCGTCGTGTTCCTCGAGATCGCAGGCGACGTGCGCGACTATGATCTCGCCCCAGGGCAGGTGATGCAGGTCGACCCAGGCCACATCGCGCTCTACGAGCCCAGCGTGGACTATGACATCACCACGGTCAAGGGCATCACCAATGCGCTGTTCTCGGGAGAGGGCCTCTTCCTGGCGACCCTGAAGGGGCCTGGGCACATCTGGCTGCAGAGCATGCCCATCGCGAACCTGGCGCAAAAGATCGCCAAGTATATCCCCAGCAAGGGCTAACGCGCGTTTCACAGAGCACGAGGGCTGGAGCGCATGCGCTCCAGCCCTCGCTTGCTTGCGCCCTTACCAGGCCACCCCCAGAGCGGTCAACAGCCACACCAAGGCGGGGGCGATGGCCAGAGAAGGCAAAAAGCTGGCGATGCGAATGCGCTTGACATCCAGCAGCAACAGCGCGATACCGATGATGATGACGCCCCCCACGGCCGTCATCTCGGCGATCATGGCATCGGTCAGGATCGTCTGAACCGCCCCCGCCCCTAGCGTGATGGCTCCCTGGAATAGCAGGATGGTCAGCACCGAAAAGACCACCCCCAGGCCCATGGACGACGAAAACACCAGCGCCGCAAAGCCATCCAGCATCGACTTGATAGCCAGCAGGGTATAGTCGCCCGTGAGGCCATCCTGGATAGCTCCCAGCACCGTCATCGGCCCCACGCAAAAGACCAGGCTCGCGGTCACAAACCCTTCCGTAAAGAGCCCCAGGCCGCTGGTCCCCAGCCGTCGCGAGGTCAGCGCCTTGAGGCGATCGCCGATGCGAGAGAGACCCTCGTCCAGGCGCCACCACTCACCCAAGATGCCGCCAACCAGCAGGCTCCCCATGGTGATGAGAATGCTCTCGGTCTGTAGCGCCATCTGCAGGCCCGCGAGCATCGTCACGAGGCCCAGGCCGTTCTGAACGGTATCACGGATACGCGGCGGGAGGCGCTGGCCCAACCACGTGCCAAGGCCGCCGCCGACAAGCACGGCGGCGGCGTTGATGAGGGTACCAATCATCTTGTGTCGTCAGCCTTCCCGCGTATCTCAGCCCTCGAAAAAGGGCAGTTCCTCTTCGTCAAAGTACCAGGCGCCGTTGCTCTTGAGAAACTCGTGGGTCTTTTGTAAAAAGGCGAAATGCTGGTCCTCCCAATCCGCCAGCGAACGCCACAGCTCTTGCGCCCCGGGCGAATCGGCGGCCTCGGCATTGTCCATATACTGCTCATAGCCACGCCGCTCAAAATCCATGGCCAGTTCGAGGGCCCCTACATCGCTGGTGTCATCGGGAATGAGCTGCCCCACATCCTCGGCATCGGGAAAGATATGGGTTGACTCGGCCGATTGGGCCAGCTCCATGGCCTTGCTAGGCGAGACCCAGCCGCCGTCCCCAGCCAAGCTGGCATACTGGCCGCGCAGAATGTCGAGGTGCTTGCCTTCTTCATCCACCAGGCTCTGAAATACCCGCTTGCCATCCTCGGATGCGGTCCGGGCGACCGCTTCGCGATAGAACCGTTGCCCCCACAGCTCGGTCTTCATCCCTCGCTCAAGGACCTCGAGGCTCTTTTTCGGCATCATGCGACTCCTCTCCTGTGCGCCAGGCGGGCAGCTAGACCCAGCCCCCCATGGCGGTAAGCGATTCCCAGTTGCTCATGAGCAGGTCAAAGTGCTCCATCTCCGCCTGGGCCAGCCAGGCGTACATGGCGCGGCCCGCCTCATCCGTGGTGGCTTTGGCCGCCTCGCAGTAGAGATCATAGCTGCGCATCTCGTTGTCGAGCGCCATGTGCAGCACCTCGAGCTCGTTGCTGGCCTGATCCGCGGCGCTACGGATGGCGCCCGCATCCGGCGGGAATAGCTTTTTGCCCAGGTCGATGTCGGGAACCTGGACGTCGGGCAGCAACACATAGCCTCCGCCGCCCTCGATCGCATAGAGTTGCCGCTGGACCATGCTCGCGTGCTTGGCTTCGTCGTCAGCCAGCGACTGGAACATGGCCTGGCCCTTTTCATCCACCGTATCCTTGGCGGCCTGCAAGTAAAAGGCACGGCCCTCTTGCTCCAGCCGCAAGGCCTGGCTGAGCGCCTCCAAGGCAGCATCTTTGGTTGACATATTCGTTCCTCCCA
>CAZUZB010000021.1:17544-20949 GCA_964624695.1 uncultured Anaerolineales bacterium | reverse complement strand
TCGCCCACCTGGACGACGGGCACCCCGCGCTGACCCGAGATCTGAACCATCTCTTCCGCCGCCTCAGGGTCGCGTGACACGTCACGATCTTCGAAAGCGATCCCGCGCCCCTGCAAGTACTGCTTGACCTGATGGCAGTAGGGACAGCTTGGCGTGCTATAGACCGTGACCCGCACGCTAGCCTCCTAGGCGAGCTCGTCCAGCAACTGACGGTACGCCTCCGCAGGCCGGCCACGCAGCGGCTGCGCAGCCAGCGGCCCCTGAGCCAAGGTGGGCACCTGCTCCTCATAGGAGGGCACCTCCTCGGTGCGATAGATCAGCCCCAAGGGGATGCGCTCGCCACCTGGGTACTCGAACGCCCGCGCCATGGCCGCCATCCTGTCGCTGGGGTCGTGCCCCTCGTCCTCCACGCGGTAGGTGTGCTCGGAGAACCAGTCATAGTCCATGCCCTTGTTAAAGGTGACGCAGGGCTGCATGATGTCGATCAGGGCATAGCCCCGATGATCGAGGGCCGCCACCATCAACTCGATCAGGCCCTTGAGGTCCAGCGCAAAGCCCCGTGCCACAAAGGTCGCCCCTTGGGATAGCGCCAGAGCCAACGGGTTCACGGGCCGATCCAGCGCGCCGTGAGGCGAGGTCTTGGTGCGGAATCCCGCCCGGCTGGTGGGGCTGTACTGCCCCTTGGTGAGACCATAGACATGGTTGTTCTGCACCATGTCGACGATGCCGATGTTGCGGCGGACGGCATGGAGCATATGGTTGGCGCCCATGCCATAGCCGTCGCCATCGCCGTGGACGCAGATCACCTTCATGCCGTGGTTGGCCAGCTTGTACCCGGTGGCGACGGCCAACGCGCGGCCGTGCAACGTGTGCAGGCCGTTGATGGTCATATAGTCGCTGATCTTGCTGCCGCAGCCGATGCCGCTCACCAGCATGACCTGCTGAGGCGTGAGCTCGGCCTGAACCAGAGCGCGCTTGAGAGCGTTCCAGATGCCATAGTCGCCGCAGCCGGGGCACCACGTGGGTCGGATGTCGTTGGAAAAATCCTTGACGCTGACCATCTGGCTACCCCCCGATGTTCTTCAGGACATAGTCGGCCGTAAAGCCGCGCCCGTCATACTTGAGCAGGGTCTCGTCGGCGCGAACGCCCGCCTCGGCCCACAGGTGCTGGGCGAGCTGCCCCTGAGCGTTGCCCTCGACGACGACAATCTTGCGCGCAGAAGCCAGCGCCGCGCGCACCTCCTCCGCCGGCAGCGGCACGAGATCCACGAGATGGACCAGGTTGGCGCTGTCACCGCCGCGGTTCAGCGCATCCACGGCCTCGCTCAGGGCGCCATAGGTCGAGCCCCACGAGACAAAGGTCAGCTCTGCGGCTTCGGGCCCATAGCGGATGGGGCCGCGCATGTCGGCACGAGCCGCCTCCAGTTTGCGCAGACGCTTGCTGGCCATCGCGGCCGTGATCTCGGCCTCCTCGGTGATGTGTCCATCCTCGCGGTGCTCGTTGCCCGTGGTCAGGTACACCGCCTTGGGATCGATGCCCGCCACGGCCCGAGGGGACACGCCATCCTCGGTGATGGCAAAGCGCTGGTAGCTCTCCATCGTAGCCAGATCGCTGGCCGTTAGCCATTTGCCGCGATCAATGGGCACATTCTCCAGATCGAATGCGTCGGCGTCGACAGTCCAGATTCCCGAGGCAGCGTACTGGTCCGAGAGCACGATCACCTGAAGCTGGTACCGCTCGGCGATGTTGAACGCGCGGATGGCCGCCTCGTAGAACCCTTGTGGCGTGTGCGGCGCCAAGATCACCCGCGGGAACTCGCCGTGGCCCGCGTGCATGGCCAGGAACAGGTCGGCCTGAGCCGTGCGCGTGGCCAGCCCCGTCGCGGGGCCTGGCCGCCCCGCCAGTAGTATCACCAGGGGCGTCTCGGTCATGCCCGCCAGGCTGAGGCCCTCGGTCATCAGGTCGAACCCACCGCCCGATGTGGGGGCCATGGCGCGGACGCCTGCATTGGCGGCGCCGATGCACATGTTGATCGCAGCGATCTCGCTCTCGGTGTGCTTGACGACCAGGCCCCACTCATCGGCATGGGTGGCCATGTACTCGAGCACCGAGGTGGCCGGCGTCATCGGGTAGCCCGCCACAAACTGACATCCCGCCGCCAGGGCGCCCAAGGCAAAGGCCTGGTTGCCACTGATGACGACCCGCTTGGGGGCCTCCATCGGCTGGAGCTTCCAGGGAAAAGGCCTCTCCAGCGCAGCCTGGGCGGCGGCAAAGGCCGCCTCCGCCACCCGCCGGTTGGCCTCGACGACCTCGTCGCCCTTTTTGGCAAAGTTCTCGGCGATCACGTCCATCACCGCGTCCAGCGGCAGTTCGGTAATCGCCGCCGCCGCGGCCAGAGCGGCGGTGTTGACCATCACCTCGCTGCCTTCACGCTTGGCGATCTCGAGCAAGGGGAGGCGCAGGAACTGCAGGTCTCGCTCCTGCCGCAGGTCATCGTCGATGGGCTGCGCCTCATCGATAATGATGGCGGCGCCCGGGCTGAGGCTATCCAGGTGTCGGGCCACCGTCTCGGCCGTCAGCGCGATGAGCAGGTCCACATGGTCACGCGTGGCGGGAACAGGAGCCTCGCCCACGCGGATGGTGAAAAAGTTGTGGCCGCCGCGGATCCGCGAGTAATAGTCCGGGATCCCGCAAAGATGCAGGCCGGAGCGGGCCAGCGCCTTGGCAAAGCCCGCTCCGCCAGATTCGACACCCTGGCCCGCTTCGCCGCCGATCCGCAAGGTCATGTCATTGATAGGCATAGAGACGCCTCCTATGATCGCGGCAGCTTTGTGGACCGTCAGGCTCTTACCCTTCTAGCACGCAGACGCACTCGGGCCGCTTGACGCGCAACACCAGCGTCTCGAACACGCGGAACCGATGGTCGAGGCCCTCGTTTCCCAGGTAAGCGGTGACGATATCCTGCCCGAGCACAATATCGGCGTTCCACGAGGCCGCGCCGACCAGCAAGACCTGATCGTCGGGCATGGCCACATACGGGTGCACCCCGCCCTTGACCACGCTCTCGACCATAGCGAGCTCGCGACGGCCATGCTGCATCAGGCTCGCCAGCTGGGCGTACTTTAGGGGGCTGAGAATCAGGGCGTATGGTTCGTCGATACCCGCCTTGTACAGCCGGGCGATGCCCTGCGACACCGCCGCGAACGGCTCGCCCATCACGGTCCAATCGCCCAAGGGTGTCGGATCCTTGGCTTTGCTTTTCAGGCCATCCACCACGATCCTGTCTTCCTCTGCCGTAACCTTGAGGGTGGCCATGGCCACGGCACCCAGGTCCAGGCCATAGGGCGTCTGCTCGGCCATGGCCAGGTGCTGCGCCTTGAGCGTGAACTCGGCCGCGATCTCCT